>JBKJKU010000231.1:0-2611 GCA_046597355.1 Aquabacterium sp.
CATGATGATGTCGGGCTTGAAGTCGGTGATCAGCTGCACCTGTTTTTCGGTCTGGCCGCCCGACATCGGCACCACCGTGCAGCCCAGGCGCTCGGCGCCGTAGTGCGCGCCCAGGCCACCAGTGAACAAGCCGTAGCCGTAGGCCACATGCACCATGTCGCCAGGCCGGCCGCCGGCAGCGCGGATGCTGCGGGCGCCCAGGTCGGCCCAGGTGCTGATGTCCTGGGTGGTGTAGCCCACCACGGTGGGCTTGCCGGTGGTGCCCGACGACGCATGGATGCGCGAGACCTGCGCCTTTGGCACCGCGAACATGCCAAACGGGTAGTTGTCGCGCAGATCCTTCTTGGTCGTGAACGGGAACTTGGCCAGGTCAGCCAACGTCTTGCAGTCGTCCGGCTGCACCCCGGCGGCATCAAACGTGGCGCGGTAGTGCGGCACCTTGTCGTAGGCGTGTTGCAGTGTCTGGCGCAGCCGCTGCAACTGCAGCGCGGTGATCTCGTCACGGCTGGCAGTCTCGATCGGGTCGAGCTCACCGGGTACGGGTTGGCGCTGGGGCATTGGGGTTCTCCGGGGATTTCGGCGGGACGTGGGCGCGAATGGGACGGCAACGTGGCGGGAACTGGGCGAGAAAGTGGCGGCAACTGGGCGTGATTGGACCGGGGCAGGCGGACTGGGTTGGTCAGCGCCGCCGGGTCAGGCCAGCAGAACCACCGGCTTGCCGCGTGCGGTGTACGACCGGCCGCGGAACAGTGCAATGCGCTCACCGCGCTGGTTGCACACCTCGCTGTCGTACAGGCCGGTGCGGCCGCCCTTGGCCACCTCGGCGCAGGTGGCGGTCAGCACGTCGCCCAGCCGGCCCGGCGCCAGCAGGTCGACTGCGAAGCCCGACGCCACGGTCAGTTCGTTGTAGGAATTGCAAGCAAAGGCAAAGCTCGAATCGGCCAGCGTGGCGATCAGCCCGCCGTGACAAATGGCGTGACCGTTGAGCATGTCCTGCCGCACCGTCATGCGCACCACCGCCCGGCCCGGCGCCACATCCACCACCTGCATGCCCAGCATCTGGCTGGCGTGATCGTCGGCCAGCATGGCGTCGCGCACCTGCTCGGCAAGCTGCTGGGGGCTGGGGTCGGGCATGGGCGGATGATCCTTGTGGGTCGGTTCGCGGCGGGCTGGAAATTTTCGGATGCGGTGATTCAAAAACACTTCCGACCAACCGGTCGGTCAATCATAAAAGCTGACGCCGCCTGTTGCAAGTCCAATGAACCCGCACAAACCCGCAACCGGCCCCACCAGCCCGCAACCGGCCGCGCCAGTCTGCGCCAGCCTGCGTCATTCCGCATCCCCCCGCGCTTGCCCGCACACGTCGCGCAACCCGCCAGCAGCGGGCAACGCAACCTGCTGGCACCCCAGTGCCGGACACGCACGCCGCGCCGGACGCGCCGGTGTCAAAAAGACCGCCTACAGCGACAATACGCGATTGTTCTGTCCAGCCGCCCCGCGGCGCCCGCCATGCCCGATACCCCCGATTTGCCCTCGACGCCCGCTGCTGTGCCGGCCGACGCGCCCCCCACCTTGCCGGTGGATACTGCCGCCGCCGCGGTGGCGTCGCAGGCGCCCGCCGACGCAAATGCGCTGCCTGACGCAGTCGCCGCGTCGGCAGCCGACACCACGGTGCCCGCCGACGCTGCAACCACACCCGTGGCGTCTACGGCCGAGTCCGGTGACGGCGAGATGGTGTTGGCGGCCGATACCCACCCGCCGGACGCAGCACCGGGTTCAGCAACCGATGCCAAAGCCGCCAAAGCCGCCCGCGACTTGACCCCAGCGGCCTGCGCCGAGTTGCTCAAGCAGCATTTCCCTGCACTCTTTGCCGGCCCGCCCAAACCCCTGAAGCTGCGCATCCAGGCCGACATCGCCCAGCGTGCGCCCGGCGTGTTCAGCAAGGCCTCGATGTCGGCGTTCTTTCGCCGCTACACCGGCAGCACCGCGTACCTGATCGCGCTGGGCAAGGCCAGCCAGCGGTTTGACCTGGACGGCCAGCCCGCAGGCGAGCTGAGCGAAGAACACCGCCAGTTGGCGCGTGACGAACTGACCCGCCGCCGCCAAGTCACCCGCGAGCGCGAGCAGCAGGTCCAGGTGCAGCAGCAGGCGCAGCAAGCGGAATTGCTGCAGGCGCGCCAGGCCCGTTTGGCGCTGCTGCGCGACTTTGAGCGCACGACGCTGACGCCCGCCAATTTTTGCGCCCTGAAAGGCCTGACACCGGAGGCGCTGGAGCCGCTGCTGGCCCAGGCCCGCCTTGACGCTGCCGAGGCACCGCCGCCGCGGGCCTGGCAGCCCGACGACCGGCGTGGGCCCCGAAGCGACGACCGCGACAGCCGGGGCGGCCCGCGCCCACCACGGCCGGACCACCGACCGGCCGGTGCCGCTGGCCGCCCGGACAACCGCGGCGACCGCCGGCCAGACGGACGCCAGGACGCACGCCAGGACACCCGGCCGGATGCACGCAGAAACGCAGGCACCGGCTCAGGCTCAGCCTCAGGCAATGACACCCGCATGGACGCTCGCCAGCCGGCCGGTCCGCGCCCGGATAGCCGTCCCGATGCCCGTACAG
>JBKJKU010000298.1:0-3681 GCA_046597355.1 Aquabacterium sp.
CCGCTATGACTGCCGCGAGATGCAGGCCGCGCTGGCCGGCAGTGGCATCGAGTGCCCCAACCTGAACGACTACGCCTGGCGACTGTGGGATTACTGGGAGCGCCACCTCGGCCCCGACCTGTTCATCGACCGCAGCCTCAAGGGCGCGGTGGGCGGCAAGGTGGTGCTGGTCACCGGCGGCTCATCGGGCATCGGCCTGGCCGCGGCCTGTAAGTTTGCCGAGGCCGGCGCCGTCACCATCATCTGCGCCCGTGGCGAGGACAAGTTGCGTGACGCGGTGGCCGAGATCCACGCCTACGTCAAGGCCAAGGGCGCCAAGCCGGCGCAGGTGTTTTCCTACCCGGTCGACATCGCCGACGAAGCCGGCTGCGCCGCGCTGTGCAAGACGCTGGAAGAACAGCACGGTGGCGTGGACTACCTGATCAACAACGCCGGCCGCTCGATCCGCCGGGCGATCGAGAACAGCTACGACCGCTTCCATGACTTCGAGCGCACGATGAGCCTGAACTACTTCGGCTGCCTGCGGGTCACGATGGGCCTGCTGCCGGGCATGGTGAAAAAGCGCCGCGGCCACGTGGTCAACATCAGCTCGATCGGCGTGCTGACCAACGCGCCGCGCTTCTCGGCCTATGTGGCCAGCAAGGCCGCGCTGGATGCCTGGACCCGCTGTGCGTCCAGCGAGTACGCCGACCAGGGCGTCAGCTTCACCACGATCAACATGCCGCTGGTGCGCACGCCGATGATCGCGCCCACCCAGATCTACAAGAACGTGCCCACGCTGGCCCCTGAGGAGGCGGCCGACATGATTGCCCAGGCCTGCGTGGACAAACCGGTGCGCATCGCGACGCGGCTGGGCATCTCGGGCCAGGTGCTGCACGCACTGGCACCGCGCGTGGCCCAGATCGTGATGAACACCACCTTCCGGATGTTCCCGGACAGCGACGCCGCCAAGGGCGCCAAGGGCGACAGGCCCAAGCTGTCGGCTGAGGCGGTTGCGATGCAGCAGATGATGCGCGGCATCCACTTTTGAGCCGGACGCGCTTCGCCTGAACGGGACGGCGGGCGGCCGCTGGCGGGCCGTTGCGCCTTCGACGGGGTGTCCGACGCCCTCGGCCGCCGCCCAAACCCCCCGATTTATGCGTCGGCGTGCTGGTCGCAGCGGTGCACCTCGACCGTCACATGCCGCACGCTGCGCAGTGGCAGCAGCCGGGCACGGTAGTCGGCCGCCGGCAGGGGCCGGTCCGCCACCACGCTGATCACCACCGAGTAGGCCTGCGGGCCGACCTGCCAGACATGCAGGTCCGTCAGCTTGGCGTCACCATCGGCCTCGATCGCAGCACGCACGGCCTGGCGCAGCGGCGCGTCGGCGGTGGCGTCGACCAGGGCCAGCGCGCTGCTGCGCAGCAGGCCCCAGCTCCACTGGCCGATCACCGCGGCACCCACCAGCGCCACAACCGGGTCCAGCCAGCGCCAGCCAAACAGCAAGCCGCCTGCCAGGGCGGCGATGGCCAGCAGCGAGGTGAAGGCGTCGGCCAACACATGGACGTAGGCGGCGCGGAAGTTGTGGTCGCTGTGTGCGGCCGGGCGGGCCGGCGGTGCGTGCCCGCTGCTGGCGCGGTGCCCGTGGTCATGGGCACTGGCGGGCCCTGGGCTGGGCGGGTGCTGATCTGGATGCGGATGAGGATGCGGATGGGGATGGGGATGGGGATGCGGTTGTGGATGGGCATGGGCCTGGGCCTGCGCCGCGCTGGCTTCGGTCGCCGCTTGACTGTGCCCATGCCCATGGCCGTGGCCGTGCCCGTGCACATCGCCACCCGCCCGCGCCAGCAACCAGACGCTGGCCAGGTTGACCAGCAAGCCCAGCACCGCCACCGACATGGCGTCGCGGTAGTTGATGGGCTCGGGATGCACCAGGCTGCGTACCGACTCCACCGCCAGCGCAACGGCCACCGCGGCCAGCAGCAGCGCGCTGGTGTAGGCCGTCAGCACCTCGATCTTCCAGCCGCCGAAGGCAAAACCCTCGTGCTCGCGGGCCCGGCGCGACCAGCGCATCGCCAGCACCGCGCCACCCAGCGCCGCGGCATGGGTGCCCATGTGCCAGCCGTCGGCGGTCAGTGCCAGTGACCCGGTCCACCAGCCGGCCACCAGTTCGGCCAGCATCGTGACCAGGGTCACTGCCGTCACCATCAGCAGCGCCCGGCCGCGCGCAGCCTCGCCAGCGTCGCCAAAACTGTGGCTGTGGTGGAAAGGGCTCAGGTCGTGCTCGTGCGTGTTCATGCGCCGATGCTACGCCGGCCCCCTGCGCCATCGGCGCCGCAGGGCCGGGCCAGCGGGGCAGGCAATGTTCCTACAATCCGCAAAATTGCTGCAACGCATCAAAGGACAGTCCATGACCAGCGCCGCCTCAACCGTTCCTGCCGTGCCCGACCTGGCGCATATCTCGCCGCGCGACAAGGCCGAGATCCTGGCCCAGGCCTTGCCTTACATCCGCAAGTTCCATGGCAAGACGCTGGTCATCAAGTACGGCGGCAATGCCATGACCGACCCGGCGCTGCAGCAGGATTTTGCCGAGGACGTGGTGCTGCTCAAGCTGGTGGGCATGAACCCGGTGGTGGTGCACGGCGGCGGACCGCAGATCGACGACGCGCTGGCCAAGATCGGCAAAAAGGGCACCTTCATCCAGGGCATGCGCGTCACCGACGAGGAGACGATGGAGGTGGTCGAGTGGGTGCTGGGCGGTGAAGTGCAGCAAGACATCGTTGGCCTGATCAATGTGGCCGGCGGCAAGGCGGTGGGCTTGACCGGGCGTGACGGTGGCCTGATCCGGGCCCGCAAGCTCAAGATGCTGGACCGCGATGACCCGACCAAGGAGCACGACGTCGGTCTGGTCGGCGAGATCGTCGCGATCGACCCCAGCGTGGTCAAGGCGCTGCAGGACGACGCCTTCATCCCGGTCATCAGCCCGATCGGCTTTGGCGAGAACAACGAGAGCTACAACATCAACGCCGACATGGTCGCGTCCAAGCTGGCCGAGGTGCTCAAGGCCGAGAAGCTGCTGATGCTGACCAACACGCCCGGCGTGCTGGACAAGGCCGGCGCGCTGCTGACCGACCTGACCGCGCGCCGCATCGACGAGCTGTTTGCCGACGGCACCATCTCGGGCGGCATGCTGCCCAAGATCAGCGGTGCGCTGGATGCGGCCAAGAGCGGCGTCAACGCCGTGCACATCATCGACGGCCGGGTGCCGCATGTGCTGCTGCTCGAGGTGCTGACCGACCAGGCCTACGGGACCATGATCCGCTCGCATTGACGGCGGCCCGCCATGGCACTGCTGCGCCCCGACCGCCGCACGGTCTGGCTGTTCGACCTGGACAACACGCTGCACGACGCCGGCGCCTACGTGTTTGGTGCGCTGCACCAGGCGATGGGCGACTACACCGCGGCCGCGCTGCAGATCGACGCCGACCAGGCCCAGGCGCTGAACCATGATTACTGGCACCGCTACGGCGCCACGCTGCTGGGGCTGATGCGCCACCACGGCGTCAAGCCCGCGCACTTCCTGCACGACACCCACCGCCTGCCCGGCCTGGAGCAGCGGCTCGCCGGGCACCGCCACGACTTTGCCGCGCTGCGCCGCCTGCCCGGCCGCAAGGTCATCCTGACCAACGCGCCGCGGGCCTA
>JBKJKU010000037.1:0-14429 GCA_046597355.1 Aquabacterium sp.
CCTTTGTTTGAATCCCTCGGGTTTCATTTCTCAAAATACTTTCAACAGCCGGCACCCGGGCGGTACGCCTCACCCGTGTACGACGAATGGACCGAGCTACTTCAATGCGTTAGTTGCTGAGAGTTGGCCTCCAGGCGTTGACAAGGGAAATGCTAGATTTAACCTCATTTTTCCAGCACCTAACATTTCCGGAAATCCTAGGTTGACGGCTGTGCTGAGTGGCAGTGACTCATTTGCAAAGTACTGCGTGGCCGCTTACCTCAACACCAAATACGCATCGCCTCCGCCCGGATTTCCCATGACCAACGCGCAAGCCTTGGCGATGTGGTCAACCATTCGTGGAACGGCCCCGACAACGCCGTTTCCGCCCGCGTCGCTGGGTTGGGACGAAACGAAGACACTGGCTTGGCTCGCCACTGTGATGTCGCCCTGATGGGGTAGTGCTGCGCAGGAATGGATTGCCTGTACACACTGTCACCGGGCGTGACGTGGCGGTTGCTCGACGGTGAGGCGGTTGTTTACGTCGGAGAACGGTTCGAAACCCACCTGCTCGACCCGGCCAGTACGTGGTTGATCGCAGCGCTGCAAGGCGCTGTTGAACCCTGTCTTCTTTCCGATATTTCCCGACAATTTTTTTCTGACGAAACGTTGGGACAGGGTTCAGCCCATGATGCCGGCGCCGACGCAGATTTGTTGTCTCCCTTGCTGAACCAACTGGTGCAGCACGGCATACTCAGCAAATTGCCTTGTTGACGCTGTCCGCGCTTTCTGACCACGAACTGCGGCACCGCCTGTCGGGAGATGGGTTGCGCATTCGCACCGGGCCGGTTGGATTTTGTATCCGCTCGGTCGTGCCCGAGGTGGTTCGTGGCTTGACGGCCCTTTACGGCGATCAGACGGTCGAGGGGCCGGCGCAATTTGCCGACTTTCATATTTCGATCGAGTCTGCCCGTGGGTTGCGGCGTTGGGTTCGCCCGCAGCTTTACTTCCGCATCGATGGCGTCAGTCCGTTTGCGCCGTTGCCGGGCAACCAGGGCATGCCCATGCTGGAATGGGGTATGAACTGGTGTATCTCGGGCTCGTGCCACCAGTTTTTAATTCTGCATGCGGCGGTGCTGGAGCGTAATGGTCTGGCTTTGGTCATGCCCGCGCCCTCCGGGTCGGGGAAAAGCACTTTGTGCGCAGCATTGTTGTTCAACGGCTGGCGCTTGTTGTCCGACGAATTGGCGCTGATCGCAACCGACACCGGACATTTGGTGCCATTGCCCCGGCCGGTCAGCCTCAAGAATGAATCGATCAACGTCATTCAGCGTTTTGCGGGTGATGCGGTGACGTTTGGATCGATCGTCCGGGACACCGTGAAAGGCACCGTCGGCCACTTTGCGCCGCCACCCGACGCGGTGTTGCGTGCTGGGGTGCGGGCGGCGCCCGGCTGGGTGATATTCCCGCGTTATGTCGCCAACGCATCGGCTGAATTTACACCGTTGTCGCGTGGCCGCACGCTGATGCGCTTGATCGAGAATGCGTTCAATTACAACCTGCACCGCGAAGCTGGGTTCCGGGTGCTGGCCGATTTGGTAGAGGGCAGCATCTGCCGGGAATTCAGCTACAGCAGCCTTGGCGAGGCCGTGCAACTGTTTGATCGCCTTGCGGACGGGCACCGACCCGGTGAGGACACGCCATGACCGACGCCGATGGCGACCTCGCTTGTTTGGCGCTGCGCGAGCCGCAACGGCTGATGTCTGGAACGCTGAGCCAGTGGGAATCGGTAATTCGGCAAGCAGCGCGGGCCGACGTGCTGGGCCGACTCGCGGTGATGTTGGACAGTCTGGGTTTGACCGAGGCCGTGCCCCCAGCGCCCCGGCTGCATCTCACCGTGGCGCGCCAGGTGGTGTTTGCGCAGCACCAAGAACTGCGACGCGAGATGACGCTGATTCTGGCGGCGGTAAAAGACCTGGATATTCCCGTTGTATTTTTGAAGGGTGCAGCTTACGTTGCCGCCAATTTGCCGGCTGCGCGGGGCCGGCTGTGTTCGGACATTGACATTCTGGTGCCCAAATTGGCCCTGCCCGAGGTCGAAGGACGGTTGATGCTGCACGGCTGGATGAGTACGCACCATGATGCCTACGACCAGCGCTATTACCGCCAGTGGATGCACGAGCTGCCACCGATGCAGCATGTTCGGCGCGGCACGGTGATTGACGTGCACCACGGCCTCCTGCCAGACACCGTGCGCCGTCCGCCGAACGCCGCGCTGTTGCTGGCGGCAGCACGGGCGGTGCCGGGGCTGCCGGGCGCCCAGGTGCTGGACGCGCCCGACATGGTGCTGCACAGCATGACCCACCTGTTTCACAACGAGGAGTTCAGCCACGGCCTGCGCGACCTGTCGGATGTTGACCTGCTGCTGCGGCACCATGGCGACGAAGTCGATTTCTGGGCCAGTTTGCTGCGGCGTGCCAGCACACTGCATTTGCAACGCAACCTGTATTACGGTCTGTTTGCAGTACGTGAGGCCTTCGGCACCCCTGTGCCTGCTCAGGTTTGGGCCGAAGCAGCACCTGCCGCACCCCCGCCCGTGATGCGGGCGCTGATGCAGGGGCTCTGGCGGCGGGGTCTTCGTGGCCCGCATGCCCTGGCAGCGCTGCCTTGGACCAGCACCGCGACCCTGCTGCTTTATTTGCGGGCGCATTGGTTGCGAATGCCGCCGCTGCTGCTCGCTCGACACCTCAGCATCAAGGCCTGGAAGCGCGCCACGGTAAAGCCGGTGGCGGTTTGACGACGGCTTCAACGGGCCGTCAACAGCGCCTCCAGCTCAGCCTCACTGAACCCCGCCGCCCGCCGCGCGTCCCAATTGAACGGCGGCCGTAGCCGCGGCGCCGCATAGCGCGCCACCAGCGTCGGGTACAGGGCCAGCGGGTCCAGCCCGTCGCGGGCACACAGCCAGCCGTACCAGCGGTTGCCGATCGCCACATGGCCGATCTCGTCCCGCAGGATGATGTCCAGGATCGCCACCGCACGCAGGTCGCCCGCCTTTTTCAGCTTGGCCTGGATCGGCGGCGTGGCGTCCAGGCCACGCGCCTCCAGGGTGCGCGGCACCAGAGCCATGCGGGCGGTCACGTCGTCTCGGGTGGCGTCGGTCATGCGCCACAGGCCGTCGTGGGCGTCGAAATCGCCGTAGTCATGGCCCAGCGTCTGCAAGTGCTCGCGCAGCAGCATGAAGTGCAGGGCCTCCTCACCCGCCACCTGCAGCCAGTCCCGGTAAAACTGTCCGGGCAGGCCGTCGAAGCGCCAAACCGCATCCAGCGCCAGATTGATCGCATTGAACTCGATGTGGCAGATCGCATGCAGCAGCGCGGCGCGGCCAGCCAGCGTGAAGGGCGACCGGCGTGGCACCTGGTCGGCTGCCACCAGCCGGGGCAGGGCGGGGCGTCCGGGCAATCCCACGGCGGACACGATCCGGCTGTCCGGATCCAACACACCGCGGCCGGTGTGCACGGCCGCCAGCAGTGCGCGGGTCTGCTCCGCCTTGCTGGCCGGATCGTCGAGGGCAAGCACCTCCAGGGCGCGGTGTCTGAGCTGCATCCCTAGAATCATAGGTTGACTCTGACCTGAGGTTTTCCGTGGCCATCTACCAACTCGACGACGTGACACCCGATGTGCACCCGACCGCCTGGGTGGCCGACAGCGCCCAGGTCATGGGCCGGGTCAGCCTGGCCGAAAACGCCAGCATCTGGTACGGCGCGGTGCTGCGCGGCGACAACGACTCGATCAGCGTCGGCCGCAACAGCAATGTGCAGGACGGCAGCGTGCTGCACACGGACCACGGCTCGCCGCTGGTGATTGGCGAGGATGTGACCATCGGCCACCAGGTGATGCTGCACGGCTGCACCGTGGGCGACTGCTCGCTGGTGGGTATCGGCAGCGTGGTGATGAACGGCGCACGCATCGGCCGCCACTGCATCGTCGGCGCCGGTGCCCTGATCACCGAGGGCAAGCAGTTCCCGGATGGCGTGCTGATCGTCGGCTCGCCCGCCAAGGTGGTGCGCGAGCTGACTGCCGACCAGATCGCCCGGCTGCAGGGCAGCGCGGCCCACTACGTGGCGCAGCAGCAGCGCCACGCCCGCACCCTCAAGCGCATCGACTGACGATGGACCAGCTGCTCAAGTTTCTGTTCGAGGGCCTGCCGGTGCGCGGCATGCTGGTCCGGCTGGACTCGAGCTGGCGTGAGCTGCTGTCGCGCCGGGCCAGCGTCAGTGATGGTGGGCACGCGTTTGCACCGCCGGTACGCGCTTTGTTGGGCGAAATGGCCGCCGCCGGTGTGCTGATGCAAGGCAACCTGAAGTTCAACGGCGCGCTGATCCTGCAGATGCAGGGCGACGGGCCGGTGCGGCTGGCGGTGGCCGAGACCCAGCCCGATCTCAGCTTCCGTGTCACTGCCAAGGTGGTGGGCAGCGTGGCGGACGGCGCCCAGCTGGAGGCGATGCTCAATGTGGGCGGGCAGGGCCGCTGCGCGATCACGCTGGACCCGCTGGACCGGCTGCCGGGCCAGACCCCGTACCAGGGCGTGGTGCCGCTGCATGGTGACCGGCGTGAGCCGCTGCAAAAGCTCAGCGAGGTGCTGGAACATTACATGCTGCAGTCCGAACAGCTCGACACCTGCCTGCTGCTGGCCGCCAACGACGAGGTGGCTGCCGGGCTGCTAATACAGCGCTTGCCCGTCACCGGTTCGGCCAACCTGGCGGGCGACCTGCTGGTGCGCGCCGACGAGGACCACATCGGCCGCAACGAGGACTACAAACGCATCGCCCTGCTGGCGGCCACCTTGACGGCGGACGAGTTGCTGACGCTGCAGCCGGCGCAGATCATGCACCGCCTGTTCTGGCAGGAGACGCTGCGGGTGTTCGAGCCGCTGACACCGCGTTTTGCCTGCCGCTGCTCGCGCGAGCGGGTGGCCGGCATGTTGCGCGGGCTGGGGGCCGATGAGGTCGGCTCGCTGATCGAAGAGCGGGGCGAGGCGGAGGTTGGCTGCGATTTCTGCGGCGCGATGTACCGCTTCGATCCCGTGGATGTGGGTGAGCTGTTCACGCCGGGGCGCGAAGCGCCGCCGTCCTCGGGCCAGGTGCACTGAGACCCGGCGTCATTCAAGCGCCCAGGCGCCGTGGCACCGGGATGTTGTTGCGCTGAGCCACCGCCCGACCGGACGGCGTGGCCGTAGCGTCAGGCGCGCAGCGAGCCGCCGCGGTGTTGCGACTGGGTCAGTCCGCTGGCCGTGTAAACCTTGCTGTTCGGCACGGCGCCGGGCATCAATACATCGATGGCACGGTCGAGCGCCGCAGTGGCGCGCGCCATGGCCTCGCGCTGGCGCGCCAGCTGGGCACTGGCATGCGACAACCGCAGCCGCATCGGCTCAGGCACGCCGCCATGCCGGGCCCGGTGCATGAAGCTTTCGACTGCGCTGGCCAAGGCCCAGTGCAGCTCATGGGCCTGCTGCTCGATGGCGGGGATGTCGCGCTCACGCAGCGAATCGGTCAGCGCGCCCAGGCGCTGCTCGACGTTAGCCACCAGCGGCTCCAGCTCAGTTTCGGCCAAGCCAGGGGTTCGGGAAGGATCGACGGGATGCAGCATGCCGGCGCCGGGTTGGTGTCAGCGCTTGGCAACGTTGCCCAGCAATTCCTGGGCATTGGCGATCAGCTTGTCAGCAATCGCCTCCGGGTTGACCTGGAACTTGCCGTCGCGGATGGCGTCCGAGATGCGCTGCACTTTTTGCGTGTCGAACACGCCCTCGGTGCCGCCGGCCGAGAGCTGCGCCACGGTGGCCGACAGCTCCACCTTGGCGCTGGCCTCCACCGCTTTGCTGCCGGCGCTGGCAGACGTGCCCGCGCCGGCTGGCGCCGCAGCGGCCGTACCTGATTTGCGTTCGCCGACAGCCGGCAAAACAGGCTTGTTTTCGAGATGACCGATCTTCATGATGGACTCCAGCAAGGTGGGTCAAATTGCCCGACCCTGAGACATGTTCGGGGTATCGGCCCCCCAGATCGGGACTTTAGGGTCTGACTGCCAGATTTTCTCCGATCCCCGCATTCAGGGGGGTAAGCCCGCCCAATCAGCCGCTTCAATTCGGCGGTCATCATAAAGCGACCTCGATCCGCCGTTCGCCGGCGGCGATGCCGCTGACGATGCGCCCACTCTCGGTGCGGACGCGTGCGCTTTGCCCCTCCAGGCCCGGCCCCATGGCCTGTCCCTCGCTGCTGATGGCATAGCCCGGGCCCACGGCAACGATGCGGACCGTGTCGCCGGCGCTGAACCACAGCCGGGTTTTCAGATCGGTGCGGCGCAAGGCCTCGCCAGCCGCCAGGCCGCGCGCCAGAGTTCTGCCCAGGGCGACCTCCGGCACGGCAATGGTCGGGTCTGGCCGCTCCGCCAGGTCCACCTCGGCCGAGGTCAGGTGGCGGGACTCCAGCACCGTGCCCGCCGGCAGCGCTGTGCTGGCCACCAGCGACGGCGCCCAGACCTTCACCGCGATGGGCAGGCTGACGTTCCAGGCGGTGGGTCCACGTGCGCAGCGCAGGCCCATGCGGGTGTTGCCCAACGGCCGGGTACCGGCGGGCAGGTAGGGCAGGATCTGCTGGCAGGGGGCCAGCCTCAGGCGCGGGTCGAGTCGGCCCAGCACCACCTCGATGCGCGGCGGCTTGGCCCCATCACCCCAGACGATGACCGCCGCCTCGCGTGCCAGGCGCTGCACTTCGGCGGCCAGGTTGTCGGGCAGGGCCGTGGCAGTTGCGGCGGTACCGGCACTCGCCGAGGCCGCGCTGAGGGGCAGTGAGGATGTCGGTGCGGACACCGCTCCGGACGCCTGCGCGGGCGTCTGGACCGGCAGTTTTGAAAGCGACGGCTCGGCGCCCGCCAGTCCGCAGGCCCAAAGGCCCAGCAGCGACAGCGCAGGCCGCATCAGCGCGGGCGGCAGGACAGGGCGGACGGACGGCAGGGTGCTCACGGGCCGGATCATGGCGTTGGTGCCGGCATTCTGGTGATTGGAACTGGCGGGCGATGGGCCTGTTGTTCGGGGGCATGTGCCCGCGTCCGCTGCCGACAATCGGCGCACATGGACCATGTCTGGGCTGTGCCAGTGGAAAGGGGCCGCGTATGCAACGACTGACTGAAGCACTCGATTTCCAGTCGAATGCCCTGATGCTGCGGGCCGAGCGGCAGCGCCTGATCGCCAGCAACATTGCCAATGCCGACACGCCGGGTTACCAGGCCCGCGAGATGGACTTTGCCAAAGCCTTGCGCCATGCCACCGGTACATCGCCTGCGGGCTGGGGCGGGCCGGGCAGCGCGGCGGGCAGCGCCGGCCTGGTCACCACCCATCCCTCGCATGACGCCGCCGCGGTGGGTTTTACCGACGAGCCCGGCCTGCTGTATGCCCACCACAGCCAGGACGCGATCGACCGCAACACCGTCGATCTTGACCGCGAGCGCGCCAGCTTCACCGAGAACACCGTCAAGTTCGAGGCCACCTTGCGCTTCATCAACGGCGGTGTGCGGTCCCTGCTGGACGCCATGAAGAGCCCGAGCCAGGGCTGATGAATACCCCCGTGCCTGAGCCGCACCCGACCGCCAATCCCCCGACCGGAGCACCGCGATGAGCATGTTCAAGATCTTCGACGTCTCCGGCAGCGCCGCCAGTGCCCAGACCCAGCGCCTGAACGTGGTGGCCAGCAACGTGGCCAACGCCGACACATTGGAAGGCCCCAACGGCGAGCGCTACAAGGCACGCCAGGTCGTGTTCCAGACGCTGATGATGGGCGAGGCCACGTCGGCGGGGGTGCAGGTCAGCCAGGTTGTCGAGGACGAAAGCGCTGGCCGCACGGTCCACAACCCCAACCACCCCAAGGCCAATGCCGAGGGCAATGTGATTTACAGCAACGTCAATGCGATCGAGGAGATGGTCAACATGATCTCGGCATCGCGCTCGTACCAGAACAACGTTGAGGTGATGAACACCGCCAAAAGCCTGCTGTTGAAGACCTTGCAGATGGGCCAGTCATGATGAACTTGGGTCTTAGGAGACACCGATGAGCACCGTCACTTCAGCCACCAATCCCGCCATCGGCAACACCGCGGCCACCGCCGGCGCCAACGGCGCCGGGTCCGCCAAGGAGGCCAGCGAGCGGTTCCTGAAGCTGCTCGTCACGCAGCTGCAGAACCAGGACCCGCTCAACCCGGTGGACAACGCCCAGATGACCTCGCAGATGGCGCAGATCAGCACGGTCAGCGGCATCGAAAAGCTCAACAGCACGGTCGAGGGTCTGACCGGACAGTTCATGCAGATGCAGGCCATGCAAGGGGCGTCGCTGGTGGGCCGCGACGTGCTGCTCAAGGGCGACCAGCTGAGCGTGCCGGCCAGCGGTGTGCCGCAAGGGCTGTTCGACCTTGCCGCCGCCGCTGACCATGTCAAGGTCGAAATCCTGAGCCCCGCCGGGCGGGTGGTCGACACCGTCAACCTGGGCGCGCAATCCAGCGGCCGGCATGACTTCAGCTGGCCCGCCGGCAGCACCGTCAGCGAGTCGGCCGGCTACCGGTTCCGCGTCGCTGCCACCAGCGGTGCGGCAACGGTGGCCAGTACAGCGTTGATGCGCGACAAGGTCGAAGCCATCAACACCAGCGGGGCTGCGCTGACGCTGGAACTGGCCCGCAGCGGTGACGTGGCCTACAAGGATATCCAGGCCTTGAACTGAGTTTTTTGGCGCAGTCGCCGGCCGCGGGTGGGCCACGGGTTGACTTGATGCGCCTGCCCCACTTTTGCCCCACCTTTTAGGCATTTCAGCAGGAGAGTTTCCATGAGTTTCCAGCAAGGTTTATCCGGCCTGACGGCATCCGCCCGCAACCTCGAGGTCATTGGCAACAACGTGGCCAATGCCAGCACCGTGGGCGCCAAGGTGGCGCGGGCCGAGTTTGCCGATGTCTATGCGCGCGCTATCAGTGGGGGCTCCAGTTTGATCGGCCTGGGTGTGAGCCAGACCGCAGTGACGCAGCAGTTTTCGCAGGGCAGCTTCCAGTCCACCGACAACCCGCTGGACATGGCAATCAATGGTGGCGGCTTCTTTCAGCTCAAGGATTCGGGGGGGGCGTTGTCTTACACCCGCAACGGCCAGTTCAAGGTCGACCGCGACGGATTGATCACCAACGTGCAGGGCGCCAAGCTGATGGGCTACCCGGCCAACGGCCTGGGTGTGCTGGTGACCGGCCAGGCCCAGCCGCTGACCTTGCCCACGGCGGGAACCAAGCCCAGCATCACCGCCAATGTAAACCTGGAGCTGAACCTGGACGCCCGTGCGACGACCCGGCTTGATCCGCTGGTGACCCCGGTCATCTCCTTCAGTGATTCCAAGTCCTACAACAATGCCACGTCGCTCAACGTGTACGACAGCAAGGGCCAGGAGGTGGCGTTGACGTTTTACTTTCAGAAGTCGGGTGACGACGGCTGGAGTGTCTACGCGTCGGCCAATGGCACGCCAGTCAACGCCGATGGTGCGGGCAATCCCCAGGCCATCGGCGTGCTCAATTTTCCGGCCGATGGCAGCGCGCCGGTCAACCCGCTTGACCCGACGCTGGCGCTGCCGCCGTTCTCGCTGGACGTGCCGCCCACCACCAACAGCCAGGGCGCGGTGACCGAGCCGATCGTCGGCATCAAACTCGATCTGGCCCAGTTGACGCAGTACGGCGCGGCTTTTGGTGTCACCAACGTCACCCAGGACGGGTTTCCGCCGGGCCAGCTCAGCTCGATCAAGATCCAGCCCAACGGCATCGTGATGGCCTCGTACTCCAGTGGCCAGAGCACAGCGATCGGCCAAGTGCAACTGGCCACCTTCCGCAACGTGCAGGGCTTGCAGCCGCTGGGTGGCAACGCCTGGAGTTCGACCCGCGAGTCGGGCGACCCGATCCCCGGCACACCTGGCGCCGGCTCGCTGGGTGCGCTGCAATCGGGCGTGGTGGAGCAGAGCAACGTCGACCTGACCAATGAGTTGGTGCAGATGATGGTGGCACAGCGCATCTACCAAGCCAACGCACAGACCATCAAGACCCAGGACTCGGTGCTGCAGACGTTGGTCAACCTGCGCTGATCTCGGCGCATTGACCGATTCCGGTGCAAAAACCCTTGCCTGAGGTGCAGCAATGGACCGCGTGATCTACCTCGCCATGGCCGGTGCCAAGGCCACACTGCAGCGCCAGGACGTGCTGGCGAACAACCTGGCCAACGCCTCGACCACCGGGTTCCGGGCCGAGATGACGGCGTTCCGCGCCGTGCCGGTGTTGGGCGACGGCGCCAGCACCCGGGTCTATGCGATCGAGTCGACGCCGGGCTACAGCGCCGAGCCCGGACCGGTGGCCGCCACCGGCCGCAACATGGACGTGGCGATGAAGGGCCAGGCCTGGCTTGCGGTACAGGGCCGTGACGGCACCGAGGCCTACACCCGCAACGGCTCGCTCGATGTCGACAGCGAGGGTCTGCTGGTCACCCGCAGCGGCCTGCCCGTGATGGGGGATGGCGGCCCGATCACGGTGCCGGCCAACGGCCAGGTGATGATCGGCGCCGACGGCACCGTCACCGCCACGGTGGGCGCCGGCCGGCCGCAGGGCATCGGCAAGCTCAAGCTCGTCACGCCCGAGGCGCCGTTGCTGCGGGGTGAGGACGGTCTGTTCCGCGGTGCCGATGGCGACCTGCCCGCTAACGCCACCGCCCGGCTGCAGGATGGTGCGCTGGAGGGCAGCAACGTCAGCCCGGTCGAGTCGATGGTGGCGATGATTTCCGCCGCGCGCCAGTTTGAGCAACAGATGAAGATGCTGCAGACCGCGCAGGAGCGCGAGCAGTCGGCCAGCAAGCTGTTGTCCAGCACCTGACGCCACCGCGCCGCCGCGGCCATCACCTCAAAGAAGCGCCGCACTTGCGGCGCTTTTTGCGTCATGGCCGGGCTCAAGTCGGCGCCATGATCGACCCAGGCCAGGACCAATGGAGAAATACGATGATCCGCTCGCTGTGGATTTCAAAGACCGGCATGGAGGCGCAGCAGATTGCGCTGGATGCCATTTCGAACAACCTAGCCAACACCGCCACCAACGGCTTCAAGCGTGGCCATGCGGTGTTTGAGGACCTGATGTACCAGAACCTGCGCCAGGTGGGCGCCAACACCGGCGAGCAGTCCACGCTGCCGGCCGGCCTGCAAATCGGCCTGGGCGTGCGGCCGGTGGCGCTGGCGCGTAATTTTTCGCAAGGCAACCTGCAGCAGACCGGCAATTCCTACGATTTGGCGGTGCGGGGCAATGGGTTTTTCCAGGTCCAGATGCCTGACGGCACCACGGCCTACACCCGCGACGGTGCGTTCCAGACCAACTCGCAGGGCCAACTGGTGACCAATGGCGGTTACCTGGTGCAGCCCGGCATCCAGATCCCGGCCCAGGCGCTGGTCGTGACCGTGGGCAATGACGGCATCGTCACGGCCACCCTGCCGGGCCAGACCACGGCGCAGCAGGTCGGACAGATCCAGTTGGCCGGCTTCATCAACCCCAACGGCCTGGACCCGAAAGGCGAGAACCTGTTTGCCGAGAGCGCGTCGTCGGGCGCGCCGGCGTCCGGTGCACCGGGCAGCAACGGCCTGGGCCAGATCACCCAGGGCAGCGTGGAGACCAGCAACGTCAACGTAGTCGAGGAACTGGTCTCGATGATCCAGACCCAGCGCGCCTATGAAATCAACTCCAAGGCCGTGACCACGTCCGACCAGATGCTGCAAAAGCTGTCGCAGCTGTGATCGCCCGCGCTGATCCCTGGCCCGTCTGAACCCAACCCTGCCGACCGAAACGACCATGACCCGACCCGTGTGCCTGCTGCAGGTCGCAGCGCTTGCCCTGGTGGCTTTGAACCTGGGCGGTTGCGAAACCCTGGCGCGCGTGCCGCCCGTCGACCTGGTGCTGCCCACCGCCGCGATGCCGCTGGCGCGGGTGGCGGCCGCGCCCGCCAGCCCCACCGGCGCGATCTTCCAGGCCGACCGCTACCGGCCGCTGTTCGAGGACCACCGCGCCCGCATCGTCGGTGACACGGTCACGGTGAGCATCGTCGAGAAGGTCAGTGCCGTGCAGAAAAGCACCAGCACGGTGGACCGTGCCGATTCGGTCAAGGCCGACCTGGCGGCGGTGCCGTTCCTGAAAGCCACCGCGCTGACCCGGGCCAGCGCGGCCGGCAGCTCGACCAACAGCTTCTCGGGCAAGGGCACGGTGGAAAGCAGCAACGATTTCTCCGGCACCATCACCGCCACCGTGGTGCAGGTGCTGCCCAATGGTCACCTGATCGTCTCGGCCGAAAAGCAGATCGGCGTCAACGCCAATGTCGATGTGCTGCGCTTTTCGGGCCAGGTCGATCCGCGCGCGATTGCGCCGGGCAACACCGTGGCCAGCACCCAGATCGCCAATGTGCGGATCGAGCAGCGTGGCCGCGGCCAGCAGGCCGAGGCCCAATCGATGGGCTGGCTGGCGCGCTTTTTCATGAACCTGATGCCGGTGTGATGACCCACCGCGCACCTGACACCTGTTGCCCGATTGGGGCGTGCCCCGTGGACCCGACATGAACAAACCCAACGCCGACCGCGTGGTGCGCGCCATCGTGCTGATCAGCTTGCTCGCCGCCAGTGCGGCGGTGTGGTGGCCGGTACAGGCCGCCCGCATCAAAGAGGTGGCCAGCGTGCAGGGCGTGCGGCCCAACCAGCTCACCGGGTTCGGCCTGGTGTTTGGCCTGGACGGCACCGGCGACCAGTCGACGCAAGCGCCGTTCACGCCGCAGGCGCTTACCGCGTTCCTGCAGCAAAACGGCATCACGCTGCCGCCCGGCGTGACGATGCAACCACGCAACCTGGCGTCGGTGGTGGTCACGGCCGAGTTGCCGGCCTTTGCCCAACCGGGGCAGCGGCTGGATGTCAACGTGTCGTCGGCCGGCAACGCCAAGAGCCTGCGCGGCGGCCTGCTGCTGCAAACGGCGTTGCGCGGTGCTGACGGGCAGATCTATGCCATCGCCCAGGGCAACCTGATCGTCGGCGGGGCAGGGGCGTCTGCGGGCGGCAGCAAGGTACAAATCAACCACCTGGCCTCGGGCCGCGTGCCCGAGGGTGCCACGGTGGAGCGCGCCGTGCCCACCGCGATGTCGGTCAATGGCGTGTTGCAGCTCGACCTGCAGTCCAACGACTTCGCCACCGCCCGGGCCGTGGCCAATGCGATCAACAACGCCAAGGGCGGGGGTATCGCCCAGGCGGTGGACGGCCGGGTGGTGCGGGTGCGCATGCCGGCCCTGGCCAACGAGCACGTGGGTTTCATGGCCGACATCGAGAACCTGAATGTGGTGCTGGAGCGGCCGGCGGCCAGGGTTGTTTTGAACGCCCGCACCGGGTCGGTGGTGATGAACGAGGCGGTAACGCTGAGCAGCTGCGCGGTGGCGCACGGCGCGCTCACGGTCACGGTCAATTCAACCCCGGTGGTGAGCCAACCCAACCCGCTGTCAACCGGTGGCACGACGGTGCAGTCCGAAAAGGCCGACATTGCCATCACCGCCCAGGGTGGCGCGATCATGCAACTGCCGGCCGGCGCCAAGCTGTCCGACGTGGTGCGCGCACTCAACTCGCTGGGCGCCACGCCGCAAGACCTGCTGGCCATCCTGCAGGCGATGAAAAGCGCCGGCGCCCTGAAGGCCGAGTTGGAGGTGATCTGACCATGGCAAGCATTGCACCCAATCCGACCCAGAGCACGGCCCTGACCGCGGCCGGCAAGCCGGGCAACCCGCAGCTGCAGGCGACCGGTCGCGCCGCGGCGGCATCGGGCAATGCCCGGCTGGCCAGCGACAGCACCGCCCTGGAGGGCCTGCGCAACGGCGCCGCCAAAGACCCCAGGGCCGCCGCCAAGGATGCCGCCAAGCAGTTCGAGTCGCTCTTCATGAACGAGCTGATGAAGAGCATGCGCGCTGCGACAGAAACGTCCGGCCTGTTCGACAACGCCGGCACCAAGCTGGGCACCGAGCTGCTCGATGCGCAGCTGGCCAGCAAGATGACCGGCCGACCGGGTGGGCTGGCGGATGTGATCGCCCGGCAGCTGGAACGGCAGATGGCCTTGACGCCCGGCCCGATTCCGCCCACCGGCAGCGCCAACAACAGCCTGCCGGTGGTGGCCGACCCGTCAGAAACCCCCAAGATCCCTCAAAAAAGCGCCGCCGGCTTTGTGCAGCAGCACAGCGTTGCTGCCAACGCCGCGGCTGCGGAAACAGGCATCCCCGCGCCCTTCATGCTGGCGCAGGCCGCGCTGGAGACCGGCTGGGGCAAGCGCGAGATCATCGGCAGCGACGGCAGCGCCAGCCACAACCTGTTCGGCATCAAGGCCGGCGCCAGCTGGACCGG
>JBKJKU010000151.1:0-20631 GCA_046597355.1 Aquabacterium sp.
ACAACGGCCCTGTTGCTGGCCGGCGTGGCTCAAGCCGGCACGGTTGAAGTGAACTTCGTGCAGCCCGAGCGCTACACCGATGCCGGCCACGGCACGGACGCCGAGGCCACACGCCGGGCCCTGGACCGGCACCTTCAGGCTCTGGGCTTGGCCGGTCTGCCGGTTGATCAGCGGCTCAAGATCGACATCCTCGACATCGACCTGGCCGGCGAGACACGGCCAATGCTGAACCTGTCCAACGACCTGCGGGTGCTCAAGGGCCGCGCCGATTGGCCGCGCATCCACCTGCGCTACACCCTGAGCGACGGCGCGCAAACCCTGGGCAGCGGCGACGAGTCGATCTCGGACTTGGCCTACCTGATGCGCAGTCGGGTCACTGACCGCAGTGAAGCCTTGCCCTACGAGCGGCGCTTGCTGAGCGACTGGTTCCGCAGCCATTTCGTCCCAACAGCGGGCAAGCCCTAGGCCCGGCTCAGCGCTGGCGTCAGCGGCCAACCCCTGGCGTCACCTGATCAGCGCTTGCCCTTGCGCTTGCCCACCACCGGCTGCAGCGCGGCGTGCAGCGCCAGGTACTCGAGGCTCAGCTTGTGGCGGGCATCCAGATGGATCATTGGCAGGGCCTGCTCATGCGACTCCTTGATCTTGACGCTGGCGCTCAGGTAGGGCTGCAGCACCGGCAGACCTTCGTCAATCAGCTCCTGCACCAGGCGCTGCGGCAGGTTGGCGCGGGGCTGGAACTGGTTGACAACAATACCCGTGACCACCAGGGCGGGGTTGTGGTCCGCCTGGATCTCCTGCACGCTGTCCATCAGTGAATACAGCGCCCGGCGCGAGAAATCATCACAGTCGAACGGGATCAGGCAGCAAAGCGCTGCGATCAGCGCAGAGCGGGTGTAAAAGTTCAGCGCCGGCGGGGTGTCGATGAAGATCCGGTCGTAGCCCTCCAGCGCCGCCAGTGCATCCCTCAGCTTGTAAAGCTTGTACCGCGACTCCAGCTTGCTGTGCAGTTCCTCCAGCCGGGGGCTGGACGGCAGCACATGCAGGTTCTCGAACGGCGTCGCGGTGATGAACTCGTCCGCGCCCTGGTTGCGCAGCGTGAACTTGAGCGTCTGGTCGAAAAACTCGGCCGCCGTGTCGCGCGGCTCGTCCGCACCTGCACCCAGCAGGTAGCGCGTTGAGTTGCCCTGCGGGTCCAGGTCAATCACCAGCGTGCGCAGGCCTTGAGCTGCACTGATCGCCGCCAGGTTACAGGTGATGGTGGACTTCCCGACCCCGCCTTTTTGATTGAAGACAACATAGCGCATGGCGCAAAAACCTCGCAGAGTGATGCCCGCCGGATCGGCAACTGCACGTATTTTGCACTGCAGCATGCAGGACGATTTGTGCGCCGACGCCGATTTGCCAGGACAAACCCTGGCTTCTTGTCATACCGCCGTCATGGCAACGGGTCATACTCTGTCCTGTCTTGGCGACAACCGACCGCACCAATGGGCGGGCTACCGGAACCCGTAACCGGCGCCAACACAACCGGTCTTGGGCATCGCCCTGTCCGTCAGCAAGGGCCACCTCGGTGGCCCTTGGCTTTTCTGGCTTCCCGCCCGATCAGGGCGTCGGCTGGTACCGGTTGCCCGCAGCCTTATAGCGCTGAACAGCCTGCTTGAGGTCGGTGTACTCCTCGCAGCCAAAGGTGCAGATCTTGTCCAATGCCGCCAAACGTTGCTCGGCCAGTGGCAGGTCGCCTTTCATCAGCGCCAGCTCGCCCGAGTACTCCAGCGCGCCGCGGTGCGTTGGCGCAATGCGCAGCGCCTCGCGGTAATGCCGGTCGGCACCGTCCAGATCGGGTGGCGATGTTTTTCGCAAGGTGTAACCCATCAGGTTCTGCCAATCCGCGTTGGTGGGGGTGTTCACCCGCTTGAGTTCGGTGACCGCATCAGCCCAGCGGCGCGCGGCCACCTGGGTTCGCGCAGCAGCCAGCGGGTCTGGGGCCTGCGCGCTGCTGCCGCCAATGTCCGCCGCCAACACGGCCGGCCCGGCCAGCAGGACAAGCACGACCGCTACCGCCCGTCTGGCCGCCACAGCCGCCGACTCAGGCCAACGGGTCTGGTGCAGCCGGCGGGAGGCCTTGGCGGGCGAAACAAGCAAGTCGAACATGGCAACCCCTGAAATTGACCGCGGATTCTGACACCCACGCAACATACCGGCCAAGCCTGGCTGTGCTTGACCCCAAACCGCCACTTCGAATGCCTTATGCTGCGGGTCAGTTTCGACGCGCGACCGGCGCGTGTCAGCCACTCAAGGAGCACCGCATTGGCGACCCCGAATTACTCGTACGAAAAACGCCAGCGTGAACTGGCCAAGAAACGCAAGAACGAAGAAAAGCTGCAGAAGAAAAAACAGGGTCCGGGTGCCGACGGTACAGAGCCGGGGCATGATCCCGCCGCCGCAGACACCGCCGAGGTCGGCACGCCTCCCCCAGTTGTCAGTTGATGGGTTTGTAGCGCCTGCAGTCGGGCCAGCTGCCTTGCCCGCATCAAGGGCTGGTGGCATGGATTTCAACCCATCAGGCGCCGGGACGAAAAAAAAACCGCAACCCTTACAGGTGCGGTTTTTTGTTTTGCAGGGCCCGAAGGCCCTGATAACGCACGCAGGCTTGGCCTGCGCAGCAATTACAGCGGGCGAATGTTCGCCGCTTGCAGACCCTTGGGGCCTTGCTTCACTTCAAATTCAACGCGCTGGTTTTCGGCCAGGCTGCGGAAGCCGCCGTTGTTGCGGATTTCGCTGAAGTGAGCGAACAAATCCTTGCTGCCGTCTTCAGGCGTGATGAAGCCGAAGCCCTTGCCATCGTTGAACCATTTGACGACGCCAGTTTGGGTAGTGCTCATGGAGATGTTCCTTTTGAGTCTGTTGATAAAAAATTGCCACCGTACCGGCTTGCGCCAACACGGACAGAGACACTCAAGAAACGTCGAACCGGGAGTTCAAACCTGGACGGGCCCTTTGCAACCTTGTCGCCGAAGCGATTTGATGACATCAGGCGGTACGGGAGTAAGACCTTGTGGAAACGGCCTCGTGCATGTCTGTGCCTGTAATGTAACAGCAATTGCCTCAAAAGGCAGATGTGCAAGGCGGGGAACCCTGAGGTTGTCTAGAGGCAGGTCTCCAGCCTAGGCCCACACCGAGCCGCTGGCTATCATCGATTGGCTGTGCCAATCCGGGTCAGCGGGTGCCAGTGGAGTCCAGACGAATGTTCGACTATGTGGTGGTGGGCGGGGGATCGGCGGGCTGTGTGCTGGCGGCTCGCCTGAGTGAAGACCCAGCTGTGCAGGTAGCGTTGCTGGAGGCGGGCGGTACAGACACCAGCGTCTTGATCCATTGCCCTGCCGGGCTGGCGCTGATGGCCAAGTCCAAAGGGCTGAACTGGGCTTTCGAGACGGTTCCGCAGACCGGCCTGGGCGGCCGTCGGGGCTACCAGCCGCGAGGCAAGGTGCTGGGCGGATCGAGCTCGATCAACGCGATGATCTACCTGCGCGGACAGCAGGCCGACTACGACGGCTGGGCCGCCGAGGGCAACCCGGGCTGGTCGTTCAACGAGGTGCTGCCGTATTTCAAGCGCGCCGAACACAACAGCCGTGGCGCGGATGTCTGGCACGGCAGCGACGGGCCGCTGCAGGTGCAGGACCTGGTCCAGCCCAACCGCTGTTCGGCACTGTTTGTCGATGCGGCGCAGCAGGCAGGCCATGCCCTCAACCCCGATTTCAACGGCGCCACCCAGGAGGGCGTGGGGCCATACCAGGTGACACACCGCAACGGAGAACGCTGCAGCGCGGCCAAGGCCTACCTGACACCGGTGCTGGGCCGAAACAACCTGACGGTGATCACCGGCGCACGGGCCACGCGCATCCTGTTTGAAGGCCAGCGTGCCGTCGGTGTCGAATACCTCAAAGCCGGCATCCGGCACCAGGCCATGGCCCGCGCCGAGGTGCTGCTGGCCGCCGGCGCGTTTCAATCGCCGCAGTTGCTGATGCTGAGCGGCGTGGGTCCGGCGGCCCACCTGCAATCGCTGGGCATCCCGGTGCTGCACAACCTGCCAGCTGTCGGCGCCAACCTGCACGACCATGTCGATGTGGTGCAGGTGATGGACACGCCCAAGGTCACCGAACTGTTCGGCCTGTCGCTCGCAGGCCTGCGCAATGCGATCTCAGGCGTGTTGGCGTGGCGCAAGGACCGCACCGGGCCGCTGACCACCAACTTTGCCGAGGCGGGCGGCTTCATCCGAAGCTCGGCCCAACGCCCGGCACCCGATCTGCAGTTGCACTTTGTGATCGGCAAGCTGGTGAACCACGGTCGCACCACGGTGTTCGGCCACGGTTACTCGTGCCATGTTTGCTTGCTCAACCCCGAAAGTCGCGGCAGCGTGATGCTGGCCAGCGCCGATCCCCTGGCTGCCCCCTTGATCGATCCGGCCTTCCTGACCGCGCCGGGCGATCTGGAACGCATGGTCGAAGGCGTCAAGCTGATGCGCCAGATCCTGCAACAGCCGGCATTGGCCAGCCTGGGCGGCCGGGAACTGGCCAGTTCTGCAGCGGCGCAGACCGACGGGCAGATTGCCAGCTTCATCCGCCAGTACGCCGACACGATCTACCACCCGGTCGGCAGTTGCAGGATGGGACCGGGCGAAGGCAATGTGGTGGACGCCAGCCTGCGGGTTCACGGGCTGCAGGGCCTGCGGGTGGTGGATGCATCGATCATGCCGCGCATCGTCAGTGGCAATACCAACGCGCCGACGATCATGATCGCTGAGAAGGCCAGTGACATGATCAAGGCAGCAGCGCACAGCGCCTGAGCTTCGCAGCAGACGAAAAGCCGGCACGCGCGGCCGATTTATGCCATAATCCGGGTTAACGCGAAGCCAGCTCCGCGTTATTCGTTCATCTCCCTGACCCTCATCGAGCCGGGCCCTGCACCCTACAGCAGGGATCCACACCGCGTCTCGAGTCCTGGTTGGCGGCGATGCCGTCGCTTCAGGACGTTTTGGGCACAAAAACCGCAGGCACTTTCGGCACAGCCGGGTCGCTTGGGTTGCCCCACCCTTCCAAAGAAGTGCGACCCCACTGCGGTCGTCCGTGATCCTCATTGCGGCGCCGTGGCTGTGCCTTGCTGTGGCCAAAAGCCACCGGGGCGAGCCTTGCCTGACTGAAAGCTACTGCCATGAGTTTTGACCTTGCCAACGAACCCTCACTCGAAGCCACCCTCGCCATCGACGAGGCCGCCGAGGTTCTGACCCCCACCACCGAGCCGACCGCCAAGGCGCCTCACGTCCCCGCCGGTGATGCATTCACCTCCCTGGGCCTGTCGATGGAGATCGTCAAGGCGATCACCCACGCCGGCTACCCCAGCCCGACCGATGTGCAAGCCCGCGCCGTTCCCGCCGCCCTGACCGGCAGCGACCTGCTGGTGTCGTCGCAGACCGGCAGCGGCAAGACCGCCGCGTTTGTCTGGCCGGCGTTGCAGCGCATCCTGGATGCCCGCAACGACCCGGCCAAGAAGCGCGCCAAGGGCCAGGCCCAAGGCCCGCGCATCCTAGTGCTGGCACCCACCCGGGAGCTGGCGCAGCAAGTCTCCAAGGCCTGCTCGGTCTACGGCTACGGCGTGTCCGGCCTGAAGGTCGCGCACGTGGTCGGCGGTGTGCCGTACCAGGCCCAGCTCAAGGCGCTGCGTGCGCCGCTGGACGTGCTGATCGCGACCCCCGGCCGCCTGCTCGACCTGATGAATTCCGGCGCTGCGGTGCTGGCGCAGGTTGAAATGCTGGTGCTGGACGAGGCCGACCGCATGCTCGACATGGGCTTCATCGACGACATCACCACCATTGCGCAGAGCCTGCCCGAAGCGCGCCAGACGCTGATGTTCTCGGCCACTTTTGCCGGCAATGTGGGCCACCTGGCGCAGCAGCTCACCCGTGAGCCCAAGCGCATCAGCGTGGACAACCACACCGACACCCATGCCGCCATCGAGCAGCGCCTGCACTGGGCCGACAGCATGCACCACAAGCATGCCCTGCTGGAGCAACTGCTGACCGACAAGGACATGGACCAGTGCCTGGTCTTCACCAGCACCCAGCGTGATGCCGACGAAGTGGCGCACAAGCTGGCCCAGATCGGCCATGCCGTGGCCGCGCTGCACGGTGGCATGCCGCAAGGCCGCCGCAACCGCGTGTTGCAAGACCTGCGCAACCGCCACCTGCGCGTGCTGGTGGCGACTGACGTCGCCGCCCGCGGCATTGACGTGCCGACCATCAGCCATGTAATCAACCACGGCCTGCCGATGAAGCCGGAAGACTACATCCACCGCATTGGCCGTACCGGCCGTGCCGGCCGCAATGGCCTGGCGATCACGCTGGCCGAGCGCCGCGACGTGGGCATGATCCGCCGCATCGAGCGCTTCACGACCCAGACCATCGCCGTGGCGGTGGTGCCCGGCCTGGAGCCGAAGTACACCGCGCCGACCATGAGCGGCCCGAGCGGCAGCGGCTTTGGCGGCAAGCCGGGCTTTGGCAGCCGCGGCCGTCCGAGCTTTGGCGGCCCGCGTGCCGACCGTGGCGGCGACCGCGCCAGCTTTGGCGGTGGCGGTGCGGGTGGGTTTGGCGGCGGTCACGGTGGCGATCGCCGTCCGGCCGGCGGCTTTGGTGGCGGCGACCGCCCCAGCTACGGCGGTGGTGACCGTGGCAACTTTGGCGGCGGCGACCGGGGCAACTTCGGTGGTGGCTCGTTCCGCCCCGATGATTCGCGGCCGCAGGGGGGTCACCGTGATGAAGGTCACTCGCAAGGTGGCTTCCGCGACGCTGGCCGGCCGCAAGGTGGGTTCCGTGATGCCGCGCCGCGTGACGGCGCGCCGCAAGGTGGCTTCCGTGAAGGCGGCTTCCGCAACGACAGCCGCAGCCAGGCACCGCGTGGCGCAGGCGGCCCCGGCAGTTTTGGCGGTGACCGTCCGGCCCGCGAAGGTTTTGGCGGCGGTGACCGCCCGGCCCGTCCGGCCTTTGGCGCCAAGCCTGGCTTCGGCCCGAAGCGCGGTCCGCGCTAAGCCAGCGCATGAGTCGCCGAAAGGCGATTCACGGCTGGCGAAGGCTCTGCTCGCATGCTTTGCGTGCAAGCTCTTGAGCCCGCGAGTTCACCGCCGACAGGCGGCTCACTCCCATCAGCAATCCAGCTGAACCGCCTGCAGCGGCGCACCGGTGACGGCATCCGTCACCACCACCAGAAGCCGGGCCTTGCGCCCGGCTTCGCCGTTGTGCGGCGCGTCGAGGCGCAGGGACCGGGCTGGACTGTCCGCCGCGGCCCAGGCGGCGACCGGCGTGTACTGCCGCACCACATGGTCATGGCGCAACGTGACGCCGTGGTTTTCACCTGCCGCCACCGCCGAGCTGTGCTGGTCCTCCAGCACCGCCCACCACATCGCAAGCCGAGGTGGTGCGCCGCGCTGCGCCAGCACATTCACGTTGACCTGCCGGCTGTCCAGGCGCTGCAGCGTGATCTGCACCAGCGCCGGGCTGTTCAGCAAGGGCAGTGTGGGCCAGCCCCGCCAGTCGCGGCCGTTGACCAAGACCTGCGGCGTGTAGCTGAACCGGGCGCCCGAGTTGCGCTGCTGCTCGGCCTGCCGTTCGGTGTGGCGGGCACTGCCAAAGCGGTCCACCCAGCCCAGCCTGTCCCAGTAGTCGACATGAAATGCCGCCGCCAGCACGTCTGGCCGGTTCTTGAGACCCGACAGCCAGTGGTCGGCCGGTGGACAGGAGTTGCAGCCCTCCGAGGTGTAGAGCTCGACCAACTGCAGCTGTCGCGCTGCGGACCGCACCTGACACGCTGACGCCGCCGGCGCAGCCTGTGCCCAGGCGGGCTGCGGCACCACCGACCCCAGCACGCACCCCAATACCGACCCCAATACCAGCGCGAACGCTGGCGTGCATCGCGACGGCAAGCCATTGCGGTTGCCGCTGCGGTAGCGGTAGCGGTTACCGATGCGCCACGCGGTGCGGACTGCGCCGCCCGGTCGGACAGACTTCGAAAAACCGCTGAGCGGCTCGCTGCTGGACAGGGCGGGTTTGTGTGGGGTCGTCATGACAACTTGGTCGGCGCAATCGCCCAAGCCTTACGCCGGACCGACAGGCGGCGCCCTGCCCGCTGCGCCACCCGACAACCTGCGGCCGGGCATGCGCCAGGTCAGGGTTTGGCTGGCGGCACGTCGACGGCAGCACCCTTGGCGGCCTCGGCCGCTTCAGCGGCCAGGTCGGCCTTGCGCCGGGCCTGGACGATCTCCTGCAGCTGGCGCAGATGGAACTCGACGCTGGAGCGGCGGAACGCGCTCATCACCAGCACATCTGCGGCGATGCCCTTGGCGCGCAGGCGGTCCGACAATTTGAGCCCAACCGACGGGTCGCCTCCCATCGCCATCACCACCTCGTTGGCAAACAGGTCCGCACCGCCCACCAGGCCGTCGACCTGGATGGTGCGCTGGGTGGTGGCCTCCATTGCGGCCAGCAAAGTGCCGGCACCCGGCACCGCCAGGGACAACACTTTGCCGATCAGGAAAGCGTTGGCAGTGCTGTCGGACGAGCGCTGGCGCAGGATGGACCCCTCACTGGCCAAAAAGTAGGTGCCGAAAGCCGCCAGCCAGCGACGTTCGTCCGCGCTGCGCGCTTCCAGCATCGCGTTGCCGGGGATCTTGCTGCGCCGGCCGTCCTGGCGCAGGAAGTTCTGTGGCTCGTTGTCGAAGGCCGTCGCCGTGACCGTGCCTGCGCAGCCGGTCTGGGTGCTCACCTTCACGTCGCGGCCGCCCTCCAGCGTCAGCGTCATCGACGAAGTGGCATTGGCCTCGTCGCGGGCCTGGTGCATCACCGTCCAGAAAGCCTGGTCGTCGACCGACATCGCCGACCCGCCGCGCAGCACCGCGGTGATCTCGATCTTGGTGCCAGGCGCCGGCAGCAGCCGCTTGTTGACCGCCAGCACACGCTGACCCAGCTTGAGCTCGTCGGGCGCGCCCTCGTCCAGCCAGGCGATGCGCCAGTGCTCGTCCATGCCGGTGGCCTGCTTGAACAGGCCTTGCTCATGGGCCGAGAGCGGTTTCAGCATCGAGCGCACCGACCACAGCACCAGCGGCTCGATCTCGGTGGTGTCGTCGCACAACGGCTCAGCGCCCCAAGCCACATGCAGCGCTGACTCGCGGAAGGCAATTTCATGGGCCAGGCCGTCCTTGAAGCGCTGGCGATCGAACTCGTCACTGAATTCTCCGGCGCGGGCAGGCGGCGCGACCAGCGGCAACAGCATCCCCACGGCGATCAAAAGCCACCACAGCCACCGCTGCGGCCACTGCCGCCAGCGGGCAGCGGCCACAGGCGGCAGGACAGGCGGCGTACAAAAAGGGATCATGGACAAAGTATGCATGGGCGGCGCCCGATCGCGCTGACACGAACGCGCTATGCTGGCCCCCCCTCGCGCTGCAGCCTTCGCTTTGCTGCCCGCCCCGCCCCTGAAAGCACTGCCCATGGCCGGCATCCACATTGTCGATATTGAATCCGCCATCAACTGGTGGCGCGACCGTTCACCGTCCATCGACGGCATCACCGCCTGCGCCGAGGTACTGGCCTTGGCCGAGGTCTACGCTCTGCTGGTTTATTACCGGGAGCCGCTGGCCGACGAGTTGACCCTGCCGGCGGCCGCCCGCGCCGCCTGGCTGGCCTGGTACGCGCAAACCCCTGATGCGCCATGCATCGCAATCTGCTCCACCGCCCAGGGCGATGCCCTGTGCAAGGGCTGCGGCCGCACCGAGGACGAGGTGCAGCACTGGCTGCTTTTCAGCCCGGCCGAAAAACGTGTGGTGTGGCGGCGCATCACGCAAGAGGGCACGGCATGGCGCTTCAACCGCTATGCCGAGCGTGCTCGCGGCAGTGCCGATGCGCAGGTTGGCGGTTCAGCCGCCAGCGCCGGCCAGCCGCAGCGCGTGGCTGCAGCGCCCGGCGCTGGCCCCAGGTGACAACAGGCCTGCGCGCCAGCGTGCGCCGCATCGTGCCACTGGCCTGGCCGGTGTTTGTCGGCCAGGTGGCGGTGCTGGGCTTCGGCACGGTCGACACCGTGCTGGTCGCACGCCATTCCCCCACCGACCTGGCAGCACTGGCGGTGGGCGGCGCCACTTACATCACCGTGTTCATCGGCCTGATGGGCATGGTGCTGGCGGTCAGCCCGATCGTTGGCCAGCTGTTTGGCGCCAAACGCCTTCACGAGGCCGGCCACCAGGCTTGGCAGGCGCTGTGGGTGGCGCTGGCGCTGAGCCTGCTGGGCAGTGCGCTGCTGGCGTTGCCGGGGCCGTTTCTGGATTTGGCGCAGGTCAGCCCGGCGGTGGCCGAGAAGGTGCGCGGCTTCCTGCTGGGGCTGGCGTTTGCGCTGCCGGCCTCGCTGGTGTTCACGGTGTTCCGAGGCTTCAACGTGGCGGTGTCCCGGCCCAAGGCGGTGATGCTGCTGCAATTGCTGGGGCTGGCAGTCAAGGTGCCGCTGTCGATGGCCCTGGTATCGGGCTTGCCCGCCCTGGGCGTGCCGGCGATGGGTGTGGTGGGTTGCGGCATCTCCACGCTGGTGGCGATGTGGCTGCAGTTGCTGATGGCCGCGCTGGTGCTGTGGCGGGATCCGTTTTACGACCGCTTCGCCCTGACCGCACCCGGCCAGCGCGCGCCCCACCGCGCCTCGATCCTGGCGATGCTGCGCCTGGGGCTGCCGATGGGGCTGACGATCCTGGTCGAGGTGACGGGTTTTGCCTTCATGGCGATCTTCATCTCGCGGCTGGGTGAAACCGCGGTGGCCGGGCACCAGATCGCCACCAACCTGGTGTCGCTGCTGTTCATGCTGCCGCTGGGGCTGTCCAACGCCACCGGCACGCTGGTGGCGCAGCGCATCGGCGCTGGCGATTTGCGCGACGCACGCCGGCTGGGCTGGCACGGCATGCAGTTCGCCCTGTGCCTGGCCCTGGTGGTGGGCACGGTGGTGTTTGCCGCAAGGTTGCCCGTGTTGCAGCTCTACACCGACAACCCAGCGGTGCTGGCCGCGGCGCTGCCGCTGTTGGCCTGGGTGGCGCTGTTCCATGCCGCTGACGCGGTGCAGACCATGGCTGCCTTTGTGCTGCGGGCCTGGCGCATTGCCACGGTGCCGATGCTGATCTTTGTCGGCGCGCTGTGGGGGGTGGGCCTGGGCGGCGGCTACATGCTGGCGTTTCGCTTGGGCGACCGGCTGCCTGCCAGCTGGCAGGGTGCGCAAGGGTTCTGGATCGCCTCGACCACCGGGCTGACCGTGGCCGCCGTCTTGCTCACAGCCCTGTTGGCCTGGGTGCTGGCGCAGCAGCGCGAAAGCAGCGTCAGGCCCGTGGCGGCGGCTTGACGGACGGCTGGGCCGGCAACGCGTCGCCCGACGCGCCGGCGGGCACCAGCGCCGGCAGCCGCAGCACAAAACAGCTGCCGCCGCCGTCACGGGTCTCGCAGTGCACGCTGCCACCGTGGCGCTGCGCAATCTGGCGCACCAGGCTCAGGCCCAGGCCGACACCGCCCTCGCGCTCGGCGTGTCCCGGCAACCGGAAATAAGGCTCGAAGATGCGCTCACGCAGGTCGGCCGGCACACCCGCGCCGCGGTCGCAGACCCGCAGTTGCAGGTGGCCCGGCGACACCTGCGCCATCTGCACGCTGATCTCGCCACCGCCGTAGCGGCGGGCGTTCTCCAGCAGGTTGCGCAGCGCCCGACGCAGCAGACGGTCACTGCCTGCCACGCGCCAGCCGGCAGGCTCGCCCGGGGCGTTGACCTCGGCATCGACACGCGCGGCCTCCTCGGCCGCCAGGCCCAGCAGGTCGATCGGGTCACCCGCGTCCAGCGCCGGGCCGGCGTCCAGGCGGCTGGCCAGCAGCACCTCCTCGACCAGCGCGTCGAGTTCGGCCACATTGGTGTCGATCTCGTGGCGCAACTGGCCCAGCCGGTCATCGGACTTGCCTGCCGGGATGTCGGCATACAGGGCCACCGCCATCTTCAGGCGTGCCAGCGGCGAGCGCAGCTCATGGCTGGCATTGGCCAGCAAGGTCTGGTGGCTGCGCACCAGCGACTCGATACGCCCGGCAGCCTGGTTGAAGGTGGCGGCCACGGCGGCCACCTCGTCGCGGCCCGAGGCGTCCACCCGCTGCGCCAGGTCGCCGGCACCAAAGGCCTCGACACCGTGCTTGAGCTGCTCCAGGCGCCGTGTCAGGCGGCGCACGACCGGGTAGGCACCGGCCGCGACGGCGATGAACAACATCGCCACCAGGATCAGCGGCGCTACCGCCTGCGGCAGACCGAAGGGCATGGCAGACAGTGGCGGCGGAAACGGCAACATCGCGCCAGGCGACAAGCTGCGCACACGGTCGCCCAGCGCCGGCCCGGGCGCCTGCTCGCCCAACAGCGGCCCGCGCGGCGCACGCAGCGCGGGCGGGCCACGGTCGACACGCTCGCCACCATCGCGCGCCAAGGTGTCGCGCCCCATCACCTCGCGCCCCATCATCTCGTCATGCGGCGGGCCGCCGCCACCAGGGCGCCGCATCATGCGACGCGCCAGCCACAGCGTACGGCCGTCATCCAGCCGCACCGCGGCGGCCTGTGGGCCGCCCTCGGCCTCACGCTGCAAAAAGCTGGCGGACGCGCCGATGCGCATCCCCCGGCGGTCGTCCAGTGCCAGCGGCACCCGCAGCCGGGTGGACCAGTCGCGCAGCGCCTCGGCCTGCTCCGCCGCGGGCGCATCGACCGTGGGCAGCGCACGTTGCACCAGTTCAGCCCAGGCGGTCACCCGCTCGCTGGCCGCGCTCTCGAACCGGGTGCGCTCCTGGTCGAGGTGGCGCTGCCACATCCAGCCCGAGACCAGCGCAAACAGCGCCAGCGCGGCCACCACCGTCAGCCAGATCCGCAGGTACAGGGATTTCAAGTGATCAAGCTCAGTCGTCAGCGTCTTGCTTGCGGGCAAATACATAACCCGAGCCGCGCACCGTCAGCACCCGCTTGGGCAGCTTCGGATCGTCCTCGATGCAGGCACGGATGCGGGAGACGTGCACGTCGATGCTGCGGTCGAATGCCTCGATCGGGTGGCCCTTGAGCGAGTCCATGATCTGGTCGCGGCTGAGCACCCGGCCCGCGCCCTGCGCCAGCACCACCAGCAGGTCGAACTGGTGCCCGGTCAGGTCACAAGCCCGGTTGTCGATGCGGGCCTGGCGGGCGCCGAGATCGATCTCCAGCCGGCCGAAGCGCAGCACCTCGTCGCCCAGCGGCTCCGGTTGGGCGCGCCGCAGCACGGCCTTGATGCGGGCCAGCAGCTCACGCGGCTCAAAGGGCTTGGCGAGGTAGTCGTCGGCGCCCAGCTCCAGCCCCAACACCCGGTCCAAAGGCTCGCCGCGGGCGGTGAGCATCAGCAGTGGCAGACGCCGCAGCCGGGCATCGGCCCGCAGCTCGCGCGTCAGGTCCAGCCCGTCGCCATCGGGCAGCATCAGGTCAAGCACCAGCGCGTCGTACTGGCCCAGCCGCAACCGTTCACGGCCAGCGGCCAGCGTACCGGCCACATCCACCTCGTGACCGTTGGCGCGCAGGTAGTCGCCGACCATCGCCGTGAGTCGGGCGTCGTCGTCGATCAGCAGCAGATGGGTCGTCATCGTGGCTTGCCCGCACTGGTTAACCACCGACCCGTCAAGCCTGTCAACCGGGCAGTCGCCGCCATGTCAGCTGCGCGGCTCGTTGGCCTGCCGCTCACGGTGGTGGCGCTGCATCATGTCCTGGCGGGACTTCATGCGGTCGGCAAGCTTCTGGCGTTGCTCGGGCGTCAGCACCGCGCCCACGTCGAGCATGGCCTGCAGCTGGCGCTTGCTGGCGACGTCGCGCCGGGCTTGCAGTTGCTGGCGCAGCGCCTCGGCGGCGGCGGCATCCACCTGCGGGGCGGCCATCAGGGCCATCATTTTCTGGTGCAGTTCTTGGTCACCCTCGTGCTGTTTGCGCCTGTCGTCCTGGGCCGCCTTGAGCAGATCGCGCACCTTGGCCTTTTGCTCGGCGCTGGCACCGGCGGCGTCCAGCATGCGCTCGGACACCAGCCCAGAGCCGGCCATGCCGTGGCCCATGCCGTGGTGCGCCGACGCCTGCATGCCGCCGGGTGCCATGCCCGGTGCAGCGCCCGCCGGACCTGCTGGCTGGGCGTGCGCCACCGACACCGCAGCACCAGCCAGCGCCACCAGCAGCAGGGCAGCGCACCGGTGGCGCACAGTGCCGCTACCCGCCTGACGGCGTGTGGTGCTGAGGGTGGTCGCGGTAGAGAGTGGGGTTGTCATGGCATGGGCCTCAGGGTGGAAGTTGATGACTGAATTCTTCACGCACCACTTTTCGCCGCCTTGTTCACACCGTAAAGATCGGTTAACCCGCGCCCGGCCGCACCCCCGGTCACCGGGCCGGCGACTCCACCCGCAGCAGACGGCGGCGGATCGCAAAGTCAGGGTTGGCGCAGCGCAGCTCAAGCCGCAGCAGCACGCCGCTGTGGCGGTCCACTGCCATCACGCCATCCAGCCGGGTGCTGCCTTCGGCGCCCTGTCCGGCGCCTGCGCCGGCGGTTGGCGCTTCACCAAAAAGCTCGATGACGGCCACATCAAAAGCGCGACCGGCCACCACCTGCGGGCCGATGGCCACCACCTGCCCGCGCACACGGGCGCCGGGCTGAGCGTCGCCGGCGGCCGTCAAGTCACCTGCCAGCACCTGACCCAGCACCAGATCTTGCTTGAGCAGGCGGCGCCAGCCGATCAGCGGCATCGGCGCATCCAGCACCGGGTTGCCAGCCAAGTCCTGCCGCCAGGGCTGCCCCAGCAGCTGACCGTCGAGTTGCAGGCTGAATTCGATCTGGTCGCGGCGCAGCGCCGTGACAGTCATGGCCAGCGTTTTCGCCGGCCCGACGTCCCCGGCGCGTTCGGCGAACACCAGGCGTTCACCCAGCGTTATCGGCAAGGCAGCCAAGCGGCTGGCGGCCATTGCGTCCGGTGGTGGGCCGCAAGGGCGCAGCGCAGCGGCGGTGCGCAGTGCCGCGTCTCGGCCCTTCAAATCGGCGAGTTCAACCGCCTCGGGTCCGTCCGGGCGCATCGCCAGCAAGGCCGGCCAGAACATCGTGACGCCCAGGCCAAGCGCGACCAGGTTGCTGCCCACCCGCGAATCCACGGCATACGCCACGTCGATAGCCTGGTGCCGCACCAGGTCGGACTCGCCAAAGATGCGCTCGCAATCCCAGCTTGCGTAAGCCGCCGGGTCGCCAGGCATTGGCACGATGTCGGCTGAGGGGGTAGCGCAGCCGCCGACCAGGCTGGCAAGCAAGACGAACGCCGACAGGGCAGCGGCACAGGCGCTTTGTTGTTTCGGCGCCAACGTCGTGCCTGATCCACCGCCGCAAGCACGGCCCGCCTTCCACGGCAAACCGGGGGCAGGATCAGGCTGGGGCGCAATCAACATGGTGCACGATTGTGCACGGGGAAGTCGGGCGCCGGCCGGTCGAACCCAGGGCAATGCCGGCCACCTGGCGGGTCAACCCACGCGGCGACAGATTTGGGAATCCGTGCGGAGACGCTGCCCGGCGGCCAGTGCTTGGGCCTGGGCGCCCGGCCTGACCGTCGAGCTGTCGCGCCGTGCTGTTCGACGTCGCTGCCGATCAGGTCTTTGATGCATGCGGTGGAGGCCGAAGCCACCGGCGGCGACCCGCGCCGGGCACGGCTGCCGGACCGGCACAAATTCACGATTAAACTGCCCCGCATGACGCGCATCGCTGAGCGTACCGTGCTGTTTGCTGACCTTCGGGGCAGCACAGCCCTCTACGAGACCCTGGGCAATGCCGAGGCCACGTCGGTCGTGACGCACACCGTCACCGCCCTGTCGCGTGCCGTGCCGGCCTGCGGCGGCGATCTGGTCAAAACCTTGGGTGATGGTCTGATGGCGGTGTTCAACACACCGGCCGACGGCTTTCTGTCCGCGCAAAAAATGCACGAAGAGCTGGAACTGCTGGTCATCCGTGGCCGCGAGCGGGGCGCATCGGCCGGACTGCGCGGACTGCGTTTGCAGGTGGCACTGGCCCGCGGCGAGGTGGTGGAGATGGGCGGCGACTGCTTTGGCGACGCCGTCAACGTGGCCGCTCGGTTGATCGACCATGCCAGCGACAACGAAACCCTGATCACCGGCGAAGTGCTGTCCGGCCTGACCGACGAGTTGCGGCCACGGTTCCGCTCGCTCGACTGGATGCACCTGCGTGGCCGGGCCGAGCCGGTGCAGGTGCATGTGATGGGCGGGCGCCGCGGCATTGACATGCCGGCCACCCAGTTCGGCGGCGTGCCGCACACGTTGGAGCCCGAGGCGGTGCGTCTGGTCTGGCTGGACGTCAACGAGGTGTTCGATGGTGAGCACATGCCGGTGGTGTTGGGGCGCAGTCCGCAGGCCAATTTCCGGGTCGACGACAGCCGGGTATCACGATCGCATGCGCGGCTGGACTGGCACGGCGGCTCGTTCCAGCTGACCGACCTCAGCTACAACGGCACCTACGTGCGCTTTGGCAATGCGGCCGAGGTGGTCAGCCTGCGGCGCGGCAATTGCACGCTGCATGGCTCAGGCTGGATCGGACTGGGCGGATCGCCCAGCGATCCCACCGCGCCCAGCGTGCGCTTTGAGTTGCTGTCGTTCACCGACACGGTACCGCACCAGCCTTGAGGCGGCTTGCGCAGCGCAGGTCGCTGCACAGCCCAGCCAGCGTTGGCTGTACAGGCCCATTGCCGGCATGGCGCCAACCCATCGCAGACAATCGATCGCGATGAAATTTGCACCCGAACCCCCTTACGCCCATGGCCGCGGCGAGCGCACCGCGGTGCTGCTCGTCAACCTGGGCACACCCGACGCCCCGACACCAGCCGCCCTGCGGCGCTACCTGGGGCAGTTTTTGTGGGACCCGCGGGTGGTGGAGATCCCCCGCCCGCTGTGGTGGTTGATCCTGCATGGCGTGGTGCTGCGCTTCCGGCCGGCCAAATCCGCCGCCAAATACGCAGCCATCTGGACCGCTGCGGGATCGCCGCTGCTGACCTGGACGGCACGCCAGGCCGAACTGCTGCAGACACAGCTGCAGGACCGCGGCCACCACTTGACGGTGCGCCATGCGATGCGCTACGGGTCGCCCGGCATCAACACCACACTGGACGCGCTGGCCGCCGAGGGCGTGACCCGGCTGCTGGTGCTGCCGCTGTACCCGCAATACGCCGCCGCCACCACCGCCAGCAGCGTCGACGCCGTCGCGGCCTGGGCCATGCGCAGCCGTCGTCTGCCGGAGCTTCGCTTCATCAACCGCTACCACGACGATCCGGGCTACATCGCCGCGTTGGCGGCCAGCGTTCGGGCGCACTGGGCCGAGCACGGCCGGGGCGACAAGCTGGTGATGAGCTTTCACGGCGTGCCCGCGCGCAGCCTGGGCCTGGGCGACCCCTACCACTGCGAGTGCCAGAAAACCGGCCGGCTGCTGGCCGAGGCTTTGGGCATGGCCAAGGACGACTACATCGTCACCTTCCAAAGTCGCCTGGGCCGCGCCAAGTGGCTGGAGCCCTACACCGAACCCACCGTCAAGCGCCTGGCTGCAGAGGGTGTCAAACGCATTGACGCCATCTGCCCCGGTTTTGCCGCCGACAACCTGGAGACGCTGGAGGAGATTGCGATGGAGGCCCGCGACGCCTTTCTCACGGCTGGCGGCGAGCGCTTCAGCTTCGTCCCTTGCCTGAACGGCGCCCCGGACTGGATCGCCGCATTGGCTGACCTGAGCGAGCGCCACCTGCAAGGCTGGCCGACCCGGACACTGCCGGACGCAGCAGCCCTGGCCGCCCAGCGCCAACGCGCACTGGCGCTGGGCGCGACCGACTGATCAGGCGGGGCTGCGGCGCCGGGCGCCTGCGCCACGCGCACCAGCAAGCCCAGCCAAGCCTGCCAGCAACATCACCCAGGCGCCGGGCTCGGGCACCGGCGTGGCCGTGAAGCTCGCGCCACCGCTGGCGCTGAAACTGAAGTTGGTGATCGTGTAGGTATCGGCCTGCGCACTGAAGGTAGCGCCGTTGAAAGCCTGCGGCGCCAGATCGACCGTGCCGCCCCCTGCCGTTCGCACCTGAAAGAAGGTGTCGACATCGAAGAGTTGCTGGGCCTGGAAGTCGTTGGGATTGGTATCGCCCAGAAACCGGTACTCCACGCTCAGGTGCGCCAGATCCAGCACCTGGCCATTGCCGAAGATCACATGGTCGGTGGCAAAACCGCCATGGCCGTCGCTCTGCACCTCCAGGATCATGCGGCTGCCCGCGGCGGCGGTGAAGCCACCGGCAATCTCCATCGTGCCCGGCGACTGGCCCGGCGCAAAAATGCCGTGGTTGACCAGATTGCCGGTGATCTTGCCCGTGCCGCCCAAGAAGCCGTTGCTGCCGATCACGATGTCCGAGGCCGTCAGGTTGCTGTTGATCAGGACCAGGGTGCCGGTGCCGCCATCCACGTCGCCCGTGAGGGTTTTGTTGCGGCCCACGCCGACCCAGCCAGCGGTGAGGCTGGACGCTTCGCTGATGATCAGCGTACCGTCCGAGCCCTTGAGCCGGCCGATGTAGGCCGAGCCGTCACCCACATCCACCGTGCTGCCGCCCCTGACCCGCATCAGCCCGCTGCCGTCGCGCGCCACGCTCAGGACACCAAGGCCGGGCGCGGCCTGGATGCGGACTTGCGATCCACCCGAGAGCGTGAGCGTGCCATCACCCAGTGGCCCTGGCCCAGTGCCACCCAGGTTGAGTGATGCGCCACTGCTGCCCAGGTTGCTCATCGTCACGGTGCTGCCGTTGCCGATGTTGACGATTCCGGTGCCACCCGATCGGCCAATGCTCAAGAAGGCACCTGCCAGGACGCCGCCCGTCTGCTGGCCCGAGAAGTTGACTTGGGCACGATCTATCGCCAATACGCCCACACCGCCCGACCGGCCCACATTCATGCCGTTGGCGCTGATGCTGGCACCGTCGGCCACCGTCAGCTGGCCAAAACTTTGCGGCCCGATGCCCACAGCGATGAAGGTGTCGCTGCCGGTCATGCGGATCTCCGAACCCGCGCCGGTCACCAGCGCGATACCCTTGCCACCGACCGTGTTGTCACCCGTACCGCCGATGTACAGGCTGGTGCCGCGCGAATCGGCCACGGTGGACACCGCCTGCCCGTCGATCAGCAACTTGCCGCCGCCGCTGATGTTGAGCGTGCCGTTGCCGTCGCGCCCGACCCGCACAAACGGATTGAACGCTTCGGCGCCGCCGCCCCCGGGCAGGGTCGACAGTGCGCTCAGGGCCACCACCGAGCCAGCGCCAGCGATGGCCAGCGCGCCCGACGATGCGGCTTCGCGGCCGATGTTCAGGTGCGGGCCGTTGCTGCGCGCCTCGGTTGCGGCCAATTCGATCCTGCCGCCGTTGCTGACGCTGACCTTGCCGGTGCCGTTGCGCCCGATGTCGAGCACCGCGTTCTGCATCGACCCGGACGCCGCCGTGCTGGCCGTGCCCGTCATCGACAACAGCGAGCCGGCACCATCCACCAGCAACTCACCGAATGACGCGTCGCGACCGACCGAGCCGTACCACAGGCCGGTCACACGGCCCCCGGCGTTGAGCGTCAGGTTGGCGCTGCCCAGTTTGCGGCCGACCTGCAAAAAGGTGGCATCGCCACCGAAGCTCAGCCTGGACCCGACGCCCGAGACCAGCATGTCGGTGCGGCCGCCGCCCTGGCCGCCGTTGGTCAGGTTGATGCCGTTGAACACCCCGGTCACGCCCTGGATCGCGATCTCGCCGCCGTTGGTGACATTGATCGTTGCCCAGGCATTGCGGTCGTTGGCGGTCAGGATGTAGGCGCCGGGTTCGAACACATTGCCGTTGCTGTGGTCCACCGTGTTGCCGCCGACCACCACCCAGCGCGAGCCGGCGCCGCTGACGTTGACCTCGGCAATATTGCGCTCGCGCCCGGTGGCGTTGGTGCTCCAGTGGCGTGGGCCGATGGTTGCGCGGTCAGTGCTGAGCAGCGCACCGTTGGTGAGATTGACGGTGCCGCGGGTGGTACCGCCCGGCACACCGCGGGTGTAGCCGTCCAGATGCTGAATCGCCAGCCCGGGTTGCGCGACAAACAGGTTCTGGCCGATGCGCACTTGTGTGCCGGCGCCGTCGATATTCAGCACCGCGTTGTCACCGGCAGCGCCGCCGACAAAGCTGTCGCAGTAGTGAAACGCCAGCAAGCAGGGCGCAGGGTTGCCACGGGTGTCGAGCACCGCGCCGGCATTGACGCTGAGTTGGCCGGTGCCAAAGTCACCCACCACCAGGCGCTGGACCTGGCTGTTGGACGCGCCATCGCCAACCAGTTCAACCCGCGTGCCGGCCCCGCTGAACAGGCCTGTGCCCACGCCCGCGCCGCCGCTGCCAAACGCCAGGCGGGCCAATTGCAGGAATGAGCCCTGGTCCACCGTCAGGTTGCCCACGCCGGGTGAGCCGACCCAGACGCCGCTGGTCGGCAACACCCTGTTGCCGACCCAGACGCCGCTGGTCGGCAACAG
>JBKJKU010000086.1:0-7938 GCA_046597355.1 Aquabacterium sp.
GATTCAGCAATGATCGCTGCCGCCACGTCGATGGTGCCGGCCACGATCACCGGCCCCAGTGCGTTGGGCAGGATGTGGCGCCAGACCTGCCGGGTGGTGGTGGCGCCCAGCGCACGCGCTGCCTCGACAAACTCTTTTTCGCGCAGCGAGAAAAACTGCGCCCGCACCAGCCGCGCCACCGGCATCCAGCGAAACCCGCCGATCACCAGCACGATCATGATGAACACGCCCACCTCCGGCCCGAAATGGGCCTTGAGGGTGTCGCGGAACAAATAGATCAGCAGCAGCAGCAGCGGCAACTGCGGCAGCGACAAGAACAAGTCGGTCAGCCACATCAGCGCACCATCGACCGCGCCGCGCGAGATGCCGGCGATCGCGCCGATGGTCACGCCCACCGTGATCGCCATCGCCATCGCCGCCAGCCCGACCGCCAGCGAGATGCGGCCGCCGTACAGCATGCGCGCCAGCAAATCCTGCCCCAGGTCGTCGGTGCCCAGGGGGTGCTTCCAGGACGGGCCCTTGAGCCGTGACGTGAAGTCGATGTCGTTGACCGCCAGCGTCCACACCAGCGGCCCCAACACCACCGCGATCACCATCGTCAGCAGCAGCACCAGGCTGATCACTGCCATCTTGTGGCGCTTGAAGCGGCGCCAGGCTTCGGCGCCGGGAGAGTTGCTGCGGGGTTTGGGCAGAGCGGTTGGCACGGAGAGGGTCACGGACACAGGCGGTCTAGCGGAAGGAGATGCGCGGATCGAGCCAGCCATACAGCAGATCGGCAATCAGGTTGAAGAAGATCACCAAGCAGGCAAACACGAACGTCACCGCCATGATCACCGGCGTGTCGTTGCGCAGGATGGCGTCGATCAGCAGCGAGCCGATGCCGGGGATGCGGAAGATCTGCTCGGTGACGATGGCCCCGCCAAACACCTGCGGCATGGTCAGCGCCACCAGCGTGACCACCGGGATCAGCGCGTTGCGCACCACGTGTTTCATCACCACGGTGCGCTCGCCCAAGCCCTTGCTGCGCGCGGTGGTGACATGGTCGAGCCGGATCACGTCCAGCATCGATGAGCGCACGTAGCGCGTCCAACTCGCCCCCTGGAACAACCCCAGCACCAGCACCGGCATGATCGACTGGCGCAATTGCTCGCCCCACCAGGCCCAGCCGGTCGTCGTCAGGTCAGCGCGGTAGACAAACGGCAGCCAGTCGAGCTTGATCGAAAAGACCAGGATCAGCACGATGCCGGTGAAAAACGTCGGCAGCGAAAACCCGACAAACGCCAGCGTGCTGGCGATGCGGTCAAACAGGGAGTAGGGCTTGACCGCCGACATGATGCCCACCGGTAGCGCGATCATCATCGCCAGCAACTGCGACGCGCCGATCACCGCCAGCGTCACCGGCACCCGCTGCAGGATCAGCAGGTCCACATCGACCCGGCTGATGAACGAAAAGCCCCAGTCGCCATGCAGCATCGCCCACAGCCAGCGGAAGTAGCGCTGCCAGACCGGGTCGTCCAGGCCAAACTTGATGCGCAGCGCCTCCCGCACCTCGACCGGCACGTTGGGATTGAGCGCCATCTCGCCAAATGGATCGCCCGGCGCCAGCGCCAGCACGGTGAACAGCACCACGCTGATGCCCAGCAGGCTGGGCAGCGCAAACAGCAGCCGCCGCAGAAGGTACGGACCCACGGCGGATCAGGGCGCGACAACGGCAGGCAGGGCCAGCCGCTGGGCTGACCGAACGGTGCGTGGCCGCCGCATCACGCTTCGCGGTACCAGTTCTGCAGCCCCGAAAAGTCCAGGTCCCAGCCGGTCAGGGTGGTGGCCAGCTTGGTCGCCACGCCGCGCACCCGCGGCCGGCTGATCAGCGGCACGACGAAGCCGCTCTGGATCACCAGGTCGTTCATGCGGATGAACAGCGCAGCGCGCTTGACCGGGTCGAGTTCGGTTTCGGCCGCCTTGAAGGCCTTGTTGTAGTCTTCGCTGTGCCAGCGGCTGATGTTGCGACCCTGCCATTTGTTGGCCTTGCTGGAGATCTCCTCGGTCAGGTACTGGTCCATGAAACGCTCGGCGTCCGGCTGGGTCATGGTGGTGGTGTACATCTGGATGTCGCACCAGAACTTGCCGTAGGTGTCCGGGTTGGCCACGTCTGACGAGAAAAACACCGAGCCGGTGATCGACTTCAGCTCCAGCTCGATGCCCGCCTTCTGGCACGCCTGCTTGATGATGGCCTGCTCTTTCTGGCGCGTGCCGTTGATGGAGGTCTGGTGCACCAGCTTGAGCTTTTTGCCACCTTTCTCGCGCACGCCGTCGGCGCCCTTCTTCCAGCCCGCCGCCTCCAGGATCTGGCTGGCCTTGTCAACGTTGAACTCGAACTTGGTGTTGGGCGAGCGCACCTTGGTGGGCGCGTTCAAGAAGTTGGCGGTGGCCACGCCGGTGCGGCCGTAGATAAATTCCTGGATGCCCTGGCGGTCGGCCAGCAGCGCCATCGCCTGCCGCACCGCCGGGTCGCTGAAGGCGAAATGCTTGCTCTTGATGCTGGCGCGCTCGCCGTCGACCTCGGTGTAGGGGTCGGTCGGGTTGAGCTGCATGAACTCGATGTCGCCGCTGGGCACGATCAGCGCTTTGCCCTTGCCGCTGGCCTCCATGCGCTTCAAGATCTCGTCCTCGACCTGCAGGTTCCAGGCGTAGTCGAACTCGCCGGTTTGCAAAACGGCGCGGGCGGCCGAGGTGGCGTCGCCGCCGCCCTTCATCTCGATCGCATCAAAGTACGGCCGGTTGGCCATGTGGTAGTTGTTGTTGATCTCGCCGCGCACCATGTCGCCCGGTTTGAAATCGACAAACTTGTACGGTCCGGTGCCCACGGGTTTGAGGTTGTTGGGCGCTTCGCGCGACTTGGCACCGATGTAGGGCGAAAACAAGTGTTTGGGGATCACCATGCCCTCGGCGGCGCAAAACGACGTGGCCCAGAACGGTGTGGCCTTGGCGTAGCTGACCTTGATGGTGTGCGCGTCGATCTTCTCGACCTTGACGTCCTTGTACACACCGATGGTCACCGCCGCGGTGGCCGGGTCACGGGCGTATTCCCAGGTGAAGACACAGTCGTCAGCGGTGAAAGGCTGGCCGTCATGCCAGGTCACACCCTTTTTCAGCTTCCAGGTCACCGACTTGCCGTCGGCTGAAAGCCCGCCGTTGTCGCGCGTGGGGATCTCGGCGGCCAGGATAGGCACCAGGTTGCCGTCGTTGTCCCAGCTGGCGAGCGGCTCGTAGAAGATGCGTGAGCCTTCCTGGTCTTTGGTGCCGTTGGCAAAGTGCGGCTGCAGCAGCGTGGCACCTTGCCACCACAGCACCTTCAGGGTGCCGCCACCGCCGCGTTTGGTGGGTTTGTAGACGGCCGCGGTCTGGGCCTGTGCCACGCCAGCATGCATCAGCAGCATCGATGCCATCGGTGCCGTCAGCCCCAGCCCGACCAGGTGCTGGATGAAGCCGCGGCGCGGCAGCTTGCCGGTGCGCACGTCTTCGATCAGGGCGCGCAGTTTGGTTTCTTCTTGCATGGTCAGGGTCTTCCGGCGGGGTGGAGGGCTGGTGGCCCAAGGCTTGTCTGCGGTGCCCCAGGCTGCGGGCTGTCGCGATACTAGCGATAACCGGGCCAGCGCCAATACGGGAAGGCCCGATGTTGCAGCGGGCGCTGTGGCCCGCCCGCCTTTTTAGCCCGATAAACCGACCGTGCCGCCCTGCACACCAACCCGGACGCCGCCATGACCGACCCGTTGCTGACCCACTACGGCCCCGCCACACCGCTGCACCCGATCGTGCTGGACTCGCCGCACTCGGGCCGGCGCTTTCCGGCCGACTTTGGCAGCATCCTGGACGAGGCCGCGCTGCGCGACGGCGAGGACTGCTTCATCGATGCACTGTGGCGGCCCGCTGCCGAGCGCGGCATCCCGCTGCTGGCGGCCGAGTTTCCGCGCACCTACATCGACCCGAACCGCCATGCGGGCGACATCGACCTGGATTTGCTGGAGGGCGGCCACTGGCCCGGCGCCTACCAGCCCAGTGGCAAGGCTGCTCTGGGCAAGGCCCTGGTCTGGCGCTTGATGGACGACGGCCGGCCGATCTACGGCCGCCGGCTGGGCGTGGCCGAGCTGCAGCAGCGCATCACGCACTATCACCAGCCCTACCACCGGGCGCTGCGCGGATTGCTGGATGCGGCCCACCGGCAACACGGTGTGGTCTACCACCTCAATTGCCACTCGATGAACGCCACCGGTGGCGCGATGGGCGAGGGCGGTGCGGGCCAGGCGCGCGCCGACATGGTGCTGGGCGACCGCGACGGCAGCACCTGCGCGCCCGCATTCACCCACTTTGTGCGCGACACGCTGGCCGGCATGGGGTTCGACGTGGCCGTGAACCACCCGTTCAAGGGCGTCGAGCTGGTGCGGGCCTACGCCGACCCCGCCGCCGGCCGCCACAGCCTGCAGCTGGAGATCAACAAGCGGCTCTACATGGACGAAGCTGCGCTGGCGCCACATGCCGGCTTTGCGCCGCTACAAACCCGGATGATGGCGCTGCTGGACGCGATCAGCCAGAGCTTTGGCAACCCCTGAGACAAGGCCAAACCCCAGCGCCAACCGACTTTGATGCCAGTTAAAGTCGATCGTGGTCCCCCACTTCAGGAGTTTGCGCGATGGCGATCAAGAGCGAGATTCTGGCCGACGATGGTCGCCCCATCCGGCTGGTGCAGCCCGAGCCCGCAGACAAGCCCGAGGCGTTGGCCGCAGCGTTGGGCATTGCCGGCGTCGGTGCCGTGGTCGTGATGGCGGGCGGCGATGACGAGGCCGACGAGCTGCTGCGCCCGCGCCTGGTGCAGCTGGTGGGCCGCGGCCTGGTGCGGGCGGCGCGCGATGCCAACGCACTGTGCATTGCCCGCGGCGGTGCCGGTGGCGTGGCCAGCCTGGTGGGCCGTGCCGTGGCCGACATCGACAACCCGCCGCTGCTGCTGGGCGTGGCACCTGCGTTGCAGCTGCGCCTGCCGGGCCAGCCCGCTGAGGCGGCCGACGCCGACGACAAGCGCCATCCGCTGACACCGGGCTTGAGCCACCTGCTGCTGACCGCAGGCGCCGACTGGGGCGCCGAGCTGCGCAGCAAGATCGACGTGGCGCAGGCGCTGGCTGCCGGCAAGCCGGTGATGATGGTGGTGATCGGCGGCGGCACCGGCACGGCCGCCGAGGTGCTGCAGGCGGTGCGCCGGCGCTGGGCGGTGCTGCTGGTCAAGCGCAGCGGCGGCGCCGCCGACGACCTGGCGCGCCAGTGGGAGGCGCGCGAGGCCGACCATGACGACCCGGTCGTTGCCGAGATCCTGGCCGACGGCAACCTGACCTGCATCACGCTGGGCGAGCGGGTGGGGGATGCGGTCGAGACCCTGGCGCGCCAGGTGCTGCGCCAGTCCGGCGGCGAAAGCGTGCTGCGCCAGGCCTGGCGGCGATTTGCCGCGATCGACAGCGCGGCGGTGCACCAGCAAGCCGGTTTCATGACCGCCCAGTGGCGCATCCTGGCGCTGGGTGTGCTGGCGGTGTTTCTGGCCATCGTGCACCTGCTGCTCAAGGACGCCGGGGTTCAAGGTGCGCCCGGCACGCCCGGCACGGCGGGCGTCCCAGGCAGCGCTGATCTGGGCGCTGCCGGTCTGCTCTACAAGGTGCTGGGCTACATCCTGATCGCGCTGCCGATCGGCACCTCGGTGCTGATCGCCGCCACCAACCGTTTCAAGCCCGGCAAGCGCTGGGTCTTGCTGCGCTCGGCGGCAGAGAGCATCAAGCGCGAGATCTACCGCTACCGGCTGCGCAGCGATGCCTACGGGTCGGACGCCACGCGCGAGAAAAACCTGTCCAAGGCGATCGAGGACATCACCCGCCGGTTGGCCCGCACCGAGGCCAACACCACCGCGCTGCCGGTCTACACCGGGCCGATCCCGCCGCCCAACGCCGCCAGCGCCCGCGACGACGGGCTGAGCTTTCTGGGCACCGACCAGTACGTGCGCATGCGGCTGGAAGACCAGCTGGCTTTTTACCGCCGCAAGACCGTCACGCTGGAGGCGCAACTGCAGCGCCTGCAGTACGCCGTGCTTGGCGCGGGCGCGGCCGGCACCTTGCTGGCGGCACTGGGCGACAGCTGGGTGATCTGGATCACCCTGACCACGGCGCTGGGCGCGGCCTTCATGAGCTTTTTAAGCTACCGGCAGACCGAGACCACGCTGGTCGGCTACAACCAGACCGCGACCGACCTGGACAACCTGTTGTCGTGGTGGACCTCGCTGCAGCCCGAGGAGCAATCGCTTCGTGACAACGTCGAGGCGCTGGCCAGCCACACCGAGCAGGTCTTGTCGGACGAATTGGCCGGCTGGACCCAGCGCATGACCGACGCGCTGGAGAAGCTGCGGCCCAAGGACGACAGCAACGAGCCCGCGGCGCCCGTTGCGGCACCCGCCACCGCTGCGCCTGCGGCCGAGGCCGCGCCGGCGCCAACGCCGGATGCGGCCACTCAAACCGCCACTGAAACCGCCACTGAAACCGCCGCTCAGACCGCACGCGAGCCCGACCCCGTACCCGACACGCCGGCCACCGCCGAGCCGTCAGCTGATGAGGCCACCAAGCCAGAAGCCGACGCCGCAGCCGTGAACCCGGCCAGCAGCCAGGCCGACGGGGCCGGCGCGGTCAAGAAGCCCTGAGTGGGGCGCCCAGCGCGTCAGCCGCCGCGGCCCACGCCCACACCCCGATCACAGCTTCTCGGTCTCGCCACTTCTGGGCTGCCAGACCATCAGCCGCCGCTCCAGCCGCCCCACCGCGCCGTCCAGCGCCAGCGCAAAGCCGGTCAGCACCAGGATGCCGGCCATCACCGTGTTGATGTCGAACACGCCCTCGGCCTGGTGGATCAAGTAGCCGACGCCGCTGGCCGAGCCCAGGTATTCACCCACCACGGCGCCGACAAAGGCCAGGCCCACGCTGGTGTGCAGTGACGAAAACACCCAGCTCGTGGCGCTGGGCAGGTAGACATGGCGCAGCAACTGGCGCGGGCTGGCGCCCAGCATGCGGGCATTGGCCAGGATCACCGGGCTGACCTCCTTCACGCCCTGGTAGACGTTGAAGAAGACGATGAAAAACACCAGCGTCACGCCCAGCGCCACCTTGCTGGCGATGCCCAGCCCAAACCAGACCGCAAAGATCGGCGCCAGGATGATCCGCGGCATCGCATTCATCGCCTTGACATAGGGCTCCAGCAGCGCGCTGGCCATCGGGCTGAGCGCCAGCCACAGGCCGCCGGCCAGCCCGGCCACCGACCCGATGCCAAAGGCCAGCACCGTCTCGACCAACGTGACCCACAGGTGGCTGTAGATATCGGCGTCCACCGCAAACCAACGCCAGATCCGGCCCAGCACCTTGAGCGGCTCGCCGAAGAAAAACGCCGCCTGCATGTCGTTTTCGAACATCACGTTGGGCAGCAGCCCGGGCGTGGTCATGGCGTGCCAGAAGACGAAAACCGCCAACAGCAGCGCCAGTTGCCAGGCGTGCAAATTGCGCGGATTGGGTTTGAGGGCGGCCCACATCGCGGCCACCTCAGGCCGCCGCCGGCTGCAACTGCTGCCGGTAGCCCTTGAGTACCTCGTCGCGCAGCACCGCCCAGATGGCCTGGTGCAGGGCGATGAAGCGCGGTGTCGTCCGCACTTCGGCGACGTCCCGCGGCCGCTCCAGATCGACCACAAACTCGCCGATCGGGTGCGACGCCGGCCCAGCGCTCAAGACCACCACCCGGTCGCTCAGCGCGATGGCCTCGTCCAGGTCGTGGGTGATGAACAGCACCGCCTTTTTCTTGCTTTGCCACAGGTCCAGCAATTCGTTTTCCATCAGCTGCCGGGTCTGGATGTCGAGCGCTGAAAACGGCTCG
>JBKJKU010000049.1:0-2560 GCA_046597355.1 Aquabacterium sp.
GACGTGCAAGGCGCGCCGCAAAACACCGTCATCGGCGGTGCCAGCCTGTGGGCCATGTCCGGCAAGAAGCCGGAAGAGTACAAGGCGGTGGCGGCGTTTTTCACCTACCTGTCTGACCCCAACGTCCAGGCGGCCAGCCACCAGCGCACCGGCTACCTGCCGATCACGACCGAAGCCTTTGGCATCACCGACAAATCGGGTTTCTACAAGCAGAACCCCGGTACCGATGTGTCGGTGAACCAGATGATCCGCAAGGTCACCGACAAGTCGCGCGGCATCCGCCTGGGCAACTTCGTGCAGATCCGCTCCATCATTGACGAAGAAATGGAGCAGGTCTGGGGTGGCAAGAAGTCGGCCCAGGAAGGGCTGGACGCCGCCAAGAAGCGCGGCGACGAGCAACTTGAGCGCTTCGAGAAAGCCAACAAGGGCTGATAGCCTGGTGGGCGACGGGTGAGCGCCCCGGCGCTCACGCCACACCATCGCCCCCTGGCAGTTGCGCGCAAGCGCTTCAGCACGTCGGGCCCCATTGATAGCCCCCTTCCCGCCACGCGGGGAGGGGCCGGTTCTGATTGACCCACCGAGCCCATTACCTTGGCTGTCGAAAAACGCGTCCTTTTCAAGAATTGGTGGCTGCCCTGGCTGCTGGTGGCGCCCCAGTTGGTGATCGTGCTGGTGTTCTTCTTCTGGCCTGCAGGTCAGGCCATCTACCAGAGCATGCTGACCGAGGATGCCTTCGGCACCAGCACGCAGTTTGTCGGCGCCGAGAACTTCCTGCGTTTGTGGCACGACGAGAGCTACCTGGCCTCGTTCAAGACCACCGCGCTGTTCTCGGTGCTGGTGGCGGGCCTGGGCCTGACCCTGTCGTTGATGCTGGCCGTGATGGCCGACCGTGTGGTGCGCGCTGCAAACTTCTACAAGACGCTGCTGATCTGGCCCTATGCGGTGGCACCGGCCGTGGCGGGCGTGGTCTGGCTGTTCATGTTCGCGCCGTCGATCGGCATCGTCAGCTTCTGGCTGCGCGTGCTGGGCGTCGACTGGAACCACCTGCTGGACGGCGGCCATGCCATGGCGCTGATCGTCATGGCATCGGTATGGAACCAGATCTCCTACAACTTCCTGTTCTTCCTGGCCGGGCTGCAGTCGATCCCCAAGAGCCTGATCGAGGCTGCCGCGATCGACGGCGCCGGGCCGTGGCGGCGTTTCTGGAGCGTGCAGTTCCCGCTGCTGACCCCGACCGCCTTTTTTCTGCTGGTGATCAACATCATCTACGCCTTCTTCCACACCTTTGGCATTGTCGACGCCGCCACCCATGGCGGCCCTGGCAAGGACACGGCGATCCTGGTCTACAAGGTCTATTTCGACGGCTTCAAGGCGCTGGATCTCGGCGGCTCGGCCGCGCAGTCGGTGGTGCTGATGTTGATCGTGATCGTGCTGACCGTGGTGCAGTTCCGGTACATCGAAAAACGCGTCAATTACTGAGGCACCCCGACCCATGGTTGAAAACCGCCCTGCCGCGACGGCACTCGCCCATCTCGTGCTGATGCTCGGGGTGCTGATCATCGCCTTTCCGGTCTACATCACCTTCATTGCCTCGACCCACACCGCCGAGGAGATCGTGCAGCATGTGCCGATGACGCTACTGCCCGGCAACAACATGATCGAGAGCTACAAGCTCGCGCTGCAGGGCGGCCAGACCGCGTACGGCAGCAAGATCGCGCCGGTGGCGCCGATGCTGTGGGTCAGCCTGGTCACGGCGATGGTCATCTCGGTGTGCAAGATTGCGATTTCGCTGCTGTCGGCTTTTGCGATCGTCTACTTCCGGTTCCCGTTCCGAAACACCGTCTTCTGGATGATTTTCGTCACCTTGATGCTGCCGGTTGAAGTACGCATCCTGCCGACCTACAAGGTGGTGGCCGACTTGGGGCTGCTCAACACCTATGCCGGGCTGACGATCCCGCTGATCGCATCGGCCACCGCCACTTTCTTGTTCCGCCAGTTCTTCCTGACCGTGCCGGATGAGTTGGTCGAGGCCGCGCGCATCGATGGTGCCGGACCGATGCGTTTTTTCAAGGACGTGCTGCTGCCCTTGTCGAAGACCTCGATCGCCGCGCTGTTCGTGATCCAGTTCATCTACGGCTGGAACCAGTACCTCTGGCCGCTGCTGGTGACCACCAGCGAGGACATGTACCCGGTGGTGATGGGCATCAAGCGCATGATTACCGGCGGTGACGCAGCCACCGAGTGGAATGCGGTGATGGCCACCGCCATCCTGGCGATGCTGCCGCCCGCGCTGGTGGTGCTGTTGATGCAGAAGTGGTTCGTCAAGGGCCTGGTCGATACCGAAAAATGATCAACAAGGCATAGCCAACAACAACATGGGTGCAATATCACTTCGCAAGGTCGAGAAGACCTATGGCTTCGGGCCGTTCGCCAACAAGGTGATCCACGGCGTGGACGCCGAGATTGCAGACGGCGAGTTCATCGTCATCGTCGGGCCCTCGGGCTGCGGCAAATCCACGCTGCTGCGCATGGTGACTTCTTCGAGGCCGGCCACCATGCG
>JBKJKU010000188.1:0-16539 GCA_046597355.1 Aquabacterium sp.
GGCCCGGTGGGTGTGACAACGACATCGGTTGTCAGCACTTCACTGGCGGTGGTGACACGACCGCCAGGGAAGACAAAGCCCGGCTTGACGGTCATGCCCTTGGGCAGCGTGACCGACGTGGGATAGAAGCGACCCGCCGCCGGGTAGGTCATCGTCAGCGTGTAGGGTGCGGGCGAGTAGACCGAGACCAGATGGTTCTTGGTGTGCACATACTCGGCGAACAACTGGTTGTCAGCATTGAGTTGCAGCGTGCCACGGGCGATCAGGTTGTCGTGCTTCTGCTCGGGGATCAGGTCAATGTATTTGACGTAGTCGGTGCCGCAGGTGGAGGTGTCGCGGATGACCAGCGCAAATGCAGCGTTGTCGCAGTTCTTGTAGCGGAAGGGGTTGACCAGCGGCCCAACGCCGTTGCCTTTGTTGCCGTAGCCGTTGCCCAGCGTGTCGGTGAAGTTGATGTTGGGCACGCCGTTGCGCGGCGATGCTTTGTTGATGCCCAGATCAGGCCGGTTCGCGCTGTTGGCGAAGTTGCGGTCCGTGGCATGCAGAGCGTCAGTCGATTCGGTATTGGCGCTGATCAGGACGTTGAAGCCCTGGGTGGCCAAGTTGCCGAAACCGCCGGTGATGTTGGCAGAGCGGGTTTCACCACCGCCTTGCTGCACCTTGTTGGCATAGCCCGAAACCTCGACACCCTCGTAATCCTTGCGGGTGATGAAGTTGATCACGCCGGCCACCGCATCGGCACCGTAAATCGCCGAGGCACCGTCACGCAGCACCTCGACACGGTCGATCGCCGACAGCGGGATCGAGTTGAGGTCGACTGGCGAATTGCCAAACGCATAGTTGGCAACACGGCGGCCGTTCAACAGCACCAGGGTGTACTTGGGGTCCAGGCCACGCATACCGGCAGCCGACGCGTTGCCGGTGGACCCGACGTTGCTGGCCACGACCAGGCCGCCGAAGACGGACGGGATCAAACCGACCAGGTCTTGCGCGGTGGTGGCACCGGTGCGGTCGATGTCTGCACGCGTGATGACGCTGATCGGCAGCGCGGTTTCAGAATCGGCGCGCTTGATGGATGAGCCGGTGATTTCGACGCGTTGCGCGGTTTGGGCCAGCACGCCGGCTGACACCAGACTGCCGACGGTCAGTGCCACTGCCAGACTTATTTTTGATCGCTTGAACATTGAATTTCCTCTACCCGAAGAAGGTTGATCTGTAGACCCCGAAAACCGCTGATTCAGATGACTGGTCTTGTAAACCGTCCGTGACTGAATGACAGCGGTGTGTGAAACTATTCTCTCCCCGCCTCTGCGCGGGTCCGTTCTAGGGAAACCCTTGAAAGCATGCCCCGTTTCGGACCGACGCCGCGCTGTGGTGCAGTGGCGCCTTCGTCCGGGCATAAAAACCATTACACGACAATACCTTGCGTGCGGCTGGGCCGGGTTGGCGGGATGAATGCATGTGGCAGGCCAGGCCATGCTGACCCGCCACTGACCCAAACGCCGTTGGTTGCGAACAACACGCTCTGCCGACGCGCCCTTGCTGCGACAGCGCGCACAACGAAAAAGGGGTCCCGAAGGACCCCGCAAGACCGGCAATGCGCCGGCCTGATGCGCAATATCAGAACTGGTAGGCGGCGCTGAGCGTGAAGTAGCGGCCGCGGATGTCGTCCATCTGCGAGAAACCCAGGGTGCGGGTGTCGTTGTTGGCGAACGGCGGAACCTTGTCGGTGAGGTTGCGCACCGAACCGGCCAGGCGCAGGTTCTTGATGCCCGAATACACCAGCGACAGGTCAATCGTGTCGAAGTTGCCCACGATACGGGTGGTGGGCGTGACCGGCGTGGCCGCTGTGGACTGCTGCTTGTCAAACATGAACGCGCGGGCGTTGTACATCAGGTTGGTGTCCCAGGCGCCCGATTGCAGACCCAGGCGAATCTGGCTGCGCCAGCGCGGCTGGTTCAGCAGGTTGAGGCGGTTGTACAGCGGGTCGCCCGGCAGGTCGGAGTACTCGTACTTGCCGTAGTAGGTGCCCGTGCCTTCGATCAGCGCGCGGCCGAAAGCCGTGTCAAAGCGCTGGCTGGCCAACAGGTCCACACCCTGGATGTTGCGCTGGCCCAGGTTGCCCTTGGCGATGTTGATCAAGGTGATGGTGCCGTTGGCATCGCGGGTGACGGCCAAGGACGGGCTGCCGCCCAGCGTGGTCTTGGCGCCCTTGACGTAGGCGACGTTGTCGATCACGTACTGCGACAGCACGTCACCAATCTCGTCGGTCTTTTGAATGATGAAGTAGTCCACACCGATGCTGGTGTCGCGGGTGGGCTCCAGCACCAGGCCGAAGTTCATGCTCTTGGCCTTTTCAGGCGCCAACGCAGGGTTGCCGCTGGAGATCCGGTCGTACTGCAGGCGCGGGCAGGCTGACGCCGCCACATTGCCGGCGGCACAACCTTTGAAGTCCTGCACCGAGTCGGCACTGCCGTTGGCGCCGCCAAATTGGTCGCGCAACGACGGCATCTTGAAGCCTTCGGAGTAGGACGCCCGCATCAGCACCTCTTTCATCGGCTGGAAGCGGATCGCGACCTTGGGCGTGGTCGAGTTGATGCCACCCTCATAGCGGTCGGTGCGCAGCGCAAACTGCGCCTCGATCGTCTTGGTGAAGGGCACGCTCAACTCGGCATACAGCGCGGTCAGCTTGCGCGACGCCACCACGGGCGATTGCTGGATACTGCCGAAAACGTTGCCAGCCTGGGTGTTGGGCCCGGGCACGTCAGCGATCTCCTCCTTGCCAAGCAACAGGCCGGCAGCAAATCCCGCTGCACCGCCGCCCATTTGGAACAATTCACCTGACACCTTGGCGTCGACGAAGGTGTTGGTGGTTTCGCCCACACGCGAATCACTGGACTTGATCGCGTCCAAGACCGACTGCGGGTTGGTCAAGCTGAATGGGTTGAAGGTCTTGGCGGCGATCGCGGCATTCATCTTGTCGAACAAGAAGTAGCCACCGTCCACGTTGGTGGCCTTGTTCTTGGCTTGGCCAACCGCCACGTTGTAGTCGAGACCAAACACAGCGCCCTCCACACCCGCCAGGATGCGCGAGGCGTCGCTGGTGTTGGTGGTGGTGCGCGGGCCAGCTTGCAGCGGACGGCCACGCACGGTCAAAGCCACGCCAAAAGTGTTGGCCGGGTGGCCGACAGGCAGACTGAAGTTGCCCGGTGTTGGCGCAGCACTGGCAAAGCTTTCGCTGCTGGCAAACATCAACTCACCAAACAGCTGCACGCTTTCGCTCACCTTGATCCGGCCGGCAGCCAATCCACCCAGACGCTCACCGCTGTAGAGCGTGGTGCGGTAGGGCGCAAAGTCGAACAAGCAGCTTGAACTGGCAGCAGCACCGGGAGTCAGGATCGACGGTGTGACCACCAGTTTGGGATCAGCGCAAGGCGTGAACGGCGACTGCAGTTTGGTTGTGGGGTTGACGAAGTTGCCGCTGGGCGCAAAGGTGGACAACTGGTTGCCGCCGCCAAATCGGCGGAAGTCGGCGCTGCTGGTGCGGTCGCGGTCCAGGTTGTTCAGCGGGTCGCGCTTCATGTAGTTCAGGTTGACCAGCACGTTGAAGCGGTCGGTGTCGAGCTGACCAAAGCCGGCGGTGATGCCGGCCGCCGCCTCCATCGAGTCGCTCTGGCCCGACAAGCCATAGCTGCCGGTCATCTCGATGCCCTTGTAGTCCTTGCGGGTGATGAAGTTGATGACGCCGCCGATGGCGTCCGCGCCGTAGATCGCGGCCGCACCATCCTTGAGCACCTCGACCCGTTGGATCGCGCCCAGCGGGATGGTGTTGAGGTTGACAAACGCGCCGTCGAAGCCGTAGTTGGCCAAACGGCGGCCGTTCAGCAACACCACGGTCTGGTCGCCGCTCAGGCCACGGAAGCCCGCGCTGGACGAGCCGGTGGTGTTGGGGCTGTTGGAGATCAGCTCGTCGTTGTAGCTCGACATGTAGGTCAGCGAGCGCAACAGGTCATTGGTGGACGTGACGCCCTTGCGCTCGATGTCGGCACGGGTGATCACCTCGACGGGCAGCGGACCCTCGCTGCCGATGCGCTTGATGTTGGAGCCGGTGATCTCGACCCGTTGCGGCGCGCCTTGGGCGATGGCCGCCGATGCGGCGATGAGGCTGAGTGCCAGCAGCGTGCCGGTGCTGATCTTGGTTCGCTTGAACATGGGTTTCCTTGAACGGAGGGATGCAGGGGTAGGACCGTGACCCGCAATCTTGTCAGCACACAGGATGTAAAGCTTTGTGGCCGAATGCGGGACAAACGTAAACAGATTCTGGCCGAGCACAGCGCACCCCCTGTTCTAGGGAAACCCTCGGCATCCCGCAGGTGGGCGTAGGCCGATGCAGGACGTCGGCAGCACTGCACCAACGTGGGGCCGGAATATGTTTGCCCACAGCCACTTGCGTGGTGTCAGCAGCCCACCTGCGCGCCCGTGCCAGGGCAATCTGGGGAGATTCCTCTAAACGGCGCAGGTTCAGGCGTTGGCTGTTAACAACACCCCTTCACGATGCAGGGTCTGGCGCGACGGCTAGGCCCGCCAACTGCATGCGCGGCACAGCCGCCAGCAGCGTTCGGGTGTACGGGTCTTGCGGGTGATTGAGCACATCCGCACAGGCGCCTTGCTCGACGATACTGCCAGCGCGCATCACCGCCACCCGGTCGGCGATGTACTCGACCACCGCGATGTTGTGGGTGATGAAGAGGTAGCTCACGCCCAGCTCGCGCTGCAGCTCGCGCAACAGGTTGAGGATTTGGGCCTGCACCGACACATCGAGCGCCGAAGTGGGCTCGTCGCAGACGATCAACCGAGGCTGCACCGCCAGTGCCCGCGCAATGGCGATACGCTGGCGCTGGCCGCCCGAGAACTCATGCGGCCAGCGCTGCAGCGCCTCGGGCCGCAAGCCGACCTGCTCGGTGATGCGCTCGATCCGGCTGCGGCGCTCGTCAGGTGTGGTCTGGGGTTGCAGCGCAGCCAGGCCTTCGTCCAGGATTTCGGCCACCCGCATGCGCGGGTTGAGGGACGCAAACGGATCTTGAAAAATGATCTGCACCTGCCGCCGCGCAGCACGCAGTTCGGCACCCTGCAGCGCAAACAGATTTTGCCCGTCCAGCAGTGCCGACCCGCTGATCTCAGCCTGGTTGCGCAGCAGCTGCACGATGGCCTTGCCGGTGGTGGTCTTGCCACAGCCCGACTCGCCGACCAGGGCCAGGGTCTGGCCCGCAGCGACCTCGAACGACACGTTTTTGACCGCATCGAAGCGCTGTGGCTTGCCTTGCAAGAACCCCTTGCCCACAGCGAAGCTGACGCTCAGGCCGCTGACTTGCAGCAGCGGCGCAGCACTGGCTGAAGTGTTGGTTGGCGGGACAGCCGGCAAGGGCGCGGCGTCACGGGCGGCCGCCGCCAGGGTGGGTGCCGGCGCGGTGCCCGCTGCGGGCAGCATCGGCTCGGGCGACAGCCCCGGCCCGCCCGGCGCCAGCAGCAGGCAGCGCACCTGCCGGCCGACCGGCCCGGTCAGCACCGGCAGCGTGGTGTGGCAGGTGGGCAGTGCATGCACGCAGCGGGGCGCAAAGCGGCAGCCCACAAAGGCCTGGGTCAACGGCGGCACCGTGCCGGGGATGGCCGCCAGCGCCTGGCCACGGCGGTCAGCGTCGGGCAGCGCCCGCAGCAAGGCGCGGGCGTAGGGGTGTTGCGGGTTGGCGAAAAATTCAGCCGCCGGCGCCATCTCGATGATCTGGCCGGCGTACATCAACGCCACCTGCTGGGCCATGCCGGCCACCACCGCCAGGTCGTGGGTGATCAGCATCAGGCCCATGCCCATCTCGCGCTGCAGGTCGGCCAGCAGGTCAAGGATCTGTTTCTGGATCGTCACGTCCAGCGCGGTGGTGGGCTCGTCGGCCACCAGGTAATCGGGCTCGGCGGCAAGCGTCATCGCGATCATCACGCGCTGCTTCTGGCCACCGCTCATGCGGAACGGGTAGTCATCGAACCGCCGCTCGGGCTCGGGAATGCCGACCCGCTTCAGCCAGTCGATGGCTTTGTTGCGGGCCGCCGCGCCGCGCAGCGGGGTGTGGGTCTGGATCGCCTCCATCATCTGCACGCCCACCGTCAGCACCGGGTTCAGGCTGGTGCCGGGCTCCTGGAAGATCATGCCGATGCGCCCGCCGCGCACCGCACGCATTTGCGATTCGGGCAGGCCGAGCACGTCGGTGTCGTCGAGTGTGATCTCGCCGCCGGTCACCGCGCCGCTGTCGGGCAGCAAGCGCATCAGGGCCAGCGCGGTCATGCTTTTGCCGCAGCCGGATTCGCCGACCAGGGCAAAGGTTTCGCCGCGGCGGATCGCCAGCGTCAGGCCGTCGATGGCCTTGACGATGCCGGTATCGGCATCGAGCTCAACTTCGAGTTGGGAGGTGGACAGCATCATGGCTTTGCTCTCAAACGCGCTCACTGGCGTACCTTCGTGCTGCGCAGTCCGGTATTCGCCCTTGGGGCGGCCCGGCGGGCTCATGCCGCCACGCGGCGTGACAGCCGGGGCCGCTGTGCGCGGGACCGAGGGTCGAACGCATCGCGCACGCCGTCGGCAAACAGGTTGGCGGCCAACACCAGCGTGACCATGAAGCCGAAGGCGGCAGCAAAGCTCCACCACACCACCGGGTCGCGGCTCATCTCGCTGCGCGCCAGGTTGATCATGCCGCCGAAGCTGCTGGTGCTGGCGTCCACCCCCACGCCGACGTAGGTCAGCACCGCCTCGTACAGGATCAGGTCTGAAAAACTCAGCACGGTGGTGATCAGCACCAGGTGCATCACGTTGGGCAGGATATGGCGCGCCATGATGCGCACCGGCGGCACGCCAAAGGCGGTGGCGGCCTGGACAAATTCCAGCTCACGCAGCTTGAGCGTCTCGGCCCGCACCAGCCGGCACAAGGTGGACCAGCCGGTCACGCCCAGGATGAAGCACAGCAAGAAGATCTTGATGTCCGAGCGCTCGGCGCCAGTCTCGAACCACTCAGGGTGCTTGTCCAGCGCCACCTGCACCATCAGCACGCAGGCGGCGATCAGCAGCACGTTGGGCACCGAGGTCAGCGTGGTGTAGAGGTACTGCACCACCTCGTCGACCCAGCCGCGGTACCAACCCGCCAGGATGCCCAACACCACTGCAATCGGCAGCGTGGCCAGCGTGCTGAGCATGCCGATGACAAAGGCGGTGCGGATGCTCTTGAGGGTTTGGACCAGCACATCGTTGCCGGTGCGGTCGGTGCCAAACACGTGGTAGTGCCCCATCAGCGCGACCACCGGCCCGGCCAGCAGGCAGGCCACGGTGAGTGTCAGCAGCAAGGCGCGCACAGGGTAGTGGGTGTGGTCGGCGAGGATGTCACGCCAGGCACCGCCCAGGCCGCCGTGGGACCGGGCCAGCAAAGCCGCCGTCAGCAGGGTTGCCAGCAAGGCCACGCCCAGGCCGCCCGCAGCGCCCAGCAGGGCACGCTGCCAGAGGTCGGTTTGCCATTCGGTCGCGGGGTTTTTCAAATGGCCGCCGCCGTGCAACAGCCGGGGCAATTCGCGCACCGACAGGCCGTCGCGGGTCAACGTCTGCTTGGTGATGGCCTGCCATGCCAGCGGTGCCGAGTAGGTGGTCTCGCGCATGCCGATCTGGCGCGCCAGCGCCAGGTCCAGCAGCGATTCGGTGCGGGTGTCAAAAAACTGCGTGCCTGCGGGCTGGCCGGCAGCCGGCGCCAGCGCCCGGCGGAAGTGCACGCTGTCGAGCGCGGTGACACCGACAAACAGCAGCAGCACCAGCGACGAGCACAGCGCCGGCGCATCGCGCAGCACGCGGCGCCAGGTGGCGCGCAGCGTGTCGTGGCGCACAACACGAAAGCCGTAGCCGATCAGCGTGGCAAACAGCAGCCACAGCGCCACGTCGGTCCAGAGAATGACGAACTTGAAGCCCATGATGGTCAGTGTCTGTTGTCGGGTTTCAAGACAAGCGCACCCGGGGATCGACCCAGGTGTAGGCGATGTCGATCAGCACATTGCTGGCGATGTAGAGCGCCGCTCCCAGGAACACCATGCTGCGCACGATCGCGAAGTCCTGGCCCGAGATGGCCTCGATCACAAACGCGCCCAGGCCGGGGATGCCAAAAAAGCTCTCGAACACCAGGCTGCCCATGAACACATACGGCAGGTAGGCGCCGGCGCTGGTGATGATCGGGATCAGCGCGTTGCGCAGCACATGGCGGAACAGCACCAAAGTCTCGCTCAGACCTTTGGCGCGTGCGGTGCGCACATAGTCGCGGCCGATTTCTTCGAGGAACATCGCGCGGTAGAGCCGGGCCTCACCGCCCAGCCGCGCCAGCAGCGACAACATCACCGGCAGTGCCAGGAAGCGCACCGCATCGAGCCCCGGCGCAAAGCCCGAGATCGGCACCAGCCGCAGCACGCGCGAGAAAAAGTACTGGCCGACGATGATGTAGAACAGGCTGGAGATCGACAGCATCAGCACACACAGCACCACACCCCAGAAGTCGATGCGCGAGTTTCGAAAAAACACCAGCAGCAGCGAGAAGCTGATGCTCACCACCAACTGCAGCAAAAACAGCGGCAGCGCCAGTTGCAGGCTCACGCCCATGCGGGTGGCCACCTCATGGCCGATGTCGGTGGAGCGGGCCGAGTCACTGCGGCCGAAGTCCAGCACCAGCAGCGAGACCGAGCGCTCCCACAGCACCGTGCGCTTGATCTTCTCGACGCCGGTCGCGGCCTCGTTCCAGTACAGCGGCCGGTCGTAGCCACGCTCGGACTTCCATTTTTCGATCTGCTCCTGGGTCACCCGCTTGCCGCCGATGTTCAGGCGGGCCATGTCATCGGGGGTGTTGACGGTAAAAAACAGGAAGAACGTGAGCAGGTTGACCCCGATCAGGATCAGGATGCCGTAGCCGATCCGGCGCAGGATGAAGTTGAACATCGTCAGATTCCGGAACTCAGGGCTTGGGGATCGATGCGGGCAGCGCTGCCGCGGGCGTCAACCTGACCCGCCGGGCTGTGGCGGTCTCGCGCGCCTTGAAGCTGCGGCGCGCCACCCAGGCCAGCCCGGCCAGCGCCAGGCCCAGCAGCGCCATTGGCCACAGCACCGGCGCGTTCCACTCGGCCTGCTTGGCGGCGCGCAGTTTGGGGTCAAGTTTGTAGTACTTGGCCATATCGCGGATCAGGATGCTGGGCTTGCCGTTGGTGACCCATTGCTGAAACGCCAGGCCGCCGTAGGGAAAGTAACCAAAGCACCAAGGTGAATCCTGCTGCGCGATCGCCACCATCTTGTCGATCAGCGCCTGCTTGGCCGGGCCGTCATCCAGCGCCTGCAATTGGCGGTACAGCGCGTCGTACTCCGGGTTGTCATAGTTGGCGTAGTTGTCGCCCTGGTGTTTGCTGCGGCCGATCGGGCCGTACATCAGGAACAGAAAGTTTTCGGCGTCCGGATAGTCTGCCAGCCAGCCGCCCCAGAAGATCTGGTGCTTGCCGCGCAAGGTCTTGTCCTGGTACTGGTTGAAGTCGGTGGCGCGCACCTCCAGTTGCACGCCCAACTTGGCGTACTGCTTGACCATCCAGTCGTTTTCGCTCTTGCCCTCGGGCGTCAGTGAGCGCTGGTAGTCGTAGTTCAGCACCAGCGGCTTGCCGCTGACGGCGTCGCGTCCGCCGGGGTAACCGGCCTCGGCCAGCAGTTGCTGGGCGTCGGCAATCGGGCGGCGCACCACCTTGCCGTCCACCAACCGGTGGGTGACCGGGTTGAAGTGGCCTGGCTGGCCCTCACGCGACCCGAACAAGCCGGGCGGCACCGGACCGTGCCCGGCCACGCCCCCCTTGTGCTTGAAGATGCGGCCGTAACCCTCTTCCCAGTCGATCGCGATCGCGATGGCCTGGCGCAACTTGCGGTTCTTGACCTGTTGCTCGGGGGTGTCGCCTTTGCCCACCACCGGGTCAAGCATGTTGAAGCCCATGTACCAGTTGCTGATGTCGGTCATCAGCGGAAACTTGTAGCCACGCGCATCAAACAGTTTTTTCACCGCGTCCGAATCGTCGGCATCGTTGCGGAAGTCCACGCCCCACTCGGGCCGCTCGATCTCGGGCACGTCGAAATAGCCTTGGCGGAATTTCTCCTTGCGCGAGACCTTCTCTTTCTCGATCGTCACGTACAGCGTGTCGATGAAGGGCATGGTCTTGCCGCAGTCGGCGAGCAGGCCTTCCTCGGCGTCGCCGGGCATGCCCTCGCAGGGATAGGGCTCACCGCGGAAGTTGGGATTGCGCTTCATCACGTGCCGCCGGTCGCGCACAAAGTCGACCATCATGTACGGCCCGGTGCCCACCGGCCACTGGTTGAGCGACAGGCCGTTTTCGTTCATGCCAGGCTGGGCATAAAACGCGTCGGCCTCCCAGGGCACTGGCGCCATGAACGGCATCGCCATCCAGTAGCTCCACTGCGGGTACTTGCCCTTGAGCCGCACGCGGTAGGTGTATTTGTCCAGCACCGTGGCCCCGGCCAGCGGCCACTGTCGGAAGTCCAGAAACGGCTTGTCGCGCACATCCTTGGGCAGCCCGGCCAGCAGCTTGGCGTCTTCTCGCTTGATGGTCTCGGCGTAGTCGCGCAGGCCGATCAGGTAGTCGGCAAACACCGCAAAAACCGGCGCCTCGATGCGGGTGGTGGCGTGGCGCTTGAGCGCGTAGACAAAATCGTCGGCCACCAGCTCCCGCGCACCCTGGTGCTCAAAAGCCAGCGGCGAGCGCTTGGCGCCCAACTGGCCGGTCGCCAGGCTCAGGTAGCGCGGCTTGCCTTGCGCATCCACCGCAAACGCCGGGTGCGGCTGGTACCGGATGCCAGGCTTGATCTTGACGTCGTACACGCTCTCGGCGATCTGGTCGGCGGGTGCGTCATCGGGCAAGGGCTGGCCGGCTTTGTCCAGGTAGCGCGGCTTGACCACCGCAGCGGCTGATTTGGGGACCAGCGTGTAGGGCCGCTTGAGGTAGTGGTAACCGTAGGGCGGCTCGTAGACCTGGAAGGTGTAGGCCGACTCGGGGTTGGAGTAGGACGCGGTCGGATCCAGGTAGCGCGGCGAACGCTCGTCGAACGAATAGAACATGGTGTTCTCGCGCTCGGCACCGGCCGGGTACGGGCTGTTGTTGCAGCCGACCAGCGCCAGGCAGGCGGTGGTCAGCAGCGCAAGGCAGCACCGGACAGCATGGAAATCGGTAAATCGCTTGCCGCGCATGCGGACACTCCTGGTACGAGAAGGCTGCCCGGGGCCGGATGTGCCCAGCGCAGACTGCCATGAACGACAGCGCCTCGGCAGGGGCCGCTTGTGGCTGACCCTATCGAGGCGATAGCGATATTCTAGGGCGCAGCGCGTGAGGCTCGCCGGGGGTTTCAACCCATGGGCGACGGCACCGCGCCAACCGCCTACCAGCCGATCAGCACCTCGCGGCCCTGCACCACCAGGTGCACCCGCGCGCCCACTGGCAGCATCACCTTGGTCGGCACATGACCAAACGGCAGGCCGGTCAGGATCGGCGTGGTGCAGACGCTGCGCAGGTGGGTGATGGCGGACTTGAGGGTGTAGCCGCGGTCCATCGGGCTCTTGCGCCAGTCGCTGAAGGCGCCCAGCAGCACCGCCTTCTGGCGTTGCAGCACGCCCGCCTGCTGCAGTTGCAGCAACAGGCGTTCTACCCGGTACGGCGGCTCGTTGACTTCCTCCAGAAACAAGATGCCGCCCGAGACCTTGGGCCAGTGCGGCGTGCCCAGCAGCGACAGCACCATCGCCAGGTTGCCACCCCACAGCTTGCCCCGCGCAGCCAGGCCGTCAAAGCCCGCCTCGGTGCGAAAACCCACCGCCTCCAGCTCGCCCGACATCGCCTCGGTAAAACAATCCTGCGTGACATCGTCCACGCCGCCGGCCTCGTCGCTGCGGCCAAAGTCATCACAGGCCATCGGGCCGTGCCAGCTGGCCGCGCCGGTGTGCGCCAGCAGACCGAGTTGCAACGCGGTCAGGTCGCTGAAACCCACCCAGCGGGTGCCAGCTTCGACGCTGCGCGCCAACCGCGGCCAGTCGATCCGGTCCAGCAGGCGGCTCAGGCCATAACCGCCGCGGCAGGCCATCGCCACGCCGGGCGCGGCATCGGCCACCCGGTACAGCGTGGCCAGGCGGGCATCGTCGCTGCCGGCAAAACGCTGCTGGCACGCGCGCACGCTGGGGTCCAGCGTGACCTCGAAACCCAGCGCGCTCAGGCGCTGCCGGGCCAGCTTGAGCGCCGGGGTGCGCAATTCGACGCCCGACGGGGCAAAAACGGTCAATGAAGTCATGGCCCGGTATGCCCCTCGGGGCAGGTGATTTCGGTGGCATCCCCGGTGGGAATGGCTGTGGGCAGGTCGGCGTCGATCAGGCCGCTGCGCTGATGCATCCGCAGCGCGTCCCGCTCGGCCCGCTGCTGGGAACGCCGGTCGGCAAAAAACTGGCGCAGCAAGGCGGATGCAGGCTCGGCCAGCACGCCACCGACCAGCGCGGTCTGGTGGTTCAGGCGGCCATCGGCAAACAGGTTGAGCACCGATCCGGCAGCGCCGGTCTTGGGGTCGGTGGCGGCAAACACCACCCGCTTGAAGCGGGCGTGCAGCAGCGCCATCGCGCACATCGCGCAAGGCTCCAGCGTGACGTAGAGCTCGCAGTCGGGCAGGCGGTAGTTTTGCAGCAGCTGGGCCGCATGGCGCAGCGCCACCACCTCGGCGTGGGCGGTGGGATCAAAGGTGGTGATCGGCCGGTTGTAGCCGGTGGCGATCACCCTGCCCTGCTGCAGGATCACTGCGCCCACCGGCACCTCGCCGGCCAACTGGGCATTCAGCGCCTGGTCCAGCGCCAGCCGCATGCCGAACTCGTCGCCGGGCGACAGCGCTGCCGTCATGTCAAGCGCCCACGCGGCACAGGCGCAGTGCCTCGCCGGCCGCCACCAGACCAAAGGTGGCCGTCACGGTGACGGTCGAGCCGTAACCCTGGCAGTTCAGGCTGCCGTCGGTGGCACAGGCCTCGTCGGCAGACGCTGCGGGCGCTGTAGGCGCTGCGACACTTTCACGCGAAAAAACGCAGCTCAGACCCATGGCGCCAGTGCGCGGCGCACCCTGTTTGCGCAAGCGCTGGCGCAGGCCGGCGAGCAGCGGATCGTGGGTGACGGCCGCCAGATCGGCGACATCCACCGCTTGGGCCAGTTGCTTGCCGCCGGCCGCGCCCACGCAGACCGCCGGCATGCCGCTCGCCAGCGCCCAGGCCGCCAGCGCCAGCTTGGCCGCGCTCTGGTCGCAGGCGTCGATCAGCACGTCGATTGCGGCTGGCAGCAGGCCCGGCCAGTTGCCGGGGCCGGCAAAGTCGTCCACCACGAGCACCTCGCAGCCGGGATGGATGTCGGCAATGCGCTGTTGCAGCGCCAGCGCCTTGGCCATGCCCAGCGTGCTGCCCAGCGCCTGCACCTGGCGGTTGATGTTGGACTCGGCCACATGGTCGAGGTCAATCAGCACCAGGCGCGCCACCCCGCTGCGGGCCAGCGCCTCAACGGCCCAGGATCCGACACCGCCCAGCCCGACCACTGCCACCCGTGCGGCGCGCACCCGCTGGTAGCCGGCGTCGCCGTAAAGCCGGCGCAGGCCACCAAAGCGCCGCTCCAGATCGGCATCGTCGGCCGGCAGCGTCGACGCGCCGGCGATGACGGTCGCCACGGCGGTCAAGCCGAGCGTTCCAGCCGCCAGACCTGCCAGCGCAGCGCCAGCACCGCCCCGGCGATGATCGCCGCGCTGGCCACGAAGCTGCCCAGCGACAAGGTGGACAGGCCCGACAGCCCCTGGCCGATGGTGCAGCCCGAGGCCGTGACGCCGCCCACGCCCATCAGCAGCGCGCCGACCACGTGATTGGCGGTGTCCTCGACACCGCGAAAGCCCTCCCAACGGAAGCTTCGCCCCGCCAGCGCCACCCCCGCGCTGCCCAGCACCACGCCCAGCACCACCACCATGCCCTGGGTCAGGCGCTTGCTGGCATCGCTGAAAAACACCAGGCCGTCCAGCACATAGGCCAGCGGTGCGACAAAGCTGAACGACTCCATCCGGGTTGAATTGGTCGCCAGGAAGGCCTCTTCCAGCGTCTGCGGATGCTCGGCCACATGGCCCAGCACGCCCGACACCCACCACAGGCCGACCACCAGCGCGCCCAAGCCAAAGCCGCCCAGCAGCACGTCTGCGCTGCGGCCCTCGCGGCGGGCCAGCGCCCAGACCACCAACGCACCGCCCAGCACCGCGCCGAACAGCAGCGCGTGCGTGGCCACGGCCGACGCCGGCATGCCCACCAGCTTGACCGCCAGCGAGGGCAGATCCTGCCCGGCCGGCAGCGCCAGCGCAACCTTGTCCACCGTGGCCACCCGCAACACGGCAGTGACGCCGCGCAAGGTGGCCCAGGCCGACAAACCGAGCACCGCAAACACCACCAGCGACTTCAGGTTGCCACCACCAATGCGCACCAGCGTCTTGCTCCCGCAACCCGACGCCAGCACCATGCCGAAGCCGAACATCAACCCACCCACCGCCTGCGACAGCCACAGCATCAGTGGCGCTGCATAGACCGAATCGGCCGCCTTGACCCAGCCCGCCGCCACCATCGCGTTGAAGCCGATCATCGCCACGCCAATGGCCAGTGCCCACATGCGCATGCGGGCCCAGTCACCGATGTTGACCACATCGGCCACCGCGCCCATGGTGCAGAAATGGGTGCGCTGGGCCACTGCACCAAAGGCAACGCCCAGTGCCAATGCCGCCCACAGCACCTGCTGCTGCAGCACCAGCAGCGCGGCGTCCGTCAGGGCAACCGTCATGGCGCGCCCGCGGCGGTTTGCAGCGTCGACACGGCCCTCAACCCTTGAGCGTGCTCAGCCGCTCTTTGCCGGCGGTGGCAGCCTCGCTGGCGGGATAGGCCTTGACCAGGTCATCGATGGTCTTGCGCGCCGAGCGGTTGTCCTTCATCTCGATCTGGCAGTTGGCCATGGCCAGCATCGCCTCGGGCGTGCGCGGATGGTTAGGTGCACTGGTCACCAGCGCCCGGAACACGGCGATCGCCTCCTTGTAGTTCTTCTGGCCGTACAGCGCATTGCCCAGCCAGAAACGCGCCGACTCGGCATAGCCGGTGGACGGGTAACGCTGCAAAAACGCCGCCAGCCCGCTCGACGCCTTGTCGAAGTCACCCGCGCGCAGGGCCGCCATGGCGTTGTCGTGGGCGCGCTTCTCGTCCGGGTCGGCGGTGAAGTCCTTGCCGTCGATCGACACCTTTTGCGGCTCCATCAACCGCAGCCGGTCGTCCAGACCCTTGGACACGTCCTTGACCGAGCGCTGCAGCTCCGCAACATCACGCGCCAATTGCTCCTGACCGCCGCGCAGCCTGGCGGCGTCGCTGCGCTGCGCCTCCAGCTGGGTGTTGAGATCGAGCAAGCTGCGGCGCAACTGCGTCACCTGCTCCAGCAGGGCCGCGTTGGCGGCAGTCAGCTCACCCAGCTTGGTGCGGCTGCTGTCGTCGTTGTTCTGGATGCGGGTGCGGATGTCGAGAATCGCCTTGCGCGCTTCTTCGTCATCGAACAAGCCGGCGCGCGCCGCGCCGCTGCCCATCATCAGCGCGGTGGCCAGCAGAGGCAGTGCTGCCGCTGCCGGACGCAGCCGCCAGGAAGTCCATCGGGAAGCTGTCACGTTCAACGGTCCTTCAGTTCAGCGCGGCGGTTCTTGGCCCAGGCCGGCTCGTCATGGCCTTCGTCAGCAGGGCGCTCCTTGCCAAAGCTCACCGCCTCGACCTGCGCCTCGGTCGCGCCCAGCAGGGTCAGCGACTTGGCCACCGCCTCGGCACGTTTTTGGCCCAGCGCCAGGTTGTACTCCCGCCCACCGCGCTCGTCAGTGTGGCCCTCGACCACCAGGCGCTTGGCGCGGTTGGTCGCCAGCGCCTTGGCATGGCCGTCGATCAGGCCGCGGAACTCGTCGTTGACGACAAAGCTGTCGAAGTCGAAATACACCAGCCGGCCCAGCCTGCCGACGGCGGCTGCCGAGCCGGCTGCACCACCCGCCGCGCCGCCAGCCGGCGGCAGGTTGACGGTCGCCACCTGCGATTGCGCGTTGGTGCCGCTGCTGCTGCCCGACGTACCGGGGTTGTTGCTGGCCGCAGCGCCGGTGCCCACGGCATTCGGCGTGCGGGTCTCGACCGGCGTTTCGTCGAGCTTGACCGTCGAGCCGCAGCCCACCAGCGCCAGCGCGCCGGCCACCGCTGCCGCCGCCAGCAGCGCCCGGCTGCCGCGGCCCAAACGCTTGGCGCTGGCGGTGCGGACGGCCGTGTGCACACCTGTGTGCAGGCCCGTATCGATGCCCGTGCGGATGCCCATGCGCAGGCCTGTGCGAAGTCCCATCATCGTCATCACTCCTCGATCAACGGCGGCCCGCAGGCCACCCGGCGCCGG
>JBKJKU010000070.1:0-3605 GCA_046597355.1 Aquabacterium sp.
CAGGTGGGCGTGTGAGTCAAACCCTGACTCAGTCCGATGCCGGCGATTTTGCCTACAAGTCACGTCGACATTGAAACCCGTCGAAGCCCTGAAGCAGTGACTACGCTTGCTGGAGACGGCTCGAAGAGTGTTCCCATGCAACCGCTGCTCAAGTACTTCAAGGCGATGATCAACCCTGGGCAAGGGGTGCTGTTGTTCGCCTTGAGAACCATCGCGGCCGGGCTGCTGACGCTGTACCTGGCCTTTCTGTTCGACCTCGACCAGCCCAAGTGGTCAATCATGGCGGTGGTAATCGTCAGCCAACCATTGGGAGGCATGGCTCTGGCCCGCAGTTTCGGCCAAGTCATCGGCACCACTGTGGGCGCGGCAGTCGCGGTGTTGATCATGGCCATTTTTCCCCAGGCGCCGATTCCTTTCATTATTACGCTGGGTTTGTGGCTGGCACTGTGTACTGCGGGTGGCACCTTGTTGCGTTACACCAGTTCCCAGGCTTTTGTCCTGAGCGGTTACACCGCGGTTGTGGTTGCGTTGCTGGCGGTGCCGGATCAGGACGGCACGTTCTTGCTGGCCGTCACCCGTGTCACCGAGACGCTGTTGGCGGTAGCGTGCGTCTGCGTCGTCAGCCTTCTGACCGCACGCCCGGAGGCCGTAGCCCGGAGCTATTTCGCCAAGATCGATCAAGTCATCAAGCTGCTCGCGACGCACGCTGCAGCAGTCATCCGAACCGAGGAAAGCGAGGCTGATTTTCACCGCAGGCAGATGCAATTGCTGGGGGATATAAGCGCCCTTGAGGGTTTGCGACGGCATTTGTACTTCGATGCTCCCCGTTTACGCAGTGCCAACGGCCTGGTGCAATTGCTGGGTAATCAATTGGTGCTGCTGACCTCACGACTGACGGCGCTGCGACACCAGCGCGAACTGCTGGCCGCGCGCTGGAAAGGCGACTTGCCTGAAGAGATCCAGCTTTTGCGCGCCGAAGAATTGGCCTTTCTCGATGAGTTGGCCGGGAAGGGGCGCACGTTGTCGGCTGAGGCACGACATCATTTCACGGCGTTGCAACAGCGTTTCGATGACCAGGCCTATAAGGCCGAGCAACTCACCGAGACGATGCCTGCCACGTTGCGTTCTCTGGCCTGGGCGCTGCGCTGGGAGCAGGCGCGGATGCTGGAGCAACTGGGGCAGATCCTGGAGCTGAGCGACGCGATCCAGGATGGACGTGAAGCCAGTTGCGTGTTCCGCGGCCAGGAAAACCCGCTGCATCTGGACTTCACTTTGGCGGCGATGAACGCAATCCGCGCCTTTACGGCGCTGATGGTGGCCGGTCTGATCTGGATCGAGACCGCTTGGGACGGGGCTCGTGGAGGAATGATCGTGGTGGGGATTCTCTGTTCGCTGATGGCGACGTTTCCCCGGCCGTTGCTGGCCGCCCAGAGTTTTGCCCGGGGACTGGGGCTGGCACTGGTGGTGTCGGCGCTCTATCTGTTCTTGCTGGTTCCGATGATCAGTGACTTCGAGCTGCTCGCCTTGTTGTTAGCGCCCTTGCTGTACGCCGTCGCGGTGGGGCTGTCCAGTCCGCCAACCACCGGCACAGGCATTGGTCTTGGGCTGACGACCATGCTGTTGCTGGGGCCGCAAAATGCGGGCGTCGGCCAAAACACGGCCATCCAGTGGTTCGAGTTTGCCGGCGCGTATATCTGCGCCGCCTCGCTGGCACTGAGTGTCTATGCGTTGATCTTTCCATTCAGGCCCGCCTTGCGGATTCGGCGACTGTTCAACGAAAACTGCGAGCAGGTCTACACCTTGCTGAAGACGCCGGCCACCGATGAGCAGCAATTCGCGTTTGAAAGCCGCATGGTTGATCGCCTGACGATGATGTTGGGCCTGTTGCCGGCCACCCAGGACAAGCAGTCCAGCGAGCTGTTCGAAGTCAGCCTCGGTTGCATGGCGGTGGGCGTCGCGTTAAACCAGCTCAGGCAACAGGGGCCAGGCAATACGTTGCTGACGACCGAGCAGCAAAACCGTTTGCAGGATTCGGTCAGAGAGACCGGCAGGTTTATCGCCGGGCGCCCGCGAATTGATGTTGACCGGCTGCTCGGACGCTTGCACGCCTTGGGTGATGAAATGGACGACTTGCAGTTGGTCGTTCATGAACACCTGTGGTCGGTGTTTCGGATGCGCGTGGCGCTGCTGATCGTGGTGTCGTTTCTGGAGCGACATCGCCAATACTTTGATGCCAAAGAACCGGAAGGAGTGCCGGCCCTTGCCCATTGATCTGGAAATAGGTGGCGTCTACCTGCCGCCGATCGCCCAGGCCCTGCTGCTGGCCTTGCCGATTTTTCTGCTGCTGGACTGGTTGTTGAGACGCTTGGGCGTGCTGCGTTTCGTCTGGCACGAAGCCTTGTTCGAGGGCGCGTTGTACGCCTGCGTGTGCGCAATGCTGATCCTGGTGATGGGAGCCTGATGCCTTGAAAAAAATCCTTTCCCGACTCGCAACTGTTGCAGTGGTATTGCTCGCCTTTGTGCTGGGCTGGTTCGCCTGGGAACACTACACCCGCGCGCCCTGGACCCGGGATGCACGGGTGCGTGCCGACGTGGTGACTTTATCTGCGGATGTATCGGGACGCATCGTCAGCCTTGGCGTCCAGGACAACCAGCATGTTGAAAAAGGCCAGTTACTGCTCGAGATCGACCCGGCTCGCTACACACTGGCGGTAGAACATGCCAAGCGTTCCGTTGAGGTTTCCAAGGCCACCCTTGGTCAATCCGAAGCAACCATCGTCGCCAGCGAAGCGCAGCTCAAACAGCGTGAGAGCGAAGAACGCCGACGACGCACCCTCAAGCAGCGTTTGGCGATTTCCGGGGAAGAATGGGAAAAATCCAGCACCGAAGTGGCGGTGGCCCAGGCCGAACTGCTGCGCAACCAGGCCAATCTGGGGCTGGCGCGGGCTAACGTTCAATTGGCTGTCGCGGCGTTGACTCAGTCTGAACTGGACCTGCAACGCACCCGCGTCATCGCCCCGGTCAGTGGTTATGTGACCAACCTGCTGACCCGACAGGGTGACTACGCCACAGCGGGGGGCGCACTGCTGGCATTGGTCGACAGCGATTCGTTTTACGTCAGCGGCTATTTCGAAGAAACCAAGCTGCCGCGAATCGGGGAGGGCGATCGGGTCAGGATTGAATTGATGAGCGGAGAATCGTTCGGCGGCACCGTGCAAAGCATTGCATTTGCAATTGCCGACAGGGAAAACCTGCCCGGCAATCGTCTGCTGGCCAATATCAACCCCAGTTACACCTGGGTCAAACTTGCGCAACGGGTGCCGGTGCGGATTCAGATTGACGCCGACTATGCCGCCAAAAACCGCTTGCGTGCCGGGACCACAGCCACCGTAACCATTCTGGAAACGCTCAGGACTGAAAATCACCGCTAATTTCTGTGGGAGCGGCAAGCCCGCTCCCACAGTAATATCCGTTGCCCTCTCGAACGAACAAAAAAAAGCCCCGCGACCGAATGAGGCGCAGGGCTAAAAAGTTGGTTGGTTGCGGCCAACCAAAGGAGCTCTTTAAAAATTACTTGCTGGCGACCGTCTCTGGTTGCCAGCCAC
>JBKJKU010000337.1:0-5185 GCA_046597355.1 Aquabacterium sp.
ATGCCGACGCCGACGCCTTTTTTGCGCCCTGTCAGGGCGGCGCGGTGCAGGTCTTCCCCTGCCAGGCACCGCTGCGGGTGCACGACTGGCGCGAGTTCATCGAGACGCGGGCGGCGGTGGCGGCACTGGCACATGGCGCCGGCCAGCCGCCGAACCTGCCAAGCGCACCGTCGCGCTAGGGGCCGCCCGCCGCGTCGCCGGCCCCACCCGACGGCGCAACCGATGGCGTACCCGCGCCCGCAACCGACCAATCGCCCGACTTGCCGCCGTGCTTCTCGACCAACCGGATATCGCCCATCACCATGCCGCGGTCGGCGGCTTTGCACATGTCATAAATCGTCAGCAGGCCGATCTGCACGGCGGTCAGCGCCTCCATCTCCACGCCGGTGCGGCCCACGGTCTCGGCCTGCACGCGGATATGCACCGCACTGGCGGCGCTATCGATTTGGAAGTCCACCGCTACGCGGGTCAGCGGCAGCGGGTGGCACAGCGGGATCAGCTCGGCGCAGCGCTTGGCGGCCTGGATCGCGGCGATGCGGGCGATGCCGATCACGTCGCCCTTCTTGGCGTTGCCCTGGCTGATCAGCGCCAGCGTGGCCGGCTGCATGTGGATGCTGCCGACGGCCAGCGCGCTGCGGTGGGTCTCGGGCTTGGCGGCGACGTCCACCATGTGGGCCTGGCCGTGCGGGTCGAAATGGGTGAGTGGGGAGGTCATGGCGGCGGTTCGGGTGCGGGTCGTTACGGCGGGCGGCGGTGGCCAACGGTGTAGCGAAACATGCGGGTTACGTGGCGGGGGCATGATAGGAGATTGAACCTTTGGCCTTGGCGTCGCCCGAACCCCCTGCCCGGGCTGCTGTCATGCGACTTCGGTCATCCGCCAACGCCTGCCCACACCCCAACCCGTGCGACCTTTGAGCCCGCAAGCGAACCCCCAGCTGTCACCGGCGCCCGCCCCGTTCGGCCGCGCGTGGCGGCGGCGCCAGCAGTGCGTTGGGCGGCGTCTGGGCTGCCTGAGCCTGGCGGTCAGCCTGCTGTGGGGCGCCGCGTTGCCGGTCCAGTCCCAGGTCCAGTCGCAGCCCCAGGCGCCCAGTGAGGTGCGTCTGCCGGCGCTGGGCGAGTCGGCGTCGGACGACTTCAACCTCAGCCAGGAAAAGCGGATCGGCGAGCAGATCATGCGCGAGATCCGGCGCGATCCCGACTACCTCGACGACCCGCAGCTGCTGGACTACCTGCTGTCGCTGTGGCAGCCGCTGGTGCAGGCGGCCCGGGCCCGCGGCGACATCGGTGCCGACACCGACCGGTTGTTTCCGTACGAGGCGTTTCTGGTGCGCGACCGCGCGGTCAACGCCTTTGCGCTGCCGGGCGGCTACATCGGCGTGCACCTGGGCCTGATGGCGCTGACCGCCACGCCCGACGAGCTGGCGTCGGTGCTGGCGCACGAGCTGTCGCACATCACCCGGCGTCACATCGCCCGCAGCGTGGCCGCCAACTCGCGCAGCAGCTCGCTCGGGCTGGCTGCCATGCTGCTGGGCTTGCTGATCGCCAGCCGCTCGTCCAGCGTTGACGCCGCCAACGCTGCGGTGGTGGGCGGCCAGGCGGCGATGGCGCAGGCCCAGCTCAACTTCTCGCGCGACATGGAGCGCGAGGCCGACCGCACCGGCCTGGCCGTGATGGGCGAGGCCGGTTTTGCGCAGGCCGGCATGGCCGGCATGTTCGACAAGCTCGACGTGTCCAGCCGGCTCAACGACAGCGGCGGGTTCCCGTACCTGCGCAGCCATCCGCTGACCATCGACCGTATCGGCGAGGCGCGGCAGCTGGTGCAGGCGCTGGGCGGGGCCGCCGTCCCGCCGCCTGCGCCGCTGATGCACCTGCTGATGCAGGCCCGTGCCAAGGTGCTGATGGACCCGTCGGCACAAGCCTGGCGCCGCCTGCAGGATCTGGACGCCCGCGGCACGATGGGTTCGCTGTCGCTGGACGACCGGGTGGTCGGGCTGTACACCGGCGCGCTGGCATCGGGCCGGCTGCGCGATTTTGACCGGGCCGACCGGGCCGCTGCGGCCGCCCAGGTGCTGCTGCGCAGCCGCCCGGCAAGCGACCGGTCCGATGCGGCTGCGCGCCGGGCCATGGCCGGTTTGCAGACCCAGTTGGCGCTGGCCCGGGGTGACGTGCCGCGGGCCCGTCAGGCGCTGCAAGCCGGTGACGCCGGGGCGGGTGGCACCGCCGATCCCTCACGCACCGGCCTGCTTCTGCGGGCCGAGCTGGCGCTGGCCGATGGCAGCGCCGACGCCTTGCGCAGCAGTGCCGAGGCCCTGCAGACCTGGGTCGCCGAGCGCCGTGACGACGCCTCGGCCTGGCAGGTGCTGGCCCAGACCGCTGAGCGCCAGGGCCAGCCGCTGCGTGCGCTGCGGGCCGAGGCTGAATCCCAGGCCGCGCTGGGGAATCTGCCGGGCGCCATCGACCGGCTGCGGGCGGGCCAGCAATTGGCCCGCAAGGGCGGTGCGGGGACCGATTTCATCGAAGCCTCGGTGATCGACGCCCGCCTGCGCGACCTGCTGGCCCAGCGCCGTACCTTGGTGGCCGAGCAGCGCAAGCAAAGCGGTCAGCGCGGTGGCGAAGCACCCGAATGAGGTCCGTTCACGCGTCGGCCTCGGGCACTGGCTGGCCGACGACTGGGCCATTGATCCGGCAGCCGCTGGCCGCTGAGGCGGGGATCAGTGGCGCTTGAGCCGGCCGGGGTTTGTCGTCCCGGTGGGCAGCCGGGTCGGACTGCCCAAGCGGTCAGCCCCCACATTCAGCGCCCACATTCAGCCCCCACATTCAGCCCAGACGGTCTTGACCAAACAGGCGCTCCATCGCCACATCGATCACCATGCCGCACAGGCTGTAGATCAGTGAGCCGACCAGCGCTGCGCCGAAGCTGGTCACGCTGAGGCCGCTCAGCAGCTTGGCCGCAAACCAGAACATCGCCGCGTTGATCACGAACAGGAACAAGCCCAGCGTGATCACCGTCACCGGCAAGGTCAGCAGCACCAGCAGCGGCCGCACCAGGGTGTTGAGCAGGCCCAGCACCAACGCCGCCCACATCGCCGCGCCGAAGCTGGCGACGCTGACACCGGGGTACAGATGGGCCACCAGCAGCAGGGCGGCGGCCAGCAGCAACCAACGCAGGATGAGTTTCATCTGGCAAGCATACAGCCGGCTGCGCAGGGCTCGGGCCGGCGTTTGCGGTGGCCTGAAGGTGCGTCCGCGCGATGCTTTGTGCGCAGCTCAAGGGGCTTGTCGCCAGCAGCGTTGGCGGTCAGCGCGCCGGGCTGCGGCCGCCCTGGGTGCGCCCTGCAAACCCCGCAGTGGCACGGCAATGATGCATGCGGGCGACAAAAGCGGGTTTCACCGGGGTGGAAACGCTGTTTTACCTGGGAAAACAGCTTCTCGAAAGGGGGTGGCTGGCAGTACCATTGCGCTCGCTGAGGCCCAGAGAGAAACGCAGGTTCAAGTAGCCTTCGACCCAAGCCGCTGCACATCAACAACCCCTGATGGAGAGAATCAAAATGGCAACTGCGAAAAAGGCCGCCCCGGCCAAGAAGGCGCCCGCCGCCAAGAAGGTGGCTGCGGCCAAAAAGGCGGCTCCCGCCAAGAAGGTCGCGGTCAAGGCTGCTGCGGCAGCACCGGCCAAGAAGGTCGCCGTCAAGGCCGCTGCCAAGAAGGCGGCACCCGCCGTCAAGCGCACGCCCAACGCCGCCTTCATGAAGGCCATGACCCCCAGCCCCGCGCTGGCCGCGATCATTGGTGCCACGCCAGTGCCGCGCACCGAGGTGACCAAGAAGGTGTGGGAGTACATCAAGAAGCACAACCTGCAAGACGCGGCAAAGCGCACCATGATCAATGCCGATACCAAGCTGAAGGAGATCTTCAAGCAGGCGCAGGTGTCGATGTTCGAGATGACCAAGCTGATCAACTCGCACCTGAAGTGATGCCCGGCGGGGCTGGTTGCCCCGCCCGCTTGCGCGCCCAGTGCGCAAGACCCGAAAGCCGGCGCTCAGCCGGCTTTTTTCATGGCGTGTCGCCCTGGCTGGCCCGACAAGTTGCCGCGGCTTGGCGAGCCTGGGCGTCGTCAAGCCAGCCACGCTGAGCGGGCGCTCGGGAGGGCGGCTTGCCTCGGCGCCTGCCGGTCGGCAGACGCCGGCCGGTCAGGCAGCGTTGGCGGCTGTCTGCAAGCGCCGGCCGGTCAGGCGGCGCTGTCGGCTGTCTGCAAGCGCCGTTGCAGGAAGTCCAGCCGGTCCTGGCCCCAGAACAGTTCACCCTCGACCGCATAGCTGGGCGCGCCAAACACGCCCAGCGCGATGGCGCGGTCGGTGTGGTCGTCATACGCCTGCTGCGCGGCTGGCAGGCGGGCATCGTCCAGCCGCTGGGCCGACAAGCCCTGCTCGGCCAGCAGCGCGGCCAGTGTGGCGGGGTCGGCGATGTGGCGGTCTTGAGCCCACAGCGCCCGCATCAGGGCCCCGGTGAACGCCATCGCGGCGGCCGTGCCGTCGTGCTGCTGCACGGCAATGATCAGCCGGGCTGCGTCGTCGCCGGGCACCGGAAAGTGCGTGGGCTGCGGGTTCAACGGCAGGCCCAGGTGCTGGCTGAAGCGGGCCAGTTCGACCAGCCGGTAGGCCTGGCGTTGCGGCGCCCGCTTGGGCAGCGGCAGGCCGCCAGACTGCGGAAAGATGCGGCCGTAGTCGGCCGGCAGCAGCTCGATGCGGGCGCCGGCCGCAGCGGCAATGTCTTGCAGCCGCTGGTGGCCGAGGTAGGCCCAGGGCGATTGCGGGGCGAAGAAGTACTGGATCACCGTCGGGCTGGCGGCAGGGCTCATGGCAAGGCTCCTTGGGGCTGGCCGGCAGTGTAGGCCGCCAACTGTCCGTGGGGCCAGTCCGCGAGGGCAGGCTGCACGGCCCTTCCGCAGAACGGGCCGGCCAACCCGGTGCCTCAGCCCTGCGCCAACAGCAGCTTCAAAAAGCGCCCGGTGTGGCTGCCCTCGCAGGCCGCAACAGTCTCGGGTGGGCCGGCTGCCAGCACCTGGCCGCCACCCGCGCCGCCTTCGGGGCCCATGTCGATCACCCAGTCGGCGGTCTTGATGACGTCCAGGTTGTGCTCGATCACGACGATGGTGTTGCCCGCATCACGCAACTGGTGCAGCACCCGC
>JBKJKU010000340.1:0-14560 GCA_046597355.1 Aquabacterium sp.
CCGTCGATCACGCGCTCCTCGATCACCAGGCCGTAGTCGAAAAACAACTCCTCGCCGACCAAGATGTTGCGCAAGGCCTTCAACCAGACCCGGCCGGTGTCGTCCTCTGCCTCGCAATTGGGCGCACAGGCGTGGTTGATCCAGCGCGAGGCGTTGCCGCCGACCAGGCCGTCGATCACCCGCTCGTCGTCGAGGTGGAAATAAAACGTGTGGTCGGGCTGGTCGGGGTCGTGCGGATGGCGGCGCAGCGCCTCGGGCCAGCCGATCACCTCGCCGATGTACTCGATGAAGGCCTCACCCTTGCGGATCGGCTGCACTGCAAACACGCCCTTGCCGTGCACGCCGCTCTTGCGCACCTGCAGCCGCCGGCCGCGCACGGGTGTGCCCGGCGCGGGTGCAGCGGTGCTGGCGGCATCCTGCGCCAACGGGGCTGGCGCCGGTCGCGTGTTGGCGGTCTTGCGGACGGTGGCTTGCACGGTGGCTTTCATTGGGTACAGTGAAACCATGTGAGCGCGCGCGTGTGCACCTGTGCAAGCGCGCGCGAGATGAGCGGCGGATTGTAGGCACGGCCCGTGCCCACTTGCGCCCACCCAAAGGATTCGACCCGACCCATGAGCAAGACCCTGATCATTGCCGAGAAGCCCAGCGTGGCCCAAGACATCGTGCGCGCGCTGACCACCACCGCCGGCAAGTTTGAAAAACACGAAGACCATTTCGAGAACGAGCGCTATGTCGTCAGCTCGGCGGTCGGCCACCTGGTGGAAATCACCGCGCCGGAGGAGTACGACGTCAAGCGTGGCAAGTGGAGCTTTGCCAACCTGCCGGTGGTGCCGCCGCATTTCGACCTGGCGCCGATCGACAAGGCCAAGAGCCGGCTCAATGCGCTGGTCAAGTTGGTCAAGCGCAAAGACGTGGGCGACCTGATCAACGCCTGCGACGCGGGCCGCGAGGGTGAGCTGATCTTCCGGCTGATCGTGCAGTACGCGGACAACCTGAAAACCAAGCTCGACAAGCCGATCCGCCGCCTCTGGCTGCAGAGCATGACGCCGCAGGCGATCCGCGACGGCTTCGAGCATTTGCGCAGCGACAAGCAGATGCTGGGCCTGGCCGACGCCGCGCGCAGCCGCAGCGAGGCCGACTGGCTGGTCGGCATCAACGGCACGCGGGCGATGACGGCCTTCAATTCGCGCGACGGCGGCTTCTTCCTGACAACGGTGGGCCGGGTGCAGACGCCCACGCTGTCGATCATGGTCGAGCGCGAGGAGAAGATCCGCAAGCACGTCTCCCGCGACTACTGGGAGATCAAGGCCGGCTTTGCTGCGGCTGCGGGCGACTACGAGGGCAAGTGGTTCGACCCGAAGTTCAAGAAGGGTCCGGCACCCGGGGCGATCGGGGGCAATGCTGTCGACGCCCTGCCCGACCCCGACCGCCGCGCCGACCGGCTGTGGAACGAACATGACGCCAACGCCATCCGCGACGCGGTGCTGGGCAAGACCGGCAGCGTCACCGAAGAAGCCAAGCCCAGCAGCTCGGCCAGCCCGCTGCTGTACGACCTGACCACGCTGCAGCGCGAGGCCAACAGCCGCTTTGGTTTCTCGGCCAAGACCACGCTGGGCCTGGCCCAGGCGCTGTACGAGAAGCACAAGGTGCTGACCTACCCGCGAACCGACTCGCGCGCGCTGCCCGAAGACTACGTGGACACCGTCAAGCAGACCTTCCAGATGATCGCCAGCGAGGACCTGCCCGGCCCGCTGCGCGAGCTGGCCCAGCATGCCCGCAAGGGCTTGAAGGACGGCTACATCAGGCCCACCAAGCGGGTCTTTGACAACGCCAAGGTGTCGGACCACTTTGCCATCATCCCGACGCTGCAAGCGCCCAAGAGCCTGTCCGAGATCGAGGCCAAGCTCTACGACATGGTGGTCAAGCGCTTCATTGCGGTGTTCTACCCGTCGGCCGAGTTCATGGTCACCACCCGCATCACGCAGGTGGCGGGGCACCACTTCCAGACCAACGGCAAGGTGCTGGTCAACCCGGGCTGGCTGGCGGTGTACGGCAAGGAGGCGCAGGACGAAGACGCCAACCTGGTGCCGGTGTTGCCGAATGAGGCGGTGGTCAATGAGCATGTTGCGGTCAATGCCCTCAAGACCAAGCCACCGGCCCGCTACACCGAGGCCACCTTGCTCAGCGCGATGGAGGGCGCCGGCAAGCTGATCGACGACGACGAGTTGCGCGAGGCCATGGCTGAAAAAGGCCTGGGCACACCCGCCACCCGGGCCCAGGTGATCGAGGGCCTGATTGCCGAAAAATACATCCTGCGCGAGGGCCGCGAGCTCTGCCCCACCGCCAAGGCCTTCCAGTTGATGACGCTGCTGCGCGGGCTGGCGATCGAGGATTTGACCAAGCCCGAGCTGACCGGCAACTGGGAGCACCAGCTGGCCGAGATGGAGCATGGCCGCCTCAGCCGCGAGGCCTTCATGCAGGACATCGCGGCGATGGCCGAGCGCATCGTGCGCAAAGCCAAGGAGTACGACCGCGACACCATCCCCGGCGACTACGCCACCCTGGCCGCGCCCTGCCCGAATTGCGGCGGCGTGGTCCGGGAGAACTACCGACGCTTCACTTGCGTCGGTTCCGATTCGGGCTCGGCCGAGGGTTGTGGCTTCTCGATGACCAAGATCCCCGCCGGCCGCAGTTTTGAGCTGCGCGAGGTCGAGACCTTTCTGACCGAGCACAAGATCGGGCCGCTGGAGGGGTTTCGGTCCAAGGCGGGCTGGCCGTTCAGTGCCGAGTTGAAGCTGGTGCGCGACGACGAGATCAAGAACTGGAAGCTTGAGTTCGACTTTGGCGACGATGCCAAGGGCGCCGACGGTGAGGCGATTGCGATCGACTTCACGGGCCAGCCGTCGTTTGGCGCCTGCCCCAAGTGCAAGGGCCATGTCTATGAGCACGGCAGCAACTACGCCTGCCAGCATGCGGTCAGTGCACCGATTACCTGCGACTTCAAGACCGGCAAGATCATCCTGACCCAACCGGTGTCGCATGAGCAGGTGACCAAGCTCTTGGCCATCGGCAAGACCGACCAATTGGAGGGGTTTGTCTCCAACCGCACCAAGCGCAAGTTCAAGGCGATGCTGGTGTGGGACGAGAAAGAGGGCAAGGTGACCTTCGAATTTGCACCGCGCGTGGCCAAGCCGGGGGCCAAGACGGCCGCCGGTGCGCCCGCTGCCGAGGGCGCCGGCGCGGCTGCCGCGCCGTATGTGCGCGCTGCGGCCCGCGCCCCGGCCAAGAAGGTGGCGGCCAAGAAAACCGTGGCCCGGAGCGTGGTGGCGAAGAAAGCGCCCGCCAAGAAGGCCGCGGCGCGCAAGCGCGTTGCCTGAAGCGTGGAGCCAGGCAAGGCCCGCCGTGACCCTGCTGCGGGGCGACAGCACGCGCCGCAAGCCAGTACGGATTGCCCTGCCCGGGGCTCAGCGGGCCACGTGGCTGGCGCAGCCGGTGTTGCCGGGCGCCGAATGAACGCCGGCAGCCGCGAGACTGCACAGCGACACCGCCAGCGCCTGAGGGTCGGGTGATGTCACTGATCGTCGTCAACAAGCTGCTGGCCATTTTTTGCACCGTCGCGCTGGGCTGGGTGGCCGGGCGCCTGCGCTGGCTGGGTGAGCCCGCGGGCGGTATCGACCCGGCGCGGCTGCTGGGCAATGCGGCGTTCTATATTTTCGTGCCGGCGCTGCTGTTCCGCACCACCGCGCGGCTGGACATGGCCGGCCTGCCCTGGGCCACGGTGGTGGCGTTTTTTGTGCCGGTGCTGGGGATGCTGCTGGCGGTGTACGGCGTGGCACGCTGGCGGCGGCGCGGCGCGGTGGCCAGCGACCTGGAGGCGGGTGAACGCGCCGCCGCCGCGCCGGCCACCCAGGCCATCACCGTGGTGTTTGGCAACTCGGTGCAGGTCGGTATCCCGATGGCGGCGGCGCTGTTTGGCGAGGCTGGGCTGGGCATCCACATCGCACTCGTCAGCCTGCATGCGCTGGTATTGCTGACCCCCCTGACCGTGCTGGTCGAGCTGGACCTGGCCCGCGCCCGGGCCCAGCATGAGGCCACCGCCGGCCTGCTGCGCACGCTGCGCCAGACCGTGCGCAACACCTTGATCCATCCCGTCGTGCTGCCGGTGCTGGCCGGGCTGGTCTGGCACACCACCGGCTGGCCGCTGCCGGGCGTGCTGGACGAAACCCTGCAACTGCTGGGCACCGCGGTGGCGCCGCTGTGCCTGGTGCTGATCGGCATCACGCTGGCCTACACCGCCGGCAAGACGGTGGCGGGCGCGGTGCGGGCCGCGCTGGGGCTGGCGCTGCTCAAGCTGTTGGGCCTGCCGGCGCTGGTGCTGACTGTGGCGCACTGGGGCTTCGGGCTGAGCGGCCTGCCGCTGCAGGTGGTGGTGGTGATGGCCGCGCTGCCCAGCGGCAGCAATGCGCTGATCTTTGCGCAACGCTACCGGTCGCAAGAGGCCGAAACCACCACCGCGATCGTGCTGTCCACGCTGGGTTTTGCGCTCACCGCGCCGCTGTGGCTGGCGCTGCTGGCCTGGCTGGGTTGAGCGCCTGATGCTGCGGGTGCCGCACCGCGCGGCCGGCGCACGGCGCGGCGCGGGACGGGCGCGGCACCGCCTCAGCCGCCCGGAAGGGTGTCGCGCGGGTCGTCGCCGATGGCGCTGCGCAGCACCGCCTTGTCGGGCCCGAAGGTCACCGAAAACACCTTGCGCGACTGGCCGTCCCTGAAACGCCAGTCCCAGATCTCCTCGTCAGGCTTGAGCGCAAACTGGTGCGTCTTGGCCGGCGGGCCCAACAGCGCACGCACCTCGTTTTGCGACTGGCCCGGCTGCACCCGGGCAAAGTTGGTGGGCGTCAGCAACTGGCGCAGTGACGTCATCTTGCCGTCAGCACCGATCGTGATCAGGTAACTGGTCTCGCCCTCGAGCTGGCGTGGGTACGCCATCACTTTTGAGCCGTCGACTTTTTCGGTCACCGTGACCGGCTCACCAAACTGCCTGCGCACATCGGCTTCGGTGGACAGCCCTTCTTCGAGCTTCTCGATGCGTTGCGCATCACAGGCAACCAGGCCGATGGCCAGCAGCAGGGTGGACAGCAGCAGAGGCGGCAGGCGCACGGCAGGTTCCTTGGAGCGACAGAGCTTGGATTCTGCCTGGGCACCGGGCCGGTCCGCGCGACAGCGCCGGTCTGATCTGGGAAAATCCAGCCCATGACCCCATCCGACATCCCCGCCTACATGGCCCATGTGGGCATTGCGGCGCGTGCAGCCGCCAGCGTGATGGCCGCTGCGCCCACCGCCGCCAAAAACCGGGCACTGCGGGCGCTGGCCCGCCGCCTGCGCGCTGCGGGCGAGCCGCTGGCGCTGGCCAACGCGCAAGACCTGGACGCCGCCCGCGTCGCCGGCCTGGCCGCGCCGCTGGTAGACCGCCTCAAACTCAGCCCCGCCGTGATCGACACCGTGGCCGAGGGCTGCGAGCAACTCGCCGCCATGCCCGACCCGGTGGGCGAGATCAGCGGCGTCAAGCGCCAGCCGTCGGGCATCAGCGTGGGCCAGATGCGGGTGCCGCTGGGCGTGTTTGGCATGATTTACGAAAGCCGGCCCAACGTCACCATCGAGGCCGCGTCGCTGGCCATCAAGAGCGGCAACGCCGCCATCCTGCGTGGCGGGTCTGAGGCGCTGCACAGCAACCTGGCGCTGTGGGCGCTGGTGCAGGCCGCCCTGGTCGAGGCCGACTTGCCGGCCGACGCGGTGCAACTGGTGCAAGCCACCGACCGCGCCGCGGTGGGCCAGCTGATCACCCTGCCGCAGTACGTGGACGTGATCATCCCCCGGGGCGGCAAGGGCCTGATCGAGCGCATCAGCGCCGAGGCCAAGGTGCCGGTGATCAAGCACCTGGACGGCAACTGCCATGTCTACATCGATGCCGAGGTCGATCTGGCGCAGGCCCTGGCCATCACCGACAACGCCAAGACCCAGAAGTACAGCCCCTGCAACGCAGCCGAGTCGCTGCTGGTGCACCGGGATCAAGCCGTGGCCTTTTTGCCCCGCATCGGCGCCGTGTTTGCTGCCAAGGGCGTGCAGATGCGCTGTGATGCGGCGGCGCTGGCGATCCTGACCGCCGCGCTGCCCACCGACGCGGGCGCCGACCTGCTGCCGGCCACCGAAGCCGACTGGTCAGAGGAGTACCTGGCGCCGATCATCAGCATCAAGCTGGTTGCCAGCCTGGACGAGGCGATGGGCCACATCAACCGCTACAGCTCGCACCACACCGACGCGATCCTGACCACCAACCACCCGAACGCGATGCGCTTCTTGCGCGAGGTCGATTCGGCCAGCGTGATGGTGAACGCCAGCACCCGTTTTGCCGACGGCTTCGAGTACGGCCTGGGTGCCGAGATCGGCATCTCGACCGACAAGTTCCATGCCCGTGGCCCGGTCGGGCTGGAGGGGTTGACCTCGCTGAAGTGGGTGGTGCTGGGCCAGGGTGAGGTCAGGACTTGACGCCTGCTGCCCGCCAGCCACAGGATGCCAGGACAGCCCTGGTGCTGTTCTCCGGCGGCCAGGACTCCACCGCCTGTCTGGCCTGGGCACTGGACCGCTACGCCCGGGTCGAGACCGTGGGTTTCGACTACGGCCAGCGCCACCACATCGAGCTGGACTGCCGGGTCACCGTGCGCGCCGAGTTGCAGAAGGCCTTTCCGCACTGGGCAGAACGTCTGGGTGACGACCACCTGCTGGATTTGCGCCTGCTGGCGCAACTCTCCGACAGCGCGCTGACCAGCGAGCGCGCCATCGCGTTGCAGGCCAACGGCCTGCCCAATACCTTTGTGCCCGGCCGCAACCTGCTGTTTTTGACGTTTGCCGCCGCGCTGGCCTACCGGCGTGGCGCCAGCGTGCTGGTGGGCGGCATGTGCGAGACGGATTATTCGGGCTACCCCGACTGCCGCGACAACACGCTCAAGGCGATGCAAGTGGCCTTGTCGCTGGGCCTGGATACGCCGATGGTGGTCGAGACACCGCTGATGTGGCTGAGCAAGGCACAGACCTGGGCCTTGACCGCGCAACTCGGCGGCCAAGCCTTGACCGATCTCGTGGTGGAGAGCACCCACACCTGCTACCTGGGCAACCGCGGCGCGCGCCACCCCTGGGGCTTTGGGTGCGGCACCTGCCCGGCCTGTGCGCTGCGCGCCGCCGGTTTCAAGGCCTGGACCGCAGCATGCTGAGCAACAGCGCGCTGTACTGGCTGGGTCTGCTGGCGGTGCTGGGCCTGTGGATGCTGGGCGTCTACAACCGCATCACCGCGCTGCGCGCCGCCATCCTGGTCGCCTGGGCACAGGTCGAACTGGCCCTGAGCGCCCGCGCCCAGGCCTTGTCCGCGCTGCTGGCGGCGGTGGCCGAGCCGCTGACCAGCGAAACCGCAGCGGTCGATGCCGTGGCCGCGGCCCAGGTGCAGGTGCTGGCGGCCACCGACGCCCTGCGCCGCCGCCCGGTGGCGCAGGACACCGTTGCCGACCTGAGCAAGGCCGACGCCGTGCTCGCCGCGGTGATGGTGCGGCTGGTTGCGCTGATTGAGCAGCAAGCCGCGCTGCGGGCCGACCCCGCCGTGCAAGCGCCCCTGGCCGTGTTGCGCGACCTGCCGCCGCGCCTGGTGTTTGCGCGCCAGATGTTCAACGATGCCGGCAGGGCGTACAACGCCGCCACCCAGCAGTTTCCGACGCGCTTGCTGGGCTCGCTGTTTGGCTTCAGCCACGCTGGGCGTTTGTAGGACGGACGCAGTTGGCAAGCCGCTTGCGGGCTTGCCACCCTGTCAGCCGCGCTCGCCCATGATGCTGGCCGTGGCCACCAACTCGTCAAACATCGCCAGCGACACCTTGCCCGACACCGAGTACGGGTCCAGCGCCGGCGTGGCCGAATATTTCAACAGCAGCCCCGGGTTCAGCCGCGACATGTTGATCTGGCCCATCGTCCAGCCGGCAAAACGGCGTTCGTTGATCTCGGCATAGTCCAGCACCTCCACATCGGTGTGGCGGGGGTCGGCCGCAATCTTCAGGTACAGCCGGTTCACCGCCGAGCGCCCGCCTTCGAGCACCTGCATGAAGATGCCGCTGGTGCCGCAATGGCACAGCAGCCCGGTGATGCCCAGCGCCGGGTTGTTGTCCTTGGACTGGCGCAAGATACCTGCCAGTGCGTCCTGGTCCACCGCGGGGGTGGTTCGGCTCGCGTACATCAGTCTTACCAGCATCAAAGCTTCTCCAGATCAGGGGTTGCGGCGGTCAGCCCGTGTTTTTCTTCGACAGCAGCGACAAGAACTCGCGCCGCAGGTTCGGGTCTTTCAAGAAGGCGCCGCGCATCATGCTGTTGGTCATGGCGGTGTCGTTGTCCTTGACGCCGCGCCAGTGCATGCAGAAGTGGTCGGCCTCCATCACGATGGCCAAGCCATCGGGCTTGACGCGCTCTTGCAGCGCATCGGCCAGCATCACCACCGCCTCTTCCTGGATCTGCGGCCGGCTCATCACCCAATCGCAGACCCGGGCGTATTTGCTCAGGCCGATCAGGTTGGAGTGCTCGTTGGGCAGGATACCGATCCAGACCCGGCCCAGGATCGGGCACAAATGGTGCGAGCAGGCGCTGCGCACGGTGATCGGGCCAACGATCATCAGCTCGTTCAGGCGCGAGAAGTTGGGGAACTCGGTGACCGCGGGCATCGCCACGTAGCGGCCGCGAAACACCTCCTCGACAAACATCTTGGCCACCCGTTTGGCGGTCTCGTGGGTGTTGTGGTCGCTGGCGGTGTCGATCACCAGCGCCTCCAGCACTTTCTGCATATTGGCCTGCACCTCGGCCTTCAGCTCGGTCAGCTCGCCGGGGCGCACATGCTCGGCGATATTGTCGTTGGCGTGGTAGCGGGCCTTGGCATGCACCAGCCGGTAGCGGATGCGTTCGCTGGCCGGCAGGGCGGCCAGCTCGGCTTCGCTGCGAAAGAGGGTGTGGGTATCCGACATGGCGGTGGAGTATGGGCCGTTTTGAGCGGGAAAGGCCTGTGGCAGGGACGGCAACTTGTGACTTTATGATTGTGCCGACCGCACCAGACCGGCGCAGCCCAGGGGATAGACTGGGTCAATGTCGATGCATGAGGTCTCGCCGCCGCTGTCCCGTCTGCTCGGCCAGACCGCCGACGCGGTGGCGGCGGTGCGGTCCGGCCGCTCGCTCACCGAAGTACTGGCCGCTTGTCCACCGGCGTTGCGCGGCGGCACCCAGGCACTGAGCTTTCAGGTGCTGCGGGCGCTGGGGGGTGCCGAGGCGGCCCTGGCGCTGATGGCGCCCAAGACGCCGCCACCGGCGGTGTCCTCGCTGCTGGTCACGGCGCTGGCTCTGCTGTGGCCGGGCGACGACGCACCGCCGTATGCCGAGCACACCCTGGTCGATCAGGCGGTAACCAGCGCCCGGGCACGCACCCCGATGGCGGCCAATTTTGTCAACGCCGTGCTGCGCCGCTTTCTGCGCGAGCGCACGGCCCTGGTGGCCCAGGCCCAGCGCAGCCCGGTGGCCGTGCACAACCATCCGCTGTGGTGGATAGAACAGGTGCGGCAGGATTGGCCGGCGCAGTGGGTGGCCCTGCTGGCCGCGGCCAACCGCCATCCGCCCATGGTGCTGCGGGCCAACGCCCGTCGCGGTGACGCCGCCGCCTACCTCAGGCGACTGGCCGAAGCGGGCCGACCCGCCAGCGTGCTGCAAGACCCACTGATCAGCGGCCAGGCGGTGGTGCTGCACAGCCCCTGCGGTGTCACTGCGTTGCCCGGTTTTGCCGACGGGGAGGTGTCGGTGCAAGACCTGTCGGCCCAACGGGCGGCGGCGCTGCTGCTGGGCGGCGGCGCCACCGGCATCCCGCCGTTGCGCGCCGGTGCCCGGGTGCTGGACGCCTGCGCCGCGCCCGGCGGCAAGACCGCGCACCTGCTGGAGCTGGCAGATATCGACCTGCTGGCGCTGGACAGTGACGCCCGCCGCCTGCTGCGGGTGCAAGACACCTTGACCCGCTTGCACCTGCCCGCCGCAGGCAGCCGTGTCACCCTGCAGGCCGCCGATGCCAGCCTGGTGGCCCAATGGTGGGACGGCCGGCCGTTCGATGCCATCTTGCTCGACGCCCCCTGCACGGCATCGGGTATCGTGCGCCGCCACCCCGACGTGCGCTGGCTGCGCCGGGCCGACGACATCCATGCGCTGGCCAAGATCCAGCGCGGGTTGCTGGACGCACTCTGGCCGCTGCTGGCCCCGGGCGGCCGGCTGCTGTACGCCACCTGCTCGATCTTCAAGGCCGAGGGCCAGCGGCAGATCGACGCTTTTTTGCAACGCCATGCCCCCGAGCCACCCCGACTGGACCCGGCATCGCCCGGCCACCTGCTGTGTCTGCCGGACAATCCAGCATCTCCGGTCGGCCAGTCCCCCAGCACCTCCGCCGGCGACGGCTTTTACTACGCACTGATCCACAAACCCTGATTTCAGCCACCGATGCGCCGCGTGTTTCTGCATTTGCCGCTGCTGCGCATCCTCCGCCGGGTCGGTGGCGCCTTGGGCCCAGGGCGCCGGGGGTTGAGCCCGGTGGTCGCGCTGTTGATGGCGCTGCTGATGGCGTTGGGTACACCGCTGGCACACGCCCAGAGTGTCGAGCTCAAATCGCTCAAGCTGGAGCGCCGTGACGCCGAGCTGACGCTGGAGTTCAACACCCGGCTGACACTGGGCACGGCCATTGAAGACGCGCTGCAGCGCGGTGTGCCGATGTACTTTGTCGCCAGCACGGTGGTGTTCCGCAACCGGTGGTACTGGCGTGACGAGCGCATCACCCGTGTCTCGCGCAGCTGGCGGGTGGCCTACCAGCCGTTGACCGGCAGCTGGCGGGTCAGCCTGGTGGGCGGCCTGTCGCAAAGTTACCCGACCCTGGCCGAGGCGCTGGCGCCGTTGTCCCGGGTCAGCGGCTGGCGTCTGCTGGAGGGTGAGAAGCTGGAAGCCGGCGAGCGCTATTACGTCGACTTCAGCTTCAGGCTGGACAACAGCCAGCTGCCGCAGCCGATGCAGATCGATCTGGGCGGCGACTGGAAGCTCGTCGTCGAACGCACGCTGCGCATCGAATGACCCCCCCGGCTGCCGCCCGCCAGCCCCCTGCAATAGGGCGCCCACTGATCCCGGCGGGCGGGTGATGGCTGTAAGCAAATCCGCGCGCTGGGCTTTGCTGGTGTCGTCGGTGGCGGTGCTGGGTGCGTCGCTGGTGCTGGCATTCGTGCTGGCGCTGTCGACCCGGGGTGGCGTGGCCGAACGCCACTTCGTCTGGCTGTTCTGGGTCAACGTGGCCGTGGCCGTGGCGCTGATGCTGGTGATCGGGCTGGCCGGCCTGCGGCTGCTGACCCGCCTGCGGCGCGGCAAGTTTGGCAGCCGGTTGCTGGCCAAGCTGGCCGGCATCTTTGCGCTGGTGGGCGTCGTGCCCGGACTGCTGATCTACGGCGTGTCCTACCAGTTTGTCACCCGCAGCATCGACACCTGGTTCGACGTTCAGGTGGCCGGCGCGCTGGACGCCGGGCTGGCGCTGGGCCGCGGCACGCTGGACGCATTGGCCGCGGACCTGTCCACCAAGGCCCGCACCGCCGCCGAGCGCCTGGCCGATGAACGCCAGCAAGAGCCACGCGCCGGCGATCCCCGCCTGCCGGACACCCGGGCGCCGATCGGCCCGCTGGCGCTGGAACGCATCCGCTCGCAGCTCGACGTGCGCGACGCCGTGCTGCTGGGCGCCTCTGGCCAGGTGCTGGCCAGTGCCGGCGGCAGCAACGCCAGCCTGATGCCTGAACGACCGTCTGCCGCCCAGCTGCGCCAGGTGCGCCAACAGCGCAGCGTTGGCTTGCTCGAAGGCCTGGATGACGAGCCACCGCCCGGCGCCCGCGCCAGCGCCCGGGTACGCGCCATCGCTCAGGTGCCCAACACCGACATCAGCCTGGCCGGCGCGGCGGAAGACCGCTTCCTGATGCTGGTGCAGCCGGTGCCCGACGCGCTGGTGGACAACGCACTGGCGGTGCAAGCCGCCTACCGTGAGTACCAGAAACGGGCACTGGCGCGCGACGGCCTGCGCAGGATGTACATCGGCACGCTCACCCTTGCGCTGGTGCTGGCCGTGCTGGGCGCGCTGCTGCTGGCGGTGATGTTGGGCAACCAGATAGTGCGGCCGCTGCTGCTGGTGGCCGACGGCGTGCGCCAGGTCGCCGAGGGCGACTTGACCGCCAAACCGATCTTTGCCTCGCGCGATGAGCTGGGCGGGCTGACACGCTCGTTTGCCCAGATGACCGAGCAGCTGTCCGACGCCCGGGCCCAGGTGCAGCGCGGCGTGGCACAGATGGAGGCCGCGCGCACCCGGCTGCAGACCATCCTGGACAGCCTGAGCGCTGGCGTGATCGTGTTTGATAAAAGCGGCCTGATCGACACCGTCAACCCGGGCGCCACCCGTATCCTGCGCCAGCCGCTGAGTGCCTACCGCGGCCGCAGCCTCGACGAGGTGCCGGGACTGGCCGAGTTTTCAGCCGCGGTCTGGCAGCGCAGCGAACTGCACCGCACCAGCCCCGAGGACGGCGAGCGCGACCACTGGCAGGACGCGTTCGAGCTGCAGCTCGGCAAGGGTGAAACCCTCAATCTGCTGCTGCGTGGTGCCACCTTGCCGGGGGAGGCCCGGCTGCTGGTGTTCGACGACATCACCGAGGTCGTCTCGGGCCAGCGCAGCGTGGCCTGGGCCGAGGTGGCGCGCCGCCTGGCCCACGAGATCAAGAACCCGCTCACGCCGATCCAGCTGTCGGCCGAGCGGCTGGAGCACAAGCTGGCCGCCAAGATGGCTGAGCCTGACCGCGCCATGCTCAGCCGCTCGGTGGCCACCATCGTGGCCCAGGTCCAGGCCATGAAGCAGCTGGTTGACGAGTTTCGCGACTACGCCCGCCTGCCTGCCGCCCGCCTGACGCCGCTGAACCTGAACGCGCTGGTGGTCGATGTGCTGGGCCTGTATGCGTCGGCACAAGAGCAGGGCCAGCTGCAGGCGCTGCTGGCGGACCAACTGCCCGCGATCGAAGGCGACACCACCCAGCTGCGGCAGGTCATCCACAACCTCGTGCAAAACGCCATGGACGCCGTCGCCGATCGGCCCGACGGCCTGGTGCAGGTCATCACCGAGGCCGCCCGCAACGACCACGGCGAGCTGCGCGCCGTACGGCTCAAGGTCAGCGACAATGGCTCTGGATTTGGTGACAAAGTGCTCAAGCGCGCATTCGAGCCCTACGTCACCACCAAGAGCAAAGGCACCGGCCTGGGTCTGGCGGTGGTCAAGAAGATTGCCGACGAACATGGCGCCCGGGTGCGTATCGTCAACCGCCGAGACCCGTCGCCAGAGGGTGCACCGGCGGGCAGTGAGCCCGATGGCCCGGTACTGGGCGCCCAGGTTTCGATATCATTTTCGCGCTTCGCCGCAATCGCTCAGCAGACCGCTCAACCGCCTGCCCTACACACCGCCCCCGACATGCCGGCACTTGCCCGGACCCTAGACCCCACCCCCGCCGCGGCCGATGCCGCAGCGCGGGAGCAGTGAGCACGCATGGCAACGATTCTTGTGGTTGACGATGAACTGGGCATCCGCGGCCTGCTGTCGGAGATCCTGTCTGACGAAGGCCACACGATTGAGCTGGCCGAAAACGCCGCGCAAGCCCGTCTGGCGCGTGCACGCCTGAGGCCCGATCTGGTGCTGCTCGACATCTGGATGCCCGACGTGGACGGCATCACGCTGCTCAAGGAATGGGGCGCTGCCGGGCTGCTCAGCATGCCAGTGATCATGATGAGCGGACACGGCACCATCGACACGGCAGTCGAAGCCACCAAGTTCGGCGCCACGGCCTTTCTGGAAAAGCCGATCACGTTGCAAAAATTGCTGCGCGCGGTCGAGCAAGCGCTGGTGCGCCCGGTGCCGCGGTTGGCAGTTGCAGCGCTGGCTGCAGGCACCGGCGTGTTGAACGGCAACGCACGCACCGACTCACTGACACCCGATGACGTCGGCGTCAATTTCGACGCCAGCGGCGGCGCGCTGGCTGCTGCACCACTGGGCCCACAGGCAGAGCAGAACTTCGACCTGGACCGGCCGCTGCGCGAGGCCCGGGACGCGTTCGAGAAGAGCTACTTCGAGTTTCACCTGGCCAAGGAAAACGGCTCGATGACCCGCGTGGCCGAGAAGACCGGCCTGGAGCGCACCCACCTGTACCGCAAGCTCAAGCAACTGGGCGTTGACCTGGCCCGCAGCAAGCGGGGCGGGCTGTAGGCCCAGCCTGCGCGCTGTCAGCGGGCGCCAGATTTCGGGCTACAATATTTGGCTGTTGGCCTGGTAGCTCAGTTGGTAGAGCAGCGGATTGAAAATCCGCGTGTCGGTGGTTCGATTCCGCCCCAGGCCACCAGAATGTTTTTGAAGCCCGTCCATTGCGATGGGCTTTTTTACGTCTGCGTGGGTGGCACA
>JBKJKU010000346.1:0-10331 GCA_046597355.1 Aquabacterium sp.
CGCTCAACAGCCTGGCCTGTGATTTTTGTCTGTATTGCCATCTGGGTGGCCTTCAAACTGGCCGGCCTGTACGGCATCGCCACCGCCGCCACCGCCATGCTCAGCATGGCCGGCATCGTGGTAGCACTCGACGCCTACGGCCCAATCACCGACAACGCCGGCGGCATTGCCGAGATGGCCGAGCTGCCCAAATCCGTGCGCGACGTGACCGACCCGCTGGACGCCGTCGGCAACACCACCAAGGCCGTGACCAAGGGCTACGCCATCGGCTCGGCCGGTCTGGCCGCATTGGTGCTGTTCGCCGACTACACCCACTCGCTGGAAGGCCGGGGCTTCTCGATCTCGTTCGACCTGAGCGACCCCAAGGTCATCATCGGCCTGTTCATCGGCGGCCTGATCCCCTACCTGTTCGGCGCCATGGCCATGGAGGCCGTGGGCCGCGCTGCCGGGTCGGTGGTGGTCGAGGTGCGGCGCCAGTTTGCCGACGGCCAGATCATGGCCGGCCAGCGCAAGCCCGACTACAGCGCGGCGGTGGACATGCTGACCAGCGCTGCCATCAAAGAGATGATCGTGCCGTCGCTGCTGCCGGTGGTGGTGCCGGTGGTGGTCGGCCTGACGCTGGGCGCTGCGGCGCTGGGTGGCCTGCTGATGGGCACGATCGTGACCGGCCTGTTTGTCGCGATCAGCATGTGTACCGGCGGTGGCGCCTGGGACAACGCCAAGAAGTACATCGAAGACGGCCACTTTGGCGGCAAAGGCAGCGACACCCACAAGGCCGCCGTCACGGGCGACACCGTGGGCGACCCGTACAAGGACACCGCCGGCCCGGCCATCAACCCGCTGATCAAGATCATCAACATCGTGGCGCTGCTGATCGTGCCGCTGCTGCCGATGCCCAGTGGGGGGGTGCACGCCGGCAAGGCGCCGGTCGCCGCGCCGGTTGCGGTGGTCGCGCCAGCGGTGGTGGCGCCCGCTGCCACGTTGGCACCGGCGTCTGCCGCTGCGACCATGACGGCTGCGCCAGCAGCCGCAGCGCCCGCCAGCGGAGCGGCGTCAAAGTGACAGCGCCAGGGGCATAAGCCCGCACCAGCGCCCGGCCGTCACTGGCGGCCGCCGGTGAAAAGCCTCCAGGCCAGCCAGCGTGCTGGCTTTTTTTCGTCGATCAGGCGGTCACGGGAAGGTTGCGGGACAGTTGCGGGCGCCCATGACCTGCCGGCAAGCGCTGCCGGCACTACCCCGACGGGTGCCAGCTTGGCATCGTCCTAGACAACCTTGTCAATGGGGCAGGTTGTCGAAGGAATTCGACATCGGGGGCAAGGTCAACCGTACGCTATCCACCCTCGCGGACTGCTCGGGGCGCAGCGACAGCGGTCAGTTTGCGCACCGTCTGGATGAGCAGCGACGGCTCGATCGGCTTCTCGAGATGTGCCTGGAAGCCGGCCTCGATTGCACGAGACCGGTCTTGCAAACGGGTGAACGCCGTCAGGGCGACCGCCGGCAGCGCCGCCGCGCCCAGCGAAAGAACACCACGCACCTGCGCAATCAACTGGTAGCCGTCCATGCCGGGCATGCCGATGTCGCTGAGCAAAATATCAGGCTGCGTGACCTTGAGCATTGCGAGCGCGTCCGCGCCCGACGTGGCAACCTTCACCTCGGCACCGCATTCAGCCAGCAGGCGGCGGACCAGCTCAAGCACGTCGGGCTGGTCATCGACGAGCAGCACGGTGATGCCCTGCAGCGCGTGTTCGCCTTCTGGAACCCATGGGGCAAAGTGAGTCGCTGTCTGCACGGGCTCTGGCACCGGCGTCGGCGGCTCAAAGGACCGGGGCGATTCGGTGCTTTCCGCAGCCCCATTGGTGGCGCCTGGCAAGGTCACGACAAACAGCGCACCGCGGCCGGCGCCTTCGCTGTGGCCCGTCACCGTACCGCCATGCAACTCGACCAGGTGGCGCACGATCGACAGGCCGAGGCCAAGACCGCCATGCTCGCGCGCTGCCGAGCCGTTGGCCTGGCTGAACCGGTCGAACAGAAAATTCAGGAACTGTGGGTCGATGCCCATGCCGGTGTCTTGGACCGACAACGTCACCGAGCCATCGGTCAGAACATCGGTAGCCACCGTCACCGTGCCGCCTGCGGGCGTGAACTTGATCGCATTGCCCAGCAGATTCGAGACAACCTGCTGCAACCGGGCCGCGTCACCACGAACTTGCGCCGCGGCGCGCTGGCTGCGCTTGAGCGCCAGCCCCACACCCTTCAATTCGGCGGATGGGCGCAGCGAGTCGATCACCGAGGCGGCTACTGCGCCGATGTCGACCAGGTCCATCTCCATTTTCAACTTGCCCGAGACAATGCGGTTCATGTCGAGCAGGTCGTCGATCAGGCGGGCCTGCATCTTGCCGTTGCGGGCAATCACATCAATGCCCCGGCGCAGGGTCTCGGCATCCACCGCCGGTCGCTTGAGGATGTTGGCCCAACCCACGATAGCGGCGATCGGCGTGCGCAACTCGTGGCTCAGGGTGCCGAAGAATTCGTCCTTGACGAGCGCGATGCGCTCGCTCTCGAGCCGCGCTGCGCGCTCGGCCTCGAGCAGTTGCTCGCGCATGCGCTCATTGTGCTTTCGGTCGGTCACATCGTGTGTCACGCCGAGAACCTGATGCACAGCGCCGGTCTCGCTGGGTTCGGCGACGAGGCGCGTCAGGTACTGCCGCAGGCCCAGCGGCCCCTCGAACTCGAACTCAAATTCATGCGGCGCACCACTGTCGAACACACCCCGCAGCGCCTTGTCCCAAATGATGCAGCCCTCGGGCGACATGCCCAAATCGTGCTGGGTCTTGCCGATAACCTCGGACGGCAGCGCGCCAGTCACGCGGGTTACAGCCGCGTTGACGAACACGTGTCGGCCGTTGCGGTCAAACCGGGTCATCAGGTCCGGCGCGTTGTCGGTCAGTGTGCGCAGCTCATGCTCGCGGGCGAGCAGTTGCACACGGCTCTGCTGCAGCGCTTGGGTATCCGCCCTGCGCGCGGTCATGTCGCGCGAGATGACGAGTACCCGGCTGACCGTGTTCGAAGCCGCGTCGCGGATCGGACTCAGGCTCACCTCCCACCACTTCACCGTGCCCGAAAAGGTGGGGCAGTCGCCCTCGATCGCGCCGGGCAGCCCCTGGATTGCGGCAGCAACAGCCGCGTCGATCCCGGGACGCGCCAGCTCGGGCCACAACGTCGACCATTTGAACCGGGTCACAGTGTCCAAGGCACCGATGTCGAGCAAGCGCCTGCCGTTCTCGTTGAGGTATTGAATCCGTCCATCGATACCAAGCACCTTGACGCAATCGGAAATGCTGTCGAGCAGGCTGCTGTTGAAGGCTTCGCTGGCGCGCAGCTGGGCTTCAAACCGGGCGCGCTCGCTCGATTCACCCAGCTGGCGACCTACCGCAGAAATGAAATCGATGTCGGACCGGCTGAACTCGTCGCGGTTGCGCGAGGCGAAATGCAGCGTGGCGATCAGCGTTCCCGCAGCGACGATCCGGTGTTGCAGGAATGCGCGCGCGCCCATTCCCTTCAGCAGTTCAGCAACCGTGGGCAACGGCGCCAGGCCGTGGTCAACGGCTGCTGAGCTGCCGTCGGCATCCGATCGAAAACGAACCGATTCCTCTGCACAGGCCGCCGCAACAGCCGCGACTGAATCGGCATCGATGCCAACGGCCGTTTGCATCGCAACGCCGGCGACATCGGCCAGACCAAGGTGCAAGTCCTCCAGGCAGTGGTACTGGAGATCGGCGTCGAGCAGTGCGCCTGCGCGTTTGAAGAGCGCCAGCAAGGCCTCGGGTTCATGTTCGCGCGCTGTGCTTGCACGCTCGGCCATGAGTTGTTGCCGGTTGTGGAGACGGTTCAGGTCACGCTGCATCGCATGCCGCTCCACCGTGCTCTCGACGGCGCGGGTCAGGCTCTCCCGGCCAAGCCAGGCCTTGCCCACGTAGTCCTGGGCGCCGGCGCGCACCAAGGCGCGCAGCTTGGCGGGCTCGGCGCCGACCGTCAGGATCACGACCGGCGTGCGCAGCATGCCATCCGCGTCGCGAGGCAACCGGGCGAGGACGTCGAGGGCGTCACCGTCTGGCAGCTCGATATCGAGCACCATGCAGTCGAAAGCCGGCGTGGCCGCGCAGAGCGCCGAGGCTTCATCGGCCGACGCAGCTTCGCTGAAAAAATAGCGGCGCGATGAGCCGTTGATCAGGGCCGCTTTTGATTCAGCGCGGTCAACGGCGTTGTCGTCGACCAACAGGATGTGCCAGCTGGCGAGGGCGTCGGCGCTCATGCCTTCAGGCCGCAACCCCAAGCCAGAGCGCCCGGATCGGGCAGCACCGCGCTGGACAACCAATAGCGAAAAATCGATTCAAGCGCCGCCAGGCAGTCGGCGAAGGCGACCTTCTTCACATGATAGGCATTGGCGCCGGCCGCATAAAAAGCATCGCGGTCGCGCGGGTTGATGCTGGCCGTGAAGACCACGGCAGGCAACAGTGCGGTGGTTGGGCTGGATCGCAACGCCTGCAAGAAAGCCAGGCCGCCTTCGCCCGGCAAGCTGCAATCAAGCAACACAAAGGCGAACGGATTCGCAACCTGTCCGGCCAGCAGGGCGCGGCCCGCCTCTGCCGTGTCGGCGCGCATGATCCGGTTTCGGACCTGCGCCAGGCGCGCCGCTTCGAGCACGGTGTCGAAATCATCATCGGAGTCTTCCACCACCAGGATGGGCCGGGCTCGGAAGACGTCAAATTCAGTCATCGGCAGCCCGAACCTCGACATTCCCGAGGGTAAAAAAGAAGGTGGTGCCAACGCCCGCAACCGACTCGAACCAGATCGCGCCCCGGTGCTGCTCGACGAGCTTCTTGGCAATCGCGAGACCGGCTCCGCTGCCGCCGCCGAACGCATCGCGCGCATGGAGCCGCTTGAACATCATGAACACCCGGTCGCGGTGGCGATCCTCGATGCCGATACCGTTGTCGCGCACGTACAAGACACGCTCACCCGCGAGCCGCGCCGCAACACCCCAGCGATCGGCAGGCGTTGGTGTCTCGATGGGGTCGAGGAAGCCCACTTCGATCCAGCGCTCGGCCTTGTCGTTGTACTTGGCCGCATTGGCCACCAGGTTGGCAAAGATCTCGCGCGTGCGCACACGGTCACATCGCACCACAGGCAGAGGACGCGGCACCCGAATCTCGACGCGGCCGTCTTCAAGACGGGCACCCAGAGAGTCCACCGCATCGGCCAGCAACTCGTCGAGGTGCACCTCTTCCCGGTCCATGGACAGGCGCCCGACCCGCGAAAAGTGCAAAAGTGCGTCGAGCAGGCCATCCATGCGCACGGTCAGGCGCAACATGGCGTCGAGCCGTGCGCGGCTTTGGTTGCCGCCCGCATGGCTGGCCTCGGCATCTTGCAGCAGCTGGTGCGCATGCTTATGGATACCGCGCAGCGGCTCCTTCAGGTCATGTCCGGCAACGTAGGCAAACGCATCGAGTTCATCGTTGCTGCGAACGAGGTCGGTGTTGAGAACCGCCAGCTGCTCGGCGCGGCCGATGACCACGTCGCGCAGCAGCACGCGCAGCTTCAACGCCGCGTCAAGCTCGACCGGCAGCCAGGGTGCCGAACGCCCGCGGGCTTCTTCTTGCCAGATCTCGAAGCTTTTGCGCGGCGTCAGGCGCGCGCCGTGGGGGCCGGCGACCGTGGGTTTGTCATTGGGATTGCCGCCCCATTTGAAGGTTTGCACCTGCTCGGGGCGGAACCAGAGCACCCAGTCGCCGTGCAAGTGCTGCGAGATCGGGATGGCAAGCAAGCCTGCGGCCAGCGGCGCCCAACCGGCCGCCTCGGGGAAGTGCGCGGACAACGCATCGAGCGCGACAACCGGCCGACCGTCGCCGGGCAGGTCGACGCTTTGCCTCAACCAGCGGCACAGCGCATCGAGCTCGGGGGGCTCCGGCGTGCTGCCGGCCATCGACCAGCGCCCTTGCTCCGAGACCGCGACGCCGCCAGCGCGAATGCCCGCGAGCAAGCCGGTGTGTCCCTCGGTCAACGCGCCCACGCGTGCCTCGCTCGAGGCACGGGCCAGCGCGACATAGTGCGCGGCATCCAGGTCGAGCCGGTATTGGACATGCTCGCGCCCCTCGGCCGCAGCGATCTCGAGCGACACCATCTGCGCCATGAACTCCGCCGCCGCGCGCACCGGGAAGGTCATGTCGACCGGCGCCAGGTGATGGCAGGCGATCAGGCCCCAGAGTTGGCCAGCTCGCAAAATCGGCATCGTCAGCGTCGCTGCCACGCCCATGTTGCGCAGGTACTCGGTGTACATGACCGACGGGCCGCGCAGCGCGCAATGGGTCATGTCGAGCGGGCGACCGGTCACCGGGTTGAGCAAGGGCACCATCTCGCACAGCGCGACATCGACATCGGGCAGCGGCCGCACACCGATGCGCTTGAAGATCTCGCGGGCAGGCTTCGGGATATCGGTGGCCGGGTAGCGCAGGCCTAACCAGGAATGCAGGTCGTCGCGGTGCGCATCGGCGAGCACCTCGCCGGTGTCGTCGGCATGGAAACGGTAGACCATCACCCGGTCGAGCCGCGTGATGCGCCGCACCTCGGCCGCCGCGACCGCACAAAAATCGGCCAGTGATGCTGCCGCCTTGAGCCGCACCAGCGTCTGCTTGACCATCGAGTAGTAGTCGCCAGCCGTTGTCGGCGGCGCGTTGTCGCGGCCGGTCGGCTCGAGTTCGGCGATCAGCACGCCGTCAGCCAGATGGATGCTGAGATCGAGCGCCACACCGGCCTTCGGGCCAGCAGCAAGCCGGGTGGTCAGTGCATAGAGCGGGTTGCCTTCGAGCAATTCACTGGCGAGCAGGACGGCGACACGCTCGGCTTCAGCCTGTCCAAGCACCTGCGCCAGCGTTTGCCCCAGCATCGACCCGAGCGGGAGGCCGTTCCAATCCGGCCAGTTTTCGCTTGCCTGGGTGACCACAAAACCGGCCGGGTTCAGCGCCAGCATCAGTCCGTGGCCCTGGATGCAACCCGGCGTCCGCACAGGTTCGTCGTCGCAGTTGCTGAGACTGACGCCGTGCCGTTTGACACTGTAGGGAAACGGCAGGCCTGCGGCGCGCGAGGGCGCGTCCGGATTCGGCATGTCGGTGACCGTGCTCATGCGTGCCACCCTTCGAGTTCGTCCGCCGAGGATTGCGCCGGCGCGCGTCCGGCCGTCATCCAGGCACCGTAGGTTTCGAAAGTCTGGCGCGCCAGCTGCACGGCCTCGTCGCAGTGCGTCGGATCGACCAGGTGCCGCTCGGCGCAGGCCCGGAATGCGTGCCATTGCGAGCCATTCTCGAAGCCATACCCGTGGTGAAAGGCAGCGCCCTGGGTCGGCGACAAGCCAAGCCCGGCCTGGACCTTTCTCAGCATCAGCTGGCCGCCGAGCGTGGCGCCCTCAAGCACGTACATCACGCCGAACGCACCGGCGATCGACACCGGCACGGGAAGCGCCTTGCAGCGGCCGTGATCCTGCTGGGTCGTATCGACACCAAGAGCGCGCAGGTCGGCAAGCAGCAGTGGCACCTTGCGACGCGGCGTGAACTCGAGTCCGGCAGCTTGCCAGGCAAACCGCGCCAGCAGCATTTCGATCGGCGTGTAATAGCCCAGCGCACGGGATAAAAAGCCACGGTAAGCGCTCAAATCGGCACATACCGCATCCATGTCGAGCGCCCGCTCCACGTGTTGATGCAAATCCCGGGTTTCATCGCGCAAGCGATCCAGTGCCATGTCGTGTACTCCATTCATTGACAAGACCGCCGACCGCTCAGCTTGAAACACCGAATAATCAGGATCCTTGGTTTATGCAGTCTGGACGCCCATGAACATTCTTTACGTTGAAGACAACGCGGACGTTCGAGAGGTCATCCATCTGATGTTAGAAGAAGAAGGCATGTCTGTCGTCGCCTGCGCAAGCGCAGATCATGCCGAGGTTGAGTTTGCGCAGCGGCGCTTCGATATTTTGATCACCGACGTGGGCCTGCCCGCCATGCCAGGCACAGAACTCGCCCGACGCTTGCAGAAAGATCGGCCTGACCTGTGGGTGGTTTTCTGCACCGGCTACCCGATGCGGGAGGGTTTGCGTGCCTGGGGTGCCCGCGCCCGGTGCCTGAGCAAACCGTTCGATCCCGAGGAGCTTCAGGCACTGCTTGACGAGTGCCGAGCCGGCTCGGCTTGAGCCATCGGCAGTCGGGCAGACGGCTGTCGGGCATCCCCGAAATCACCGCCAGGATCCATCACCGACGCCGGAAGTCGCCCCGCTGTGGCGGCCGCGGGACGGGTCGCGATGCAGGCAAAGCAACGCGGCCCTACCGGCCGCCGCCGAATTTGCTCAACGGCTCAGCGCACCGTAGACCAGGTCCTGCACCTGTTCGCGGTAGTACTTGCGCAATTCACCCGGCGCCGCGGTGCCGAAGGCCACCACAAGCTGTTCTTTCGGGTCGCAGAAGAAACCAGTGCCGTTGGCGCCGTTCCAGCTGAATTCGCCAGGGTTGCCGGGCACGGCGGCAAGACCGGGCTGCAACCGCACGGCCACGCCGAGGCCAAAACCATAGCCGTCGCGGTGCGGCTCGACAGCGGCCACCCGGTTGTTGATGCCGGCGCCCAGGTGGTTGCTGGTCATCAGTTGCACAAATGCCGGGCTCAACACCTGTGCGCCTTCCAGGCTGCCGCCGTTGAGCAGCATCTGCCCAAAGCGGATGTAGTCGGCCATGCTGCCAAAGGCGCAGGCGCCGGCGCAATCAAAGCTGGGTGCGCGCTGGATCGCCAAGATCGATTGCGGCTTGCCATCCAGCGGGTTGTTCGGGAAAGCGCGCGCCACGCGGGCCATTTGCGCGTCGGTGGGGCGAAAGGTGGTGTCACCCATCTTCAGCGGCGTCCACACCGTGTCCGAAAGGTGCCGGCCAAGCGATTTGCCGGTGATCTTCTCGACCACCGCACCCAGCACATCGAACGACAGGCCGTACTCGAACACCGTTCCCGGTTGATAGACCAGCGACAGCTTGGCGATGGCGTTGGTAAATTCAGCCGCAGTGCCCATGCTTTGGGCCGCGCCGCCGCTGGGCCAAAGCGCGGCGATGGCGCTGCTGCCATCGGGCCGGCCACCGTAGGTGATGCCTGAGGTATGACGGAACAGGTCGTGGATCAGGATCGGGCGTTTTTGCGGCTCCAGCGTGAACTTGCCATCAGCACTGGGCACACCCACTTGCATCGTGCCGAAGGCCGGAAAGTAATCCGTCAGCTTGCTTTGCAGCGGCAACCTGCCCTGTTCCGTCAAAGCCAGCGCACCCACAGCGGCCTGGATCTTGGTCATCGACGCCAGCTGAAAAATCGTGTCCGTCTGCATCGGCACACCCTTGGCCGCATCGGCCATGCCAAAGGCCTTGAAGTAGACGAGCTTGCCGTTACGCGCAATGGCCACCACCGCACCGGGCACACGCTGCTTGTCGATCTCGCCCTTGAAAAACATGTCGATGTTGGCCAGGCGTTGCGCCGACATGCCCACGCTGTCGGGTGCTGCAACCGGCAGCGGCTGCGCGGCAGCGGATTGAACGGTGGCGGCTTGAACCGCGGCGATGGCTATCGCCGTGACGATGAACTGCTTGAACATGTCTGTCTCCGATGTGGTCTGGTTCAGTGTTGCGAGCGGGGCGCCAGCGCCCTCATTCCCACTCGATCGTGGCCGGTGGCTTGCTGCTGACGTCGTAAGTCACCCGGTTGATGCCGCGCACCTCGTTGATGATGCGGCCGGACACACGCTTGAGCAGAGCGTAGGGCAGTTCTGCCCAGTCGGCGGTCATGAAATCACTGGTTTGCACCGCCCGCAGCGCCACCACGTACTCGTAGGTGCGGCCGTCGCCCATCACGCCCACGCTCTTGATCGGCAGGAACACGGCAAAGGCCTGGCTGGTCAGCGCATACCAGCTCTTGCCGGTGACCGGGTCGATCTCGCGGTGCAGCTCTTCAATGAAGATGTGGTCGGCGCGGCGCAGCAGGTCGGCGAATTCGGGTTTGACCTCGCCCAGGATGCGCACGCCGAGGCCCGGCCCGGGGAACGGATGGCGGTAGACCATGCCGTGCGGCAGGCCCAGCGCCACGCCCAGCTCACGCACCTCGTCCTTGAACAGGTCGCGCAACGGCTCCAGCAGCTTCAAACCCAACGTTGCGGGCAGGCCGCCCACGTTGTGGTGGCTCTTGATCGTCACGGCCTTCTTGCTCTTGGCGCCGCCGGACTCGATCACGTCGGGATAGATCGTTCCCTGGGCCAGCCA
>JBKJKU010000117.1:0-8623 GCA_046597355.1 Aquabacterium sp.
GGTGGCTGCCCGAGCGCATGCAGACCTGGCCCTTCATCGCCGGCGCGGCCAGGTCGGCGTAGCTTTGCACCTGGCCTGGCTTGACGGCGGCCTTGTTGTAGACGATCACCCGCGCCCGGGTTGAAAACGCGACCCAGTTGGGTGTGCGCAGCCCGGCCGGGATACGCTCGTCCAGGACCTTGCTCTTGATGGGCTGGAACAGGCCCAGGCTGTCGGCCGCCTCCAGCCGGGCCGCGTCCACCGTGATCAGCACGTCGGCCGGGCTGGCCGTGCCTTCGTTGCGGATGCGCTCGACCAGCTCTTCTTCCTTGCCGTCAAGCCGGTTGATCTTGATGCCGGTGGACTTGGTGAAGTTGGCGTACAGCGCCTCGTCGGTCTGGTAATGGCGGGCCGAGTAGAGGTTGAGCACATTGGCCTGCGCCTGCGCCTGCACGGCGGCCGGCAGCGCGGCCAGACCGAGCAGACCCAACAGGGCGAGCGTGGCGCGGCGGGTGCGGGCGTGGGTGCGGGCTTGGGTGTGGGTATGGATGTGGGTGAGCGTGTGGGTACGGGTGCGGATGAAGCGGGGTGACAACATGGCAAGCCTTTGCGGATGCGACTGAGATTTCTTGATATTAACAAGAATGATTCGCAATAGCATGATGAGGGTCAAGCATCCCGGTGGCAAGGCTCAAGCCGGCCTCGGTTTGACGGGTTTTTGCCGTTGGGCGGCGGCGCTTCGGTGCGCCACCCGCTACAGCCAGCCCACCCGCTTGAAGCGCCAGTACATGGCGCCGCAGGTGGCGGCGATCAGGCCGAGTGCGGCCGGGTAGGCCCAGGGCTGCTCCAGCTCCGGCATGTGCTTGAAGTTCATGCCCCAGACACCGACAAAGAAGGTGGCCACCGCAAAGATGCCGGCCCAGGCGGCCAGCCGCTTGGTGACCTCGCTCTCCTCGATCGTGACCATCGACAGATTGACCTGGATCGCCGTGCCGATCGTGTCGCGGATGGTGTCGATGGCGGTCTGCAGCCGGGCCAGGTGGTCGGCGATGTCGCGAAAGTAGTCGGTGCTGGCCAGGCACACGCTGGGCACCCGGCCGCCGTAGAGCTTGCCCACGGCGTCCAGCAGTGGTGACACCGCATGGCGCAGCACCGTGACCTTGTGCTTGAGCTGGTAGAGCCGCTCGATATTGGCGCGGCCGGCACCGCGGTCGAAAATCTGGTCCTCGATGGTTTCCAGCTCGGATTCGAGCGTGTCGACCAGCGGAAAGTAGCGGTCCACCACCGCGTCCATCAGCGCGTAAAGCACAAAGCTCGAACCCTGGCGCAGCAGCGTGGGCTCGCGCTCGCAGCGCTCGCGCACCCCCAAAAAGCCCTGGGTGCTGCTGTTGCGCACGGACAGCACGTAGTTGCTGCCAGCAAACACGTTGACCTCGCCCAGCCGCAGCTCGTCGGTGGGGGTCAGCTCCAGCAGGTGCAGCACGGCAAACACCGAGTTGCCGTACTCCTCGATCTTGGGCCGCTGGTGGCCGTGGCGGGCGTCCTCGACCGCCAGGTCGTGCAGGCCGAACTCCTGCTGCATATGGGCCAGCTCGGTGTCACTCGCGTCCCGCAGGGCCACCCACACAAAGCAGCCGGGCTGGCTGATGTAGTCGCTGATGTCTTCGGTGGCGATGTCGGCGAGCTTGGCGCCGTCGCGGTAGGCAACGCAGTTGATCAGCATGGGGGTCTCTAGGGCGTCGGGCGGGCGGGCAGGCCGTGGCACGGTGGGCGTGGGGACAGAGAGCCGATGTTGGCACGGCCCGTGCCCTGGCCCGGCGGTGGATGACGCCGCCGCGGCTTGGGCCTAGAGTGTGCACCGTCTTGACTGCCGCGCCCGGCCCTGCACCACGGCCCCAGCGGCGCAGAACGAGGTTCGCCATGTCCAACCGACCGTCGCCCCAGATCTTTGTCAGCTACAGCCACCACGATGCCGGTTGGCGCCAACAGCTGTTTGCCGACGACGTGCCCACCACGCTGGGCTTGGCGCAGGTCTGGACCGACACCCGCATTCGGGCTGGCGATGCCTGGCAGTCCGAGATCGACCAGCGGCTGCAAAGCTCAGCGGTGGCGGTGCTGCTGGTCAGCAAGAACTTCCTGGCCTCGAAATTCATCAACGACCGCGAATACCCGCAGATCCTCAAGCGTGCCGCCACCGGCCGCCTGCGGGTGGTGTGGATCCCGGTCGGCATCAGCCTGGAGGCCCTGCAATCCCAGCGCGCCGACCTGGTGGCCCTGCAATGCGCCACCGGCCTGGGCGGGATGCTGCCCGACACGCCGCAAGGATGCCCTGCGGCCACGCTGCAGGCCTTGTCCCGGCAGGTGCACGACGAGTTGCGGTTGGCGCTGGACCACCACGGCGCCGACCTCGCGCGGCTGGTGGAGGGCCGCTACGAGGTGCAGCACCGCATTGGCGAGGGCAACCTGGCGTCGGTCTACCAGGCCCGCGACCCGGTGCTCAACCGACTGGTGGCGATCAAGGTGCTCAAAGACCCGGCCCAGCGCCTGTCCTTCATGAACGACGTGACGGACGCGGTCCGGGCGTCGGAGGAGCCCAACTTCATCAACATCTACGACGCCGCCCGCGAGCAGAGCACCGCCTATTGCGTGATGCAGCTGGTGCGGGGCCGCTCGCTGCAAGCCGTGCTGCAAGAACTGCGCGGCCTGCGCAGCGCTGGCGAGCGCGGCAGCGCGATGTCGGTGCAGACCCTGAGGCAGGTGTTTGTGCGGCTGGTGGCGGCGATGGCGCGGGCCCATGCCAAGGGCATCGTCTACGGCAACCTCAAGCCATCGAACATCATGCTCGACGAGGACAACGAGCCGTTCATCCTGCCGATCGGCCGCAGGCGGGACCGCTTGCGCGAGTTCAAGTCGGTGCAGGCCCTGGTCGGCCGGCTGGCCAGCGCCCGCAAGCAAGGCCGGGCGCCCGCCGAGGCCGACCAGGAGGACCTGGCCTACCTGGTGCCTGACCAGTTCAGCGAGCAGTTCGAGGCCGTCAACCCGCGGCTGACCGACCAGTACATGCTGGGCCTGCTGGCCTATGAGATGGCCACCGGCGAGCGGCCCTTGCGGGTGGCCGATCCGGCGGCACTGCTGACGCTGGGCCGCGCCGCGTTTGCCGAGCTGCCGTCAATCGCGTTGGTGCGGCCGCTGTGCCCGGAACGCATCGTGAAATTGGTGGCCCGGATGGCTGCGATCGATGCGGGCCAGCGCCATGCCCGCCTGGACGACGTGCTGGCCGAAGCCGATCTGCACGACGACCTGGGCCTGGTGATCGCGCGCGACAGCTACCGGCGCTGCGCGCAGAACCCCGCCTTCGACACCGCGTTTTTCAAGCACTTTTATGCCGACTTCCTGGCCCGCTGCCCCGATGCCGCACCGGCGTTCCAGCGCTTCGGTGGGGTCGACTGGCAGCGCCAGCACAGCATGCTCAAACAGGCGGTGCTGCTGCTGTTTGCGTTTGCCAAACAGCAAGACGCCAGCGTCGAGCCCAACCTGCTCAGCCGCATTGCGGCCACCCATGCCGCGATCCCGCCGCGCTTTTACGCGCCGTTTCTCGAATCGCTGGTCGTCACGGTGTGTGGCAGCCCCGATGGCGGGTTGGCGTCGTTTGATGACGAATGCCGCCAGCCCGAGCAGCGCCAGCAGTTGGCGGTCTATTGGCGCCAGGCGCTGGCGCCGGGCGTCCGCTACCTGCGTGACCGCGCCGAACTCGCGCGTGATGCCGCCGATGCCGCCGCAGCGGCTGATGCAGCCGGTGCGGCTGTTGCGGTTGGTGCGGCTGGTGCGGCTGGTGCGGCTGTTGCGGTTGGTGCGGCTGGTGCGGCCCTGGCCGGCAGCCTCGCCGCCGCCGCCGCCCCGTCGCAGCCGATCAGCCTTCGACCATCAGCCCGCGCCGCTCGATGAAGGCCACCACCTCGGCCAGGCCCTCGCGGGTCTTGAGGTTGCTCATGACAAACGGCCGGCGCCCGGCGTGGTCGGGCCGCATCCGGCGGGTGTCGGCGGCCATCACGTCCAGGCTGGCGCCGACATAGGGCGCCAGGTCGGTCTTGTTGATCACGAACAGGTCGCTCTTGGTGATGCCGGGGCCGCCCTTGCGCGGGATCTTCTCGCCGGCAGCCACGTCGATGACGTAGATCGTCAGGTCGGACAACTCGGGGCTGAAGGTGGCGGCCAGGTTGTCGCCGCCGGACTCGATGAAGACGATGTCGGCGTCCGGAAACTTCTCCAGCATGCGGTCCACCGCCTCCAGGTTGATCGACGCGTCCTCGCGGATGGCGGTGTGCGGGCAGCCGCCGGTCTCCACGCCCATGATGCGCTCGGGCGCCAGCGCACCGGCCACGGTGAGCAGGCGCTGGTCTTCCTTGGTGTAGATGTCGTTGGTGACCACCACCAGGTCCCAGCGGTCGCGCATGGTCTTGCACAGCATCTCGACCAGCGTGGTCTTGCCCGACCCCACCGGCCCACCCACGCCGACGCGCAACGGGGGCAGTTTTTTGGTGCGGCCAGGGATGTGGTGCAGCGCGGTCATGGCGGGCTTTCGGTGGCGGTTGTCTGGGGGCAAGCAGGGTTCATGGCGCAGCGGCGGTCAGCTGCGGAACAGGCGCGAGTACTGCGCCTCGTGCCGTGCCGAGGTGATGGCCAGCATCGGCGCCAGGTTCTGCCGAGCGCCGTCACCGGCGGCTGCGGTGGCGATGGCGGCGTCCACCGCGGCGGGCAGGGCGTCGGCCAGGCTGGCCAGCAGGCGCTGGCCGGCGCTCTGGCCCAGGGGCACGGATTTGAGCGAGGCCTGCACCATGTTTTCGGCCCAGCCAAAGCCAAAGGCCAGCAGCACCTCGCGCAGCGGTGCGCCGGTGGTGGCTGCGGCCAGCGCAAAGGCCACGGGCCAGGTTGGGGCAGGTCGCAGCGCGGCCAGCAGCGGCACGCGGGCGTCGTCGGGCCGGCGCTGGCGCAGCCATTCGGTCATCGACCGGCCCATCTGCTCGGTCTGTTGGCGCATCTCGCGCGATTCGCGGGTCAGCACCGACCAGCGGTTGAGTTCGGTGATGCGCTCGGCGATTTGCGCGCTGTCGGCACGCTGCCAGGCCTTGAAGGCGCTGGCCAGCAGCGGCAACTCGGCGCGCTGCAGGCTGAGGGCAAGCTGGTCGCGCAGCCAGCGGCCGGCGCTGGCCTCGTCCCTGACCTGACCCCCGTCGATGGCCGATTCCAGGCCCTCGGAGTAGCTGAAACCGCCCACCGGCAAGGCCGGCGAGGCCAGCCAGATCAGCTGCAGCAGGGCGCTGGCGGGCAGCGGTTGTGGCGCACGCCGTACACGGGGCATGGCCGGTCAGGGCTTGTGCGCCGGGTCGTGCGACGGGTCGTGTGGCGGGTGGTGTGGCGGGTGGTGCGCCGGGCCGTGGGCCTTGTCGTGGCTGTGGCCGTGGCTGTCATCGTGGCCGTGGTCATGGCCACAGCCCGGACCGTGCACATGGGCCGGCGCGGCGGCAGCGGCCCGCACCGGTATCGCGATCGGGCGGCGCTGGACCGCAGCCTGGGCATGCGCGTGATCAGGTGCGTGATCATGCGCGTGGTCATGCGCGTCGTCATGCGCGTCGTCATGCCCTTGGCCATGGCCATGGCCGTGGCCACCCGACCCGTAGGCGCCGCCCTCGGGCTCGAAGGCCTCGACCGCGTCGCTGACGATCAGGTGCTGCTGGCGCAGCATGTCGGCCAGCACATGGTCGGGCTCCAGCTTGAGGTGGTCGGGCTTGAGCTCCAGCGCCACATGGCGGTTGCCCAGGTGGTAGGCGGCGCGCACCAGGTCGAAAGGCGTGCCGTGCTCGGCGCAGGCGCGCACCACCAGCACGGGTTGCGGGGCAGCCAGCGCGCGGATCAGCGAGCCGTCCTCGGCCACCAGTACATCGCCACCCCGGACGGCGGTGCCGCGCGGCAGGAACACGCCCAGCCTGCGGCCCAGCGAGTCGGTGGCATCGAAGCGACTTTTTTGCCGCACGTCCCAGTCGAGTTCGACCTGCGCGGCGCGTTTGATCAGCACCGCGGCCAAACCGCGGCCGCCGGGAATGAGCTTGTTGATGGTCAGCATGGGGCGATTGTGTCGCGGATCAAAAACGGCCGTGCGGCGTGAGGCCGGTACGGCGTCAGAGCGCGCGGGCGACGATCGCCAGCACAAACACCACCAGCCCGAGCGCCAGGTTGACCATCACCCGCGGGCGGATCAGGCCCAGGTTGGCGGCGGCGGCAGGCCAGTCGCGGCCGGCCACCGCCCGCTGCAAGCGCGCAGCCGGGCCCCAGCGCAGTTGCGCAAAGATCACCACCATCACCGTGCCCAGCGCCAGCATCGCATGCACGCTCCAGTGCACGCGGCCCATGCCGCCGGCCAGCACGGTCATCGCCGCACCGCTGGCAAACAACACCGCAATGGCCACCAGCACACCATTGAAAAACCGCCACAGCGCCGCCGCCAAAAAGGCCAGCCGCAGCGGCGGGTCCAGCGTCTGCACGGCGGCCGGGCGCACGGCCAGCGTGATCACCGCCATGCCGCCAACCCAGAAGGCGGCAGCCAGGGCGTGCAGGCAGAGCAGGGCGGCGTAGGTCAGGGTCATGGCGGGTTGGCAGATTGGCGGGGATCAAAACAGGAAGTACTTCTGCGCCATCGGCAGCACGCTGGCCGGCTCGCAGGTCAGCAGCACGCCGTTGGCCCGCACCTCGTAGGTCTGGGCGTCGATCTCCATCGTGGGCAGGTAGTTGTTGTGCACCATATCGGCCTTCTTGACGCTGCGGTTGCCCTTGACGGCCACCAGCCGTTTGGCCAGGCCGTAGCGCTCGGCCATGCCGTTGGCCAGGCTGGCCCCGCTGACGAAGGTCAGCGAGTTGTCGCCCACGGCGCGGCCGTAGCTGGCAAACATCGGCCGGTAGTGCACCGGCTGGGGTGTGGGGATGCTGGCGTTGGGGTCGCCCATCGCCGCGGCGGCGATGAACCCGCCCTTGAGCACCACGCTGGGCTTGACGCCAAAAAACGCCGGCTTCCACAGCACCAGGTCGGCCCACTTGCCCACCGCGATGCTGCCGACCTCGTGCGCGATGCCGTGGCTGAGCGCCGGATTGATGGTCAGCTTGGCGATGTAGCGCTTGACGCGGGCGTTGTCGTGGCGGGCGGTATCCCCACCGAGCAGCCCGCCAGGCTGCGAGCTGTCAGGCAACGCGCCGCGCTGCAGCTTCATCTTGTGCGCCGTCTGCCAGCAGCGGATGATCACCTCGCCCACCCGGCCCATGGCCTGGCTGTCACTGGAAAACATGCTGATCGCGCCGAGGTCGTGCAGCACGTCCTCGGCGGCGATGGTTTCGCGGCGGATGCGGCTTTCGGCAAAGGCCAGGTCCTCGGCCACGCTGGCGTCGAGGTGGTGGCAGACCATCAGCATGTCGAGGTGCTCGTCCACCGTGTTGACGGTGTAGGGCATGGTCGGGTTGGTGCTGCTGGGCAAGAAGTTGGGCTCGCCCACCACCCGCATGATGTCGGGCGCGTGGCCACCGCCGGCGCCTTCAGTATGAAAGGCGCACAGCGTGCGGTCCTTCGTGGCCGCGATGGTGTCTTCGACGAAGCCGCTCTCGTTGAGCGTGTCGCTGTGGATCGACACCTGCACGTCGTGCTGTTCGGCCACGTTCAGGCAGTTGTCGATGGCCGAGGGCGTGGTGCCCCAGTCCTCGTGCAGCTTCAGGCCCACGGCGCCCGCTTCAATCTGCTGCAGCAGGGCTTCGGGCCGGCTGGCGTTGCCCTTGCCCAAAAAGCCCAGGTTCATCGGGAAGGCCTCGGCCGCCTGCAGCATGAAGCGCAGGCTCTCGGGCCCGGGGGTGCAGGTGGTGGCCAGGGTGCCGGTGGCCGGCCCGGTGCCACCGCCCATCATCGTGGTGATGCCCGACATCAGCGCTTCTTCGATCTGCTGCGGGCAGATGAAGTGGATGTGGGTGTCGATGCCGCCGGGGGTGACGATCAGGCCCTCGGCCGACAGGCATTCGGTGCCCGGGCCGATGACGATGTCCACGCCCGGCTGCACGTCGGGGTTGCCAGCCTTGCCGATGGCCACGATGCGGTGGCGCTTGATGCCGATGTCGGCCTTGACGATGCCCCAGTGGTCGATGATCAGCGCGTTGGTGATGACGACATCGTGCGCTTCGTGGTGGCCGGGGCCGTTGACGACCTGGCTCTGGCCCATGCCGTCGCGGATGGTCTTGCCGCCGCCGAACTTGACTTCTTCGCCATAGCCGCCGGCGTTGAGGGTGAAGTCCCTTTCGACTTCGATGATGAGGCCGGTGTCGGCCAGCCGAACCCGGTCGCCGACCGTCGGGCCGTACATCTCGGCATAGGCGCGGCGGCCGATGGTGCGCGACATCAAACGGCCCCGTTGACCAGGCCGCGAAAGCCCCACACCTGGCGCTTGCCGGCATAGGCCACCAGCGTCACGGTGCGTTCCTGCCCGGGCTCAAAGCGCACGGCGGTGCCGCTGGCGATGTTCAGCCGCATGCCGTGGGCCGCGGCGCGGTCGAAGCGCAGCGCGGCATTGGTCTCGGCAAAGTGGTAATGCGAGCCGACTTGGATCGGCCGGTCGCC
>JBKJKU010000150.1:0-3534 GCA_046597355.1 Aquabacterium sp.
CGCCGACGCCGACGCCGGCGCCGACGTCAACCCTAACGCCAACGCCAACGCCAACGCGGTATCTGCTGCGATGGATGCGCTGCTGGACGCCGGCATCCGGCAGTGGCTGGACCTGACCTCGGCTGCTGAGCCGCTGCCGGACTACCGCGACGTGCTGGCCGGTTGCGCGGCGTCGCGTGGCCAACAGGTGCAGGTGCACCGGCTGCCAATCGCCGACTACGCCGTGCCCGACGCAGCGCTGATGCGCCGCATCCTGGACACCCTGCATGCAGCGCTGCAGGCCGGCCAGCCGCTTTACCTGCACTGTCATGGCGGCATCGGCCGCACGGGTACCGTCGTCGGCTGCTTGCTGGTCGAGCACGGTTACCCACCGGACCAGGCGCTGGCGCTGCTGGCCCGCAAATGGCGGGTGATGGCAAAGCGTGCCAGGGCGCCGGTATCGCCCGAAACCGACGAGCAGCGGGATTTTGTCCTGAACTGGGTGCCGGGCGCTGGGCGCTGACAGGTCTTGCCTGCCGGTCTCGCAACGCCATGGCGATGCGAAAATCAAGCGATGACCGCCACAACAGCCTCACCCGACACGCTGACCCTCACCCGTCCCGACGACTGGCATCTGCACCTGCGGGATGGCGCGGCGATGGCGGCCGTGCTGCCGCACACCGCACGCCAGTTCGCCCGGGCCATCGTGATGCCCAACCTCAAGCCGCCGGTCACCACCGCGGCAGCGGCGATGGCCTACCGCGACCGCATCCTGGCCGCGCTGCCGGCTGGGCTGGACTTCACGCCGCTGATGACGCTGTACCTGACCGACCGGTTGGCGGCGGACGAGGTGCAGCGCGCCAAGGAAGCCGGCGTGGTGGCGGTCAAGCTCTACCCGGCGGGCGCCACCACCAACAGCGACGCGGGTGTCACCGACCTCCGCAAGACCTACCCGGCGTTGGAGGCAATGCAGCGCGCCGGCCTGCTGCTGCTGGTGCACGGCGAGGTCACCGACCCGGCTGTCGATTTGTTCGACCGTGAGGCGGTATTCATCGACCAGGTGATGCTGCCGCTGCGGCGCGACTTCCCCGAGCTGAAAGTGGTGTTCGAGCACATCACCACCCGAGAGGCGGCGCAGTACGTCGCCAGCGCCGGCGCCCACACCGCCGCCACGATCACCGCCCACCATTTGCTGTTCAACCGCAACGCCATCTTCCTGGGTGGCCTGCGCCCGCACTACTACTGCCTGCCAGTCCTCAAGCGCGAGATGCACCGCCAGGCGTTGGTGGCCGCGGCCACCTCGGGTTCGGACCGGTTCTTCCTGGGCACCGACAGCGCGCCGCACGCGGCTGCGCTGAAAGAGGCTTCGGTTTGTGGCGCGGGCTGCTTCACCGCCTTGAGCGCCCTGGAGCTTTACGCCCAGGCATTTGAAGCGGCGGGTGCGCTCGACAAGCTAGAAGGTTTTGCCAGCCAGCATGGCCCGGCGTTTTACGGTCTGCCGCGCAACACCGGCAGCGTCACGCTGCTGCGCCAGCCCTGGGTGCTGCCCGAGTCGCTGCCGCTTGGCGACGCCGTGCTCAAGCCGCTGTGCGGCGGTGAAACCCTGGCCTGGCGCCAGCAGGATTGAGTCCGTTGCCGCTGCCGGGGTGTATTTGACGTCGCTCGGCATGACGCCGGTCAATCCGGGGCCGGTGACGGTGATTGGTCTGCCAGCGGTCGAGCTTGCCCGGCCGTGGTTGGCGCCGCTGCGGCCGGCGCTGGACCGGGCGCTGCGCTGCTGGCAGCGGGCCGATCCGCAAGCCAGCCCGGTGGCCCTGGCCCTGAACCAGGCGATTGCCGGTGGTTCGTCGGCTTTGGCTTCGGCGCCGCGTTTTGTGCCGCAAACTGCGTTGCCGGCCGGTGAGGCTTACGAGGCCTTCATCCACCGCACCGGGCAGGTGCCCACCCGCGACAACCTGCATGACTTTTTCAACGGCCTGGTCTGGCTGCAGCAACCGGCGCTCAAACGCCGGCTCAATGCGCTGCAAGCCGCTGAAATCGGTCGCGCCGGCATCGGCACGGTGCGCGGCCCGTTGCGTGACGCACTGACCCTGTTCGATGAAAACGGTGCCGTGCTGGATGCGCCGGAGGTGCTGCTGGCCGCGCTGCGCCAGCGCGACTGGTCCGCACTGTTCATCACCCACCGCCAACGCTGGGCCGAGGCGCGGCTGACCGTGGTCGGCCATGCATTGTTGGAAAAGCTGAGCACGGCACCGCGCAAGCCGCTGACGGCCCATGTGGTGCTGACCGACCCGCTTTCGCTGGACGCCGCCGGTTGGTCCGCCAAGCCGTTTTGGCCCTTGCCGGTGCTGGGGGTGCCGGGCTGGTGGCCTGACAACAGTGATGCGGCGTTCTACAACGACGCTACCGTGTTCAGACCCCAGCGAAGCCCCTCGGTCACGGCGCCCCACCCGACGTAACAAACCCATTCAGCCGGGTCACGGAGGTGATCAAGACCCTTGACGGCGGCCCGCCACAGCCGCGCTGGCCGTGCGCTGGCAGGTCAGCCGGCGGATTCTTTTGTCACGTGGCGCCGGGCAACCCAGAACGTGGCGCCTTCGGCACCGTAGCGCTCTTCGTGCACGATGTTGGCAGCCAGGTTGAAGGTGTCCCCCGGGCAGAGATGGCGGGCGACATCGTTCACCGTCAACCACATTTCGCCTTGCACGACCAGCGCGTCGGCATCAAACGGGTGCGCGTGCGCGCCCACAAGCGCTTGCGGCGCCCACTTTCGCTCAAGCACCTCATCAAAGCCGCGCGCCAGTGCGCTGGCCTCGAAGGTCTGGTAGGTCATGGGTGTCATGGTTGGTCCTGTCAATTTTGATAGGTCGGGCGCTGTTCTGACCCGGTAGACGGCGGGCTGGATCAGCAGAACCGGCCCGGCCGACGGTTCGATGCCTGCGGTGAGCGCCAAGGGATTGAACAACAGGGCTTTCTGTTCCTTGGCAGGGCCTACAGCCGTCGTCGTCCAGCTGATTTCCCCCCGGGCTACCCCTTGGCGCTCGGGGGGCCAGACCCCGGCACCGCCGTTGATCGTACCGCCGGCACAGGCCAGTTGGGCCAGGCGTCTGAACTTCACCGGGCCCTGGGCGTTGGTGAGCTTGAATGCATTCACGCTGTAGAACGCCCGCGTGCAAGAGCCCAGCGGCGGTGGGCGCGCTGGGCTTGCCGATTGCAGTGCAGCACGGTGGCTGCCCATGAACGGCTCGCTGGCAGCAGTGGCACTTTGAGCCAGTGGGTGTTCGACCAAGCAACCCACCCACCGCCCTTGCGCGATCAGGCCAGGTCGAAACGGTCGAGGTTCATGACCTTGTTCCAGGCGGCAGCGAAGTCACGCACAAATTTCTGCTGCGAGTCGCTGCACGCGTAAACCTCGGCGATGGCGCGCAACTGTGAGTTCGAACCGAAAATCAGGTCGACCCGACTGCCCGTCCACTTCACTTCGCCGGTCTTGCCGTCTCGGAACTCAAACATCGACTTGGCTTCATCCACGGCTTTGCAGGCCGTGTTGATGTC
>JBKJKU010000162.1:0-8229 GCA_046597355.1 Aquabacterium sp.
ATTCGAGCGTTCCGGCGATCGCCAAGGAGGTCAGCGCGGGCGCGGTGCCAGCAGGCTTTCTCCTGCCTGGGCTCGCCCGCGCCGGCCTGGCCGACGGCACGCTGAGGGCGCTGTTCGTGGCCAGCGGCACGCGCTGGCCGGCGCTGCCGCAGGTGCCGACGCTGCGCGAGATCGGCGTCGTCGACCTGGCGGTGGTCGACAACCTGGGCCTCTTCGTGCGCTCGAGTTGTCCAGCCGAACGCATCGACGCCTTGCATCGCGCCGCGGCCGAAGCCTTGTTGGCGCCCAAGGTTGTCGATGTGATGCAGCGCACCTCGGTTCTGGGCCGCCCGCTCACACGCCAGGCGTTCGCGGACCAAATCGTCAACGAGCGCGAGATGTGGAAGAAGTTGATTCAACGCGAGCGCATCACCATCGACGGCTGATGGGCCGGTGCTGGCCTGGTGGCGTGCACTGGCAGCCACCAGCCCGGATGCCACACCTGGCTTTGACCGACCCGCGCCAGCGTGCATCCCGCGTGCTAAGGTCACGGGGCTTTGAGTCAAGCCTGGAAGGGCAGCGTTTCCCGGTGGAGCGCCCGGTCTTCAAAACCGGTGAGACGCGCCCAGCGTGTCTGGTGGGTTCGACTCCCATGCCCTTCCGCCCGTCCCATGCTCTGCCGGTCCGCCAGGCAGCCGCACGTCAACCCCCACGGCGCGCACCTTGACGTGCCGTGCCGGCCGATCCCCCGTCCCCAGGAGACACCCCATGAGCTCAACCTCAACCCCCCGCACCGGCCTGCAACTGCGCACCCTCATCACACCCAGCGGCGGGCTCGAAATGTCGCTCGCCACGGTCGATGTGCCCGCACCCGGCGACGACGAGGTGCTGATTCGGGTCGAGGCCACGCCGATCAACCCGTCCGATATCGGCCTGCTGTTCGGCGCTGCCGACATGACGACAGCCAAGCTGGCCGGTGACCCCGCCCAGCCCGCCAGCTTGGTGATGAGCGCGGCGGTGCCCGAACGTGCGATGAAGGCCATGGCCGGCCGCTTGGGGCAGTCACTGGCCGCCGGCAACGAGGGCGCCGGGGTGGTGATCGCGGCCGGTGCGTCGCCTGCGGCCCAGGCCTTGCTGGGCAAGACGGTGGCGGTGATCGGCGGCGCGATGTACGCCCAGTACCGCTGCATGGCCGCCGCCCAGTGCCTGGTGCTGCCCGAGGGCACCACGCCGGCCGAGGGTGCGTCTTGCTTTGTCAACCCGCTGACCGCGCTTGGCATGGTCGAGACCATGAAACGCGAAGGCCACAGCGCGCTGGTGCACACCGCCGCCGCGTCCAACCTGGGCCAGATGCTGAACAAGATATGCCTGGCCGACGGCATCAAGCTGGTCAACATCGTGCGCAAACCCGAGCAGGCAGCACTGCTGCGCGCCATCGGCGCGCAATACGTCTGCGACGCGTCGTCGGCGAGTTTTCTTGAAGACCTGACCCAGGCCCTGGTGGACACCGGCGCGACGATTGCGTTTGACGCCACCGGCGGCGGCAAGCTGGGCGGCCAGATCCTGGGCTGCATGGAGGCAGCACTCAACCGCACCGCCAAGGAGTACAGCCGTTACGGCTCGACCACCCACAAGCAGGTCTACCTGTACGGCGGCCTCGACACCAGCCCGACCGAGTTCAATCGCAACTTCGGCATGGCCTGGAGCATGGGCGGCTGGCTGCTGTTTCCGTTCCTGGGCAAGATCGGCTCAGCGGCGGCCGGCGCGCTGCGCCAGCGCGTGGCGGCTGAACTGAAGACCACCTTTGCCAGCCACTACACCCAGGTGATCTCGCTGGCGCAAATGCTGCACCCCGAGGTGATCGCGGTCTACAACCAGCGTGCTACCGGTACCAAGCTGCTGGTCAATCCGAGCCTGGGTTTGGGGGGCTGAGCAGCACCGCGGCGGTAGGGCCCAGACCCGCCGAGGCGCGGCCGCTCAACCGCGCCGCGCCTCGGGCAAAAATCGCACACCGCCGCGCGCCAGGCCGCCGCCCAGGCCGATGGCGGTGCCGTCGGCACGCCAGCAGGCGGCGCCCTCCATGTCGCCGTTGTGATCGAACCGGATGGCGCAGAGACCACCGCCGACGTTGGGTACACGCTCGATGGCGTGGCCGCGCTGCTGCAGCGCATCGGCCAGTGTGTCGGGAAACTGCGGCTCCAGTTCCAGCCCAAAGCCCTGGGTCCACAGCCGCGGCGCTTCGATCGCCTGCTGCAAGCCCATGCCGTGGTCGATCAGGTTGATGAGCGCCTGCATCGCCGACGGGAAGATGCGCAGCCCGCCGGGCAGGCCGAGTGCAAAGCGCAGCTGGCCGTCTTTGAGCACGATCAGCGGCGCCATCGACGAGGTCACCCGCTTGCCCGGCGCCAGCGAGTTGGCCAGCCCGGGCCGGGGGTTGAAGACGTAGAGGTAGTTGTTGGGGATCAGGCCGGTGCCCGGCACCATGTAGCGCGCGCCAAACAGCGAGTTGAGGGTCTGGGTGGCGCAGACCACCAGGCCGTCCCGGTCGGCCACGGTGATGTGGGTCGTATTGGCGCTTTCGGAGGAGGCGCTGCCAGCAGCCTGGCCCGCCGTGATGCCGGCCTGCCATTGCTGTGCGCGCTGCGGGTCGATCTGGGCGCGGCGCTGCGCGGCATAGTCGGCCGACAACAGCCGGGCCACCGGCACCGCCACAAAGTCCGGGTCGCCGGTGCAGGCCGCGCGGTCGGCAAAGGCGATCTTCAGCACCTCGGCCAGCAGGTGGGCACTGTCAGGCGTGCCAAAGCCGGCCGCAGCCACGTCGAAGCCCTCCAGGATGTTGAGCATCTGCCCGATGTGCAGTGGCCCAGCGCAGGGCGGCGGTGGGCCGGTGATCTCGAAGCCGCGGTAAAAGCTGCGCAGCACGGCCATGTCGTTGGTGCGGTAGGCCTGCAGATCGGCTTCGGCCAGGTGGCCGCCGTGCTGCTGCATGTCGTCGGTCAGCTGCCGGCCCAGCGCGCCGCCGTACAGCGCAGCCGGCCCGTGTTGCACCACCAGGCGCAGGCTGTCGGCGCAAGCCGGGTTGGTGACCCGGTCGCCGTGCGCCAGCGGCCTGCCGCCGGGCAAAAAGACGCGGGCGATGGCGGGGTCCAGCGCCAGGTCAGCGGCGCAATCGGCCACGCAATCGGCCAGGTAGCGGGTGGCGGCAAAACCGCGGGTGGCATGGCGGATCGCCGGCTCGACCACGTCGGCCAGCGACAAGCGGCCGTGGCGCGCCAGCATCTCGCACCAGGCCATCAGGTTGCCCGGTGTGGCCACCGCGGCGCGGCCCACGCTGTTGCGCCGGCCCAGCGCGTCCAGCATGCCGGGGCCGGCGTCGGGGTCGGGGGTGAAGGTGGTGGCGCCCACCGCCAACGGACAACGGCCCTGGCCTTCGAGGATGGTCTGCCGGCCATCAGCCAGCCGCAGGTTGGCAAAGCCGCCACCCAGCAGGCCGACCATCATCGGCTCGACCACCGACAGCGTGAACAAGGTGGCCACCGCCGCGTCCACCGCGTTGCCGCCGGCGGCCAGCATCTCGACACCGGCGGCCGAGGCCAGCGGATGGTTGCTGACCACCATGCCGCGGCTGCCGGTGGCGGGCCGTTTTTCGGTGGGCTGGGCTGCGCTGCTGCGGTCGGGAAAGCTTGCGGCGGTGGGCATCGGCTTAGACGCCCAGCAGCTGGCCGCCATCGACGGCGATGACCTGGCCGGTGACCCAGCGGGCATGGCCCGAGGCCAGAAACAGCGCCACCTCGGCGATCTCGTCGGGCGTGCCCATGCGGCCAAACGGGATGCCGGCCAGCGTGCGCGCATACAACGCGTCACCGGCCTGTTTGCGCTGGTCCCAGACGCCACCGGCAAACTCGACCGACCCGGGGGCAATGCAGTTCACCCGCACGCCACGCCGCGCCAGCATCGCCGCCTGGCTGCCGGTGTAGCTCATCATCGCGGCTTTGACGGCGGCATAGGCGGCCGACCGGGTGGACGGCCGCAGCCCCGAGATGGATGAGATGTGGATGATCGAGGCGCCGCTTGCGGCCAGCAGGTGAGGCACGGCGGCGTGGGACGCCCGCACCATCGCCATCACATCCACCGACAGGCCGGCTGCCCAGCCGGCCTCGTCGTCGCCCATGCCAAAGCCCGAGGCGTTGTTGACCAGCACATCAATGCCGCCCAGCGCTGCCGCTGCGGCATCGACATAGCGCGCCACCGCCGGCCCATCGGCCAGATCGCAGACGGCGGCGTGTACCCGGTGGCCCAACTGGGCAAGCTCGTCTTGGGTGGCCTGCAGGGCCGGCGCGCTGCGGGCGCAGATCGACACATCGGCGCCAGCGCCGGCAAAACCGAGCGCGATGGCCCGTCCAATGCCGCGGCTGCCACCGGCCACCAGCACACGTTTACCGAGAAAGTCGAAGGGCATGGAAGTAGGCCTTTGGATGGCGTGAGCGACGCTCAGGCGCTGGCAGCCACGGGGCGCCTGCGGCGAACGCGGGAGCTGGCCTGTGCGGCATTTTGGGCGCCAGTTTTGGCGGTATTGGTGACGGTATTGGTGGCGGTCTTGGTGGCGGTGTTTTTGGCGGCAAGGCGGGCCAGCGGCTCGCCCGCCACGGCCACAGCTGCCGCGCGTGCCTTGCGGCGTGGGGTGGCGGCCGGGGTGGGCGTCTTGGCCTGCGCCGCCTTGGCGGGCGCCTCGGCCTCGGCAGGCGCCACCGCGGCTGTCGCCGCCGGCACCGGCAGCCGGCGCAGCGCCTCCATTGCCCGGTTGAGCTGCAGCGCCAGCTCGGCGATGTCGGGCACCGCCCGGCGGCAGGCGATCAGGCCAAAACACAGCAGGCCCCGGTAGCTTTGCACCGTGATGTTCAAGGCCACGCCGTGCACCACGATCGACAGCGGGTACAGGCCCTCCATCTTGGCGCCGGCCAGGTAGAGCGGCACCTGCGGGCCGGGCACGTTGGAGATGGTGACATTGGCGATGCGGATGCGGTCGGCCAGCCGGGATCGGCCGTACAGCGAGGCCAGGCCGCTCAGCAGCCAGGGTGAGCCCAGCGACGGAAAATCCTTGGGGATCAGGTTGCCGAAGCTGCCCATCTGGGCCTTCATGCTGCGGGTGCCGGCCATGATCTGGGCCAGGCGTTGCATGGGGTCCTTGACCTGGGTGGCCAGGTCGATCACGGTGCCCGACACCTGGTTGTTGGCGCTGGTGTCGCCCTCGGCGCGCAGCGAGATCGGCACACCGGCCACCAGCGTTTTGTCGGGCAGTTCACGCGCATCGGCCAGGTAGTCGCGCAGCGCGGTGCTGCACAACCACATCACCATGTCGTTGATCGACGCGCCATGCTGCTTGCCGATGGCCTTGACTTCAGGCAGCGGCAGGGCCACGCCGGCAAATGAGCGCTGGTTGGTGATCGAGGCGTTGAAGGGGGTGGCCGGCGCAAACTTCAACCGCGTGCCTGGCGCCGACGTCTTGATACCCGCGCGCCGCTGGGCCACTGCAGCCTTGGCGGCCTTGAGCGCGGCGCCGGCCAGCGGCGGCAGCAGCTTGGCAAATTGCAGCACCTGGCTCAGCTGATTGCTCAGTGCGGCGCCCAGCAACTCGGCCACGCCCAGTTGGTAGCGGTGGGTGGTCTGGGCGCGGGGCGGGCGCACCCGGCGGGGCTCAACCGTCATGTCGAAGATGCTGTTGGCCATCGCCACCGCAGCCTGACCATCGACCGCCGAGTGGTGCACCTTGGAGTAAAAACCAACCCGCCCGTCGGCCATGCCCTCGATCACATAAAACTCCCACAGCGGCCGGCTGCGGTCGAGCAGGCTGGAGTGCAGCCGCGCGCACAGCGCCTCCATCTGCGCCATGGTGCCGGGTTTGGGCAGCACGGTGCGGCGCATGTGGTAATCCAGGTCGATGTCGTCGTCATGGATCCAGACCGGGTTGGCCAGATCAAACGGCATCAACGCCAGCTTGCGGGTGAACACTGGCGCCAGGTGCATGCGGCTGGCGACATGGGTCTTGACCGCATCGAACCAGTCATCCACCGTTCCGGGCGGCGGCTCGAACAGCGCCAGGCTGCCGACATGCATCGGCATCTCGGGGCTCTCCAGGTGCAAAAAGGCGCCGTCAACGACGCTCAGGTGGTCCATGTCTTTCATGGCGTTCTCCTCGGGGGGATGGCAGACTCAGGCGCCGACTGACTTGGCGCGCTGCGCCTCTTCGTCGACCAGCGTCTTCTTCGACAGCTTGCCCACCGGCGTCTTGGGCAACTCGGCGCGCAACTCCATCGCACCGATCATCTCGTGCTTGCCGATGCGGTCTTTCAAGAAGTCCTTCAGGGTCGCCAGTGTCAATGGCGCTGCGCCGGCTTTCATCGTGACAAAGGCCTTGGGCGACTGGCCGCGGTAGTCGTCGGGGATGCCGATCACGCAGACCTCGGCCACGTCGGGGTGGGCGTAGATCGCTTCTTCGATGGTGCGCGGGTAGACGTTGAAGCCGCTGCACAGCAGCATGTCCTTGGTGCGGTCGACGATGGTGATGTAGCCGGCTTCATCCATGTAACCTACATCGCCGGTGCGCATGAAGCCGTCGGCGTTGAAGGCCTCGGCAGTGGCGCCGGGGTTGTTCCAGTAGCCTTTCATCACGTTCGGGCCTTGGATGCAGATCTCGCCGCGCTCACCGGGGGCGGCATAGGCATCGGGGTTGCCAAGATCGCAGAAGCGGATCGTGATGCCGGGCATCGGCAGGCCGCACGAGCCCACATGCTGCGGTCCGACGGGTGGCGAGAACGTGCCCGACGGCGAGGTCTCGGTCATGCCCCAGCCCTCGGCCAGGCTGCAGCCGGTGAGTTGCATGAAACGCTGGTGCACCTCCACCGGCAGCGGTGCGCCGCCCGAGCCGCAAAACTTGAGCGACCGCAGGTCGTACTGCTCGACACCGGGGAAGTTGTTCAGTGCGGTGTACATCGTCGGCACGCCCGGGAACAGCGTAACCTTCTTGCCGGCCAGGTCCTTCAGCACCGCTTCAACCTCGAACCGGGTGTGCAGGATCTGGGTGGCGCCCAGCCGCACGCCCAGCAGCATGTTGACCGACAGCGCGTAGATGTGGAAGGGCGGCAGCACCGCCAGCACCACCTCTTCGCCCTCCAACAGGCCAGCGCCGCCGTAGGTGCAGGTCAACCAGTACTGATGGTTGGCAGCGGTCAGGTTGCCGTGGGTCAACATTGCACCCTTGGGGTGACCGGTGGTGCCGCCGGTGTACTGCAGCACCGCCAACGCGTCCTTTGGGTCGCCGATGTCATAAGCCTGGTAGGCGCCGTCGTTGTCCAGCAGGTCGGAGAACGCAACATGGCGGTCATCAAACACCACCTCGCTGACCTGGCCGGCCGCCTTGAGGTGCGCCGTGACGCCGGCCGGGTGCGCGCTCATTTCGCCCAGGTTGCCGATCACCAGGGTTTTGAGCCGGGTGCTGTGCAGCAGCCGGTCCATCTGCGGGTACAGCAAGGCCAGGTCCTGGGTGATGAGGATGTCGGTCTGGCTGTCGGCGACCTTGTGCTCAAGCACCCGCTCGGCGTCCAGCGGCGAGTAGTTGACGACCACGCCGCCGGCCTTGAGCACGCCAAAAAAACTGATGATGTAGTGCGGCGTGTTGGCCAGGAACAGGCCCACATGCACCCCTGGCTTGACACCCAGCTTCTGCAAACCCTTGGCGGCGCGGGCCACCATGTCGCCCAATTCGCGGTAGGGAATCAGCCGGCCCATGAAATCGATGGCGGCCCGGTCTGGCCAGCGCGCCACCGCGTCGTCCAGCAGGGACTGCACAGGCCGCAGCGGGATCGGGCTGTCCCAGTGCAGCGCTGCGGGGTAGGACGTGATCCAGGGCTGGGCGGCGGTGCGGGTCTCAGGGGCCATCGGGGTCTCCGTCATGGGTAAGGCAGGTGGCGGGTTAGCGCTGAATTACCTATTTTGGCGAGTTCAGGCGGCGTGCGCGCGTTCAATTTGGGCCAGGACTGCCGCCGCGTCGGAGCGCCACCGCACGGACGGACTGAACTTTCGGGTTTGTCTGTATGCGGCGGTGGCCCGGATGCCACGCTGACCTTCCGTCGCAGCAGCCTGTGATTGGGCAGGCAAGGTGGATGTCTTGGATCGGCTCTTTGCGGTCTTTCTTTTTTTGGCCTGAAACCTGCCAGACGTGGGTGCTGAGCGACCGCGCCGCGCGGGGCTGGC
>JBKJKU010000308.1:0-7890 GCA_046597355.1 Aquabacterium sp.
GATTCTATGTTGCCTGGCTGCGCAAAGGCGCGCGCGCCGTGCCCGATCCGCGCACGGCGCTGGCCAGTGTCACCGCGATGGCGGCTGACGTGGCCACCGTGCCCGCACCGCCGCGCCCGCACCGTCGCGCCACCCGCCCGCACCACAGGATTGCCGGCCCTGCGCCACGGCGTGGTCCAGGCGGCAGCGAGCGCCAACCTGTGTGCCCGGATCAATCGGCCTTGAGGGCAGTGACCCGCAAGCGCAGGGCATTGCTGATCACCGACACCGAGCTCAGGCTCATCGCCAGCGCGGCAACCATCGGCGACAACAACCAGCCGGTGAACGGAAACAGCAGTCCCGCAGCCAGCGGTACGCCGAGTGCGTTGTAGACAAAGGCGAAGCCCAGGTTCTGCTTCATGTTGGCCACGGTCGCGACCGACAGGGCACGCGCCGTCGCGATGCCGCGCAAATCGCCCTTGACCAGCGTGAGCTGCGCGCTGTTCATCGCCACGTCGGTGCCGGTGCCCATCGCGATGCCGACGTCCGCGCGCGCCAGGGCGGGTGCGTCATTGATGCCGTCGCCCGCCATCGCCACAACCCGGCCTTCGCGTTGCAAGCGCTCGACGAGTTGCAGCTTGTCAGCGGGCTTGACCTCGCCATGGACTTCGTCGATGCCCAGCCGTTGGCCCACGGCGCGCGCCGTGGTCAGCCCGTCGCCGGTGGCCATGATGATGCGCAGGCCCGACTTGCGCAGTGACGCCAACGCGTCCGCCGTCGTGGTCTTGATCGGGTCGGACACGGCCAGCAAGCCCGCGAGCTGCCCATCGACGGCAAGGTGCATGACGCTGGCACCCTGGCCGCGCAGCGCTTCGGCCTGGGCCGCAAGCGGCGCCACGTCGATGCCCACCTGCTGCATCAGCGCCGTGTTGCCCAGCGCCAGCTTTTTGCCGGCGACAACACCTTGCACGCCGATGCCCGATGCGGAGTCGAAATGCTCGGCCCTGTCCAGCGCCAGGTTGCGCGCACGCGCTGCGGTGACGATGGCCGCGGCCAGTGGATGCTCGCTGCCCTGGTCCAGGCTGGCGGCCAGACGCAGCACCTCGTCTTCACTGACCCCGTTGATCGCCACCGCGCGCTCGAAAGCAGGCCGGCCTTCGGTCAAGGTGCCTGTCTTGTCGACGATCAGCGTGTCGACCTTGCACAGGTTCTCGATCGCCGCTGCATCGCGGAACAACACGCCCTGCGTGGCGCCGCGGCCGGTCGCCACCATGATCGACATTGGCGTGGCCAGCCCCAGCGCGCATGGGCAGGCGATGATCAGCACGGCCACGGCATTGATCAGCCCGTAGACCCAACTGGGCTGCGGCCCGAATAAGCCCCAGCCGACGAATGTCAGCAGCGCGATGGTCACGACTCCCATCACGAACCAACCTGCCACCTTGTCGGCCATGCGCTGCATCGGCGCCTTGGAGCGCTGCGCCATCGCCACCATCTGGACGATCTGCGACAACACCGTGGCCGACCCGACGTGGTCGGAACGCATCACCAGTGCACCGCTGGTGTTGAGCGTCGCGCCGATGAGTTTGTTGCCGACCCGCTTGGTGACAGGCAGCGGCTCACCGGTCAGCATCGACTCGTCCACAGCGCTGCTGCCTTCCACAACCTCGCCGTCTACCGGCACCTTCTCACCGGGACGAACCCGCAGCCTGTCGCCGACATGGACGTGGGTCAGCGGCACGTCGTCCTCTTGGCCATCGGCAGCGATGCGGCGCGCCGTCTTTGGCGCCAGGCCGAGCAGCGACTTGATGGCGGCCGAAGTCTGCGAGCGCGCCTTCAGCTCCAGGATCTGTCCGAACAGCGTCAACGAGATGATGACCACGGCCGCCTCAAAGTAGACCGCGACCCGGCCCATCGAGATGAACGACGCCGGAAACACAGCGGGCGCCAGCGTCGCGACCACGCTGTACAAAAATGCCGCGCCAGTGCCCAGGCCGATCAGTGTCCACATGTTGGGGCTGCGGTGCAGCACCGACTGCGCACCGCGCGCAAAGAACGGCCAGCCCGCCCACATCACGACCGGCAGGGACAGGACCAATTCGATCCAGCTTTGTGTGGCCATCTCGAACCAGCCCAGGCGGTGGCCAAACATGGCCAGCACCGTGACCACCACGGTCAGTGGCAAGGTCCACCAGAAGCGGTGCTGGAACGACACCAGCTCCGGGTTCTCCTCGTCGTCCAGCATGGGCAGCAAGGGTTCGAGCGTCATGCCGCACTTCGGGCAGTCGCCAGGCTGGGACTGGCGGATCTCCGGGTGCATCGGGCAGGTGTAGATCGCAGCGTCGTCGGTTGCCGGTGCTGGTGATTCAGGCGCCTGGGGCGTGGCCTGCTTGGCCATGTAGGCCTGAGGATCGGCAGCGAATTTGGTTTGGCAACCTGCGCTGCAGAAGTAGAACGGCCTGCCGTCGTGCACCAGCGTGTTGACCGCATCGGTCGTGACGGCCATGCCACACACCGGATCCTTCAGCCCACCCGGCGCATCGCCCAGCCGATTTGCCGGCAGGTCGGTGACGTCGTGGGCGTGGTGTACAGGCATGTCCATGGGCTCCCCGTGATGTCTGTTGCGGCCTTGATGGCTGCGGGCGAATGCCCGTCAGTGCTGTGTTGACTGTGGTGCGCCACCCACCAGCGCGGCCCTGACCCGATCCAGCCGCTCGCGGACTTCATGGGCAACGCGCGCCACCTCGGGGTTGGTGGTCATCTGCAGCACCGCCACCGGGTCCATGAAGGCGACGACCAGCTGGCCGTCGTCCTGCTGGCGAACGACCACATTGCAGGGCAGCAACAGGCCGATGTCAGGCTCGGCGGTCAATGCGCGGTGGGCCAGCGGCGGATTGCAGGCGCCCAGGATCAAATAGGGCAGCCCTTCGATGCCCAACTTGGCCTTCATCGTCGCCTGCACGTCGATTTGAGTCAGGATCCCGAAGCCCTCGGTCTTCAGGGCGTCAGTCACCCTGGCAACGGCTGGCGCGAAGTCCTGCATTGGCAGAACACACTGGAACCCGTAAGCCGAAGCCGACGGTGAAAGCGGGGTCTTGGGTGCGGCGCTCATGACGGTACCCCTTACTTCGTGGCCGGCGTGGCGGGCATCCGGGCGGCCATCATGTCCATCATCATCTGCATCATGGCCATGTGGTCGGTCATCATCTGGTGGCGCTTGGCCATATCGGCAGGCATGCCTTTGCCGTCGCCCATGCCGGCCATGCCCCCCATGCCCCCTGTGGGGCCAGTGGCGCCCATGCCCCCCATGCCCGGCATGCCGCCGGTGCCACCCATGCCCCCCATGCCGCCATGCATCTCTTTCATCATCGCCATGCCGTCCTGCATGGCCTTCATGTGATCGGCCATCAGGGCCTGACGTTCGGCCGGCGTCTTGGCAGCCATCATCTTTTGCTGCATCTCCTGCATGGCCTTCATGCGGGGCGCCATCGCGGTCATGGGCGAAGGTGCCGCCATGCCGGACATGCCAGACATGCCGGGCTTAGCAGGTGCAGCGGTCGTGCCGTCCGGGCCTGCACAGGCTGCGGCAAGGGCGGCAATGGACATGGCGACAAGTGTGCGAACAGCGGTCATGGTGAACTCCTGGGGGTTTGTGGGTCCTGTGCGGACCCGTTACGAGAGAAAAACGTGGGCTGCGAGGTCGCCAGTCAAGGGTGAGTGAACACCGGCTGGCCAATCAACGGGCCCATTGAAGCGGGGCCGGCAGCGGCTCGCGCCGGCCACCAGGCCGATACCGCTAGAGCGTCAACCGCAGCAAGCGAAAAATCAACGGCGGCCCAACCGAGGCGGGCCGCTCCACGGGCGTCCACGCTGCGGCAGCGGCGGCAGGCGCCGCTGACAGCCAGTGCAGGCTGACCCCGAAAACGAGGCCAGTGACGTCCGACAGTTGCGCGCTGCGCTTGGCAAGCGCCGAAAACTCTTCAGCGCAAAATTTAAGGCAGCCCTCCTCGGCACTGTGGTGGCCGCGACGGTCGTCCGCGTAAGCGTCACGGTGATCGGTGTGCCCGACTTGGCGTGTCCCCCGCCCTGCGGCATCGCTGGCCAGCGGGTTTGCCTGCAACAGCCGGGACCCCAGCCCGGCTTGGGCGTCCGGTTGCGTCAAACACGCGTTAGCTACCCCGGACAGCAAGGCAAATATCCACGCTACCAGCGTCCAGCACGCGGTCTGCCGCAGTTGCCGGCCAGTGAACAGCATCACATTCGCCTTTGCATGATGACCCACACCGCCAGTCCCAGAGAATCAAGACTGAACCATACCCTCGGCCATGGCGGGCAATCCTGATGCAAGTCAACTGTTCGGGCCTTTGCGGCCCACTGACGCGACGACAGGGCTTGGTCCGGCGAGTCGCTGTCAACGGAAACGCGGCATACCCGGCTACCCAGGCGCAGTGCGCGTCTGGGCAGCTTTGGGCTTTCAGCCGCAGCAGCAACCGCCGCGTGCTGTTGCGGCCAGGGCGGCCCCGGGTTTGACTTCAGCGTCGACCGCCACGGGCGTGTAGCCGGCTTGCCTGATGGCGTCGCTCAATGCGGCAGCATTGGCCCGAACCGGATCAATCGTCACGCGATGCGAGGCCAAGTCGATCTGAACCAATGCACCTTGATCCACGGCGTTCACCGCCTTGGTGATGGTGCTGACGCAGTGGCCGCAGGTCATGTCATTGACTTCAAACGTTGTCATGGGGTGTTCCCATCGGGATAGAGTGAGTGAAGCACCTACTCTCAACCCTCCCACCATGGGAATGTCAAGCGGTATCCTTCAATGCCCCTGCCGCGAACAGAGCTGGCCCCGGTGTTGTGCACACCTCACTCGGCCAACTCGTCCAGGATTGGGCAGTCGGGCCGGTCATCACCGTGGCAACAGGCCGCCAGCGCTTCAAGCGTGCGCTTCATGGCCGCCATTTCGCTCATGCGCCGGTCCAGATCGGCCACATGCGACAACGCGATGCGCTTGACGTCGGCGCTGGCGCGGCGCCGGTTTTGCCACAGCTTGAGCAGGGCTGCAATCTCGACCATGCTGAAGCCCAGTTCGCGTGCCCGGCGAACAAAACGCAGGGTGTGCACTTCTATGGCGCCGTATTGCCGGTAGCCGGAGGTTGTGCGCCCGACCTTTGGCAGCAAGGACAGCGACTCATAGTGCCGGATCATCTTGGCCGACACACCAGAGCGCGCCGCCGCCTCACCGATGTTGAACGGGCCTTCGGGCATCACGGGTTCGGTCATTTCGCTGCGCCCTTCCAGCGCCGCAGCAGCAGCGCGTTGCTCACCACACTGACGCTGCTGAAGGCCATCGCCGCGCCGGCGATCACCGGGTTCAACAGCCCGAAGGCGGCCAGCGGCACGCCGACCAGGTTGTAGACAAACGCCCAGAACAGGTTCTGCTGTATCTTGGCGTAGGTGCGGCGAGAGATGTCGATGGCGTCGGCCACCAGGCTGGGCCGGCCGCGCATCAGCGTGACACCCGCTGCGTGCATGGCCACATCGGTGCCGGTGGACATGGCGATGCCCACATCGGCTGCCGCCAATGCCGGTGCATCGTTGATGCCGTCGCCGACCATCGCCACCACCGCCCCACCCTGCTTCAGCTTTGCGACGATGTCGGCCTTGTCTTGCGGCAGCACTTCGGCCTCGACCTGGGCGATGCCCAGCGCCTGCGCCACGGCATTGGCGCTGCCGCGGATGTCGCCCGTCACAAGCACTGTCTTGACCTTGAGCGCGTGCAGGCGGGCCACGGCGTCGCGTGCATCGGCCTTCACGGTGTCGCCAAAGGCGAACAGGCCCAGCAACACCGGCTTGTCGGTGACGTCGGCAAGCCAGGACACTGTTTGGCCCTGCGCTTCGTGCTGCTGCGCCGGCTGCCCCAGCGCTGCGCAATCAACGCCAAGCTCGGCCATGTAGCGGGTGCTGCCCAGGCGCAGTTCGCGGCCGGCCACAGACGCCGACATGCCCTTGCCCGCCACAGCGCGCACCTGCAGCGCCGCCGATGCCACCACGCCTTGCGCGGCAGCGGCAGCCAGCACTGCGCGCGCCAGCGGGTGTTCGCTGCCGGCCTGGATGGCGGCTGCCGCGGCGAGCAGTGCGCCAACATCGGCCACGGCAGGCATGGCCGCGACAAGTTTGGGCTTGCCCTCCGTCAAGGTGCCGGTCTTGTCAAAAGCCACCACCGTGATGGCATGGGCCACCTCCAGCGCCTCGGCGTCCTTGATCAGGATGCCGTGCCTCGCCGCCACGCCGGTGCCAGCCATGATGGCGGTGGGCGTGGCCAGCCCCAGCGCACAAGGGCAGGCGATCACCAGCACGGCCACGGCGTTCAGGATGCCCTGCTGCCACAGCCCTGTGCCCAGGCCCCAGCCCAGCAGCGTGAGCAGCGCGATGCCGATCACCACCGGCACGAACACGGCGCTCACCTTGTCGACCAGCCGCTGGATCGGCGCCTTCTTGGCTTGCGCCGACTCGACCATGCGCACGATGCGCGCCAATGTCGTCTCGGTGCCCACCGCCGTCGTGTTCACTACCAGCAAGCCTTCGCCATTGACCGCGCCGCCAGTGACCCGATCGCCCTCATGCCGCGCCACCGGCAGGCTCTCGCCGGTGATCAGCGATTCATCGACCTGACTGGCACCTTCAAGCACCAGGCCATCGACGGGAATACGTTCACCCGGGCGGACCACGATCAAGTCGCCTACCCTCACCTGCGCCATCGGCACAGACTGCTCCGCGCCGTCGCGCCGCACCCTGGCCGTCTCGGGCCGCAAGGCGTTCAGCGCCCGGATCGCTTCGGTCGTCTGGTGCTTGGCGCGCGCCTCCAGCCACTTGCCCAGCAGCACCAACGTGATGACCACGGCCGAGGCCTCGAAGTACAGGTGCGGCATGCCGCCTTGACCGCCGGCAGTCTGCCGCAGCAGCTCGAACAGGCTCAGGCCGTAGCCGGCCGTGGTGCCCAGCGCCACCAGCAGATCCATATTGCCGGCACCAGCGCGCAGCGCCTTCCAGCCGGCGACGTAGAAGCGGGCCCCCAACCAGAACTGCACCGGTGTGGCCAGCGTCAGTTGCAGCCAGCCGTTCAGCATCCAGTGGCTGCCGAACAACAAGCCCACCATCGGCACGATCAGCGGCAGTGACAGCGCCGCCGCAACCGCCACCGGCCACCACGGCGCTGTTGGCCGCGTTGCCGTTGTCGCGCCGGCTGTGGCCGACAGCTTGGCGGCGTAGCCGGCTTTGTCCACCGCTGCGACCAAGGCATCGACACCGACGATGCCTTCGGCAAACTGGACTTGCGCGGTCTCGGTGGCCAGGTTGACCTGGGCCGAGACGACACCTTCGACCTTGCTCAACGCCTTTTCAACGCGCGATACACAAGACGCGCAGGTCATGCCGTCGATCTCGAGCGTCAGGGTCTGCTGCGGAATGGCATAGCCGGCCCGCTCGATGGCCTGGGTGATCGTCTGCGCCTGCAGGTCCGGGCCGGCACGCAACGTGGCGGTCTCGGTCGCCAGGTTGACCGACGCCGACGAGACACCCGGCAAGCGGGCCAGGGCTTTTTCGACCCGCGCAACGCAGGAGGCGCAGGTCATTCCTGACACAGGAAACGACCAATCGGTCTGGCGGTGTGACGGCGCAATGGCAGTGGTCATGGTGGGGACACCGGGCTTGAATCAGCGCAAGATTTGAACAAGGCTCCGAGCCTAAAGCTTGACACTGTGGGAATGTCAAGCCCCACCAGCGCGATATCGCTGGCCCCAGACGCGCAGCACCGCCTTGCGCAACTCGCCGAACCACAACACGGCGCTGCCCATCGCCACGCAGACGGCCCATTGGTCAAGACTGAGCGCCACGGTGCCGAAGGCGATGTTG
>JBKJKU010000003.1:0-13707 GCA_046597355.1 Aquabacterium sp.
GCCAGCCTGGAAGAAGGGCTGGACGCCGGCGTGATCGAGGCGCAAGAGCACCAGATGGTGCGCAACGTGTTTCGCCTGGACGAGCGCCAGATCGGCTCGATGATGATCCCGCGCGCCGAGATCACCTGGCTGGACCAGAACGCCCCGCTGCCCGAGTTGCTGTCGCAGATGACGACCAACGGTCACTCCCGGTACCCGGTCTGCCGCGACGGGTTGGACGATGTGGTCGGTGTGATCCAGGCACAGGACCTGCTGGTGCCGTTGTCGCGCGGCGAGATGCCCAATTTGGCTGAACTGATGAAGCCGCCGGTGTTTGTGCCCGAAACCCTGTCGGGCATGGAGTTGCTGGACCATTTCCGGGCCACCGGCGCCGAACTGGTGTTTGTGGTCGACGAGTACGGCGCCGTGCAGGGGGTCATCACCGTGCGCGACGTGCTGGAGGCGATCACCGGCGAGTTCTCGCCGCCCAGCGCCGACGACGCCTGGGCCGTGCGGCGCAGTGACGGCAGCTGGCTGATGGACGGCCTGATCCCGGTGCCCGAGATGAAGGACCGGCTGGAGATCCGGGATCTGCCCGAAGAAGACCGGGGCCGCTACAACACGCTGGCCGGCATGGTGATGTTGCTGCTCGGGCGCCTGCCGCAGGAAACCGATGTGGTGGAATGGGATGATTGGCGTTTCGAGGTGGTCGACCTCGACGGCAAGCGTGTGGACAAGGTGATGGTCAGCCGCATCACCCCAATTGAAGACAAGCCAACTAAACCATGATCAACGAAAACCTGCACAAAAAAGCCGTCGCCCTGGACCGCGTCAAGCACCGCGACCTGAAGCTCGACACGGGCACCCGTGACCTGTCGGACGTCAGCAAGCTCAACGCGTTCTTCGTGGCCGGCACCGAGTTCACCGACGCCTGCAAAGACTACCCGGTGGTGTGGGTGCTGGCCGGCAAGGGCGAAGACGGCAAGGGCCAGGTGGCGCCGATTGCGGTGTTCGGCCTGCGGGCCGAGCAAAACCTGTGCATCGACGCCGGCGCCTGGCGGGTGCGTTACGTGCCGGCGATGCTGCGCCTGTACCCGTTTGCCATGGCCCGGGTGGCGGCCAACGAGATGGTGGTCTGCATCGACGAGTCCTGGTCGGGTTTTGGCAGCACCGGCGATGCCTTGTTCGACGCCAGCGGCGCGCCGACCGCGTTCACCAGCAACGTGCAAAAGCAGCTCGAAAACTTCGAGTCCGAGATCGAGCGCACCCGCATGGCGGGCGCCTTGCTGGTCGAGAAAGACCTGCTGCGCGAGATGCGCTTCGATGCCACGCTGCCCGATGGCAGCAAGCTGGTGGTCGATGGCTTCCTGACGATCGATGAAGACAAGCTGGCGGCGCTGTCGGACGCCGACATCCTGAACTTTCACCGCAACGGCCTGATGGGCCTGATCCATGCGCACCAGATCTCGCTCGGCAACATGGCGCGGCTGGTGGATTGGCATATCCAGCGCTACGGCGACGCGGCCGCGGTGGCGGCGCCGGCAGCACCGGCCGCCTGACACACGATGAGCCGCGAGCGTCCCGATGACCTGGACCGCGGCGCGGTCAACCGGCGGGCGATGCTGGGTGATGCCTGGGTCGATCGCTCGCTGGGCCAGGCCAACAGCCTGAACGCCGAATTCCAGGACCAGGTTACCCGCCATGCCTGGCACGACATCTGGGGCCGTCCCGGGCTGGACGCCCAAACCCGGCGCCTGCTGGTGCTGGGCATGACGATGGGCCTGGCGCGCTGGGAGGAGTTTGAGCTGCATTGCCGTGCCGCGCTGCGCGGGGGTGTGCCGCTGGCCGCTGTCAAAGAAGCGCTGATGCAGGGCGCGATCTACTGCGGCGTGCCGGCGGCCAACACCGCGTTCAAGATCACCGTGGCCATCTGCCAGACCGAGGGCATCGTGCTCGACCCCGCGCCGCTGCTGCCCGGGTACCGGGTGGAGACGCACCACACCTTCAGCCTGCCGCAACTGCGGTTGGCGCTGCAGGGCGGCGTGGACGGCGCCGAGTCTGCGGTGCCGGTGGTGATGAGCCATGCGCTGGGCATGGACCTGACGATGTGGGACGCGCTGGCGGCCCACATCGCGCCGCGGCATCCGGTGCTGCGCTACGACCACCGCGGCCAGGGCGGATCGGCAGCCACCACTGCGGCCTTCGGCATTGACGACCTGGTGGCCGATGCCGCCCGGGTCGTGACCGAATGGGGCCGCGGGCCGGTGGTTTTCATCGGTTTGTCGATGGGCGGGCTGGTGGCGCAGGGCCTGGCTATCCGGCACCCGACGCTGGTGCGGGGCCTGGTGCTGGCCAATACGGCGGCGGCTTATCCGGCGTCCACCCGAGCTGGCTATGCCGACCGCGCTGCCGCGGTGCGCAGCGGCGGCATGGCGGCCGTGGCCGATGCCATGCTGTTGCGCTTCATCAGCGACAGCGGCCGCGCCCAACAGCCGGCCCTTGCCGCGGCGGTGCGGGCGCAGCTGCTGCGCGCCGATGCCGAGGGTTACGCCGCCACCTGCGAGGCGATTGCCGCGGTCGATTGGCGGGCCGGGCTGGGCCAAATCGCCTGTCCGGTCCAGGTGATCTCGGGCGCGCTGGACCCTGGCTCCACGCCGGCGATGGGCCAGCAGATCAGCGATGCCATCCCCGGCGCGCAGCACGCGGTGGTCGCCGCGGCGGCGCACCTGTCCGTGCTGGAGCAGCCCGCGGCATTTGCTGCTGCGGTGGACGGGCTGCTGAACCGCCTCTGACACCGCCGGCCCGGCGCCGTTCAGCGCCGCCGGGTGGCCACGCGGGCGGGTTGCCCGCGCGCGGCCGGCAGCCCAGGCTCAATCCAGTTTGATGCCCGCCTGCTTGATGATCTCGCCCCAGCGTGCGCGCTCGGCGCTGGCGTAGCGGGCCATCGTCTCGGGCGTGCCTGGGGTCGGGTCGATGCCCAGCACCTGAAACCGGGCGCGGATGGCGGTGCTGTCCAGCGCCTCGCGCAAGGCCTTGGACAGCTGGTTGATCACCGGCGCGGGCGTGCCCGTGGGCACGGCCAGGCCTTGCCAGGCATAGGCCTCGAATCCGGCCAGGCCTTGCTCGGCAAAGGTCGGCACCGCGGGCAGCGAGCTCAGGCGTTTGGGCGACGCCACCGCCAGTGCGCGCAGCCGGCCGGCGCTGATCTGCGGGTAGCCGGCGGCCGAATCAACAAACATGAACGGCACCTGGCCGCCCACCACGTCCTGGATCGCCGGTGCTGCGCCGCGGTAGGGCACGTGGGTCAGATGGATGCCGGTGCGCACCCGCAGCATCTCCATCGCCAGGTGGTGCGGGCTGCCGGCGCCGGGGCTGGCAAAGGCCACCGGCTGCGGTTGCGCCTTGGCCCAGGCGATGAAGTCTTTGACGGTTGTGGCCGGCACCGCCGGATTGACCACCAGCAGCAGGTTGAAACGGCCTATCAGGCCGACCGGCGCCAGGTCTTTTTCGGCGTTGTAGCCCAGCTTGCTGTAAAGCGATGGGTTGGCCGCCAGCGTGGCGGTGTCGGCGGTCATCATCACGTAGCCATCGGCCTTGGCGCGGGCGGTGTACTCGGCGCCGATGTTGGTGCCGGCGCCGGGCCGGTTGTTGATGACCAGGGTCTGGCCCAGTGCCTTGCCCATCGCCTCGGCCAGGGTGCGGGCGGCCACATCGGTACCGCCGCCGGCGGGGTAGGGCACCACCCACTCGATCGGCTTGGTCGGGTAGGCCTGGGCTTGGGCAGCGCTGCTCAGCAGCAGAGGGATCGAAACCAGGGCTTGGCGTCGGGTCAGGGGCAGCATGCAGGTGTCTCCTGGGTCGCCGCGTCAGGCGCGGCTGGGAAGTTTGAAGCGGGCAGGTTAGCTGATCAGCCGGGCACGCCCGGTCAGCGGTGCGCGCATCTGGGCTGAGAATGCGGCGCAGCCCGCACCCCACCCCATGATGACCCGCCGATGAGCAATCCTCCCCGCGATGCCTTGACGATCGAGCTCTACGAGCAGCCCGGCCATTTGATCCGGCGGGCCCAGCAGATTGCCGTGTCGATGTTTTTCGATGCGCTCGGCCGGGACGTCACGCCGGTGCAGTACGCCATCCTGCGCATGCTGCAAGAGCGACCCGGCATCGACCAGGTGACACTGGCGCAAGAGGTGGCGCTGGACACGTCCACCACCGCCGACATCGCCGCCCGGCTCGAGACCAAAGGCTGGATCGTGCGCGAGGTGCTGCCACGCCGCCAGCGCCGACTGGTGCTGACCCCCGCCGGTGAGGCGGTGCTGGCCCGGCTGGTGCCCGGCCTGCTGGAGATGAACCGCAGCCTGCTGAGCCGGCTGGACGCGCCCGAGCGCGACGAGTTCATGCGCCTGCTGCGCAAGTTTGTGCAGGTCAACAACGACCAAAGCCGGGCGCCGATGCGCAGCGGCACTGAGGGCATAGGGTAATCCCTCAGCATTCAGGACTGCAAAATCGACCTTCATTGCGTACACTGAATGTCATTCAGTTTGCTGAATGATTGTCAGGTCAACCTCTGGTTTGTGCCGCAATGCCCAGACCTGTCACCCCCCTCGTCACTTGTCGCGGAGCGCGCCCGATGTTCCTGAAAAACGCCTGGTACGTGGCCTGCACACCGGCCGAGATCGACGACAAGCCGTTGGGTCGCACGGTGTGCAAACAGCCGATCGTGTTCTACCGCGGTGCTGACGGCGCTGTGGCGGCCCTCGAGGACTTCTGCCCGCACCGCGGCGCACCGTTGTCGCTGGGCCGGGTGATCGAGGGCAAGCTGGTTTGCGGCTACCACGGCCTGGAGATGGGTTGCGACGGCAAGACCATCGCGATGCCCGGCCAACGGGTGCGGGGCTTTCCGGCGATCCGCAGCTATCCGGTGGTCGAGCGCCATGGTTTTGTCTGGGTCTGGCCGGGTGATGCGGTGCTGGCCAACGCGGCCTTGATCCCCGACTGCGCCTGGGCCCATGACCCGGACTGGGCCTACGGCGGTGGTCTGTTTCACATCGGCTGCGACTACCGGCTGATGGTCGACAACCTGATGGATTTGACGCACGAGACCTATGTGCACGCCAGCAGCATCGGCCAGAAGGAGATCGACGAGGCGCCATCGGTGACCCAAACCGACGGCGACGAAGTCACCACCTCGCGCTTCATGGACAACATCGCGCCACCGCCGTTCTGGAAGATGGCGCTGCGCGGCAACCACCTGCCCGACGACCAGCCGGTGGACCGCTGGCAGATCTGCCATTTTTCGGCGCCCAGCCAGGTGATGATCGAGGTGGGCGTGGCACTGGCCGGGCAGGGCGGCTACCACGCCGATGCCAAGGTCAAGGCGTCGAGCATCGTGGTGGACTTCATCACGCCCGAGAGCGATACCTCGATCTGGTACTTCTGGGGCATGGCGCGCAACTTCAATGCGCGAGACAAGGCGCTGACCGCCAACATTCGCGACGGCCAGGCCAAGATCTTCAGCGAAGACCTGGAGATGCTGGAGCGCCAGCAGAAGAACCTGCTGTCCTGGCCCGAGCGGGCGTTGCTCAAGCTCAACATCGACGCCGGAGGGGTGCAGGCCCGCCGGGTGCTGGACCGGTTGATTGCGGCGGAGTTGGCGGGCGCGCCGGCCAGGCCGGTTGCTGCAACTTGACCGGCATCGGCTGACATGAGCACGTTGACCGTCCAGGTGCTGCGCAAGACCGCCGAGGCACAAGACATCGCCAGCTTCGAGTTGGCCGCTGAGGACGGCCGGCCGCTGCCGGCATTTGGCGCCGGCGCACACATCGACGTGCAACTGCCGGGCGGCCTGACCCGCCAATACTCGCTGTGCAACGACCCGCAGGAAACCCACCGCTACCTGATCGCGGTGCTGCGCGACCCGGCCTCGCGCGGCGGGTCGGTGGCGATGCATGACGCGCTGGCCGTGGGCCAACTGCTGCAGATCAGCCCGCCCAAAAACCACTTTGCGCTGACCGATGGCGCCAACCGCAGCCTGCTGCTGGCGGGTGGCATCGGCATCACGCCGCTGCTGTGCATGGCCGAGCGCCTGGCCCAGACCGGCGCTGATTTTGAGCTGCACTACTGCACCCGATCGCTGGCGCGCACCGCGTTTGCCGGCCGCATCGAGGGGGCCGCGTTTGCTGACAGTGTTCACCTCCATTTTGACGATGGCGCGGCGGCGCAAAAGCTCGACATCGCCGCGCTGCTGGGCAGGCCACGCGAAGGCGAGCATGTCTATGTCTGCGGCCCCAAGGGCTTCATGGACGCGGTGCTGGGCACCGCCCGGGCAGCCGGCTGGCCCGAAGCCCAGCTGCATTTTGAATTTTTTGGGGCCGAAGCCGCCGCCACAACCGGCGATGTGGCCTTTGAGGTGCAACTCGCCAGTTCCGGCCGGGTCGTGCCGGTGGCCGCCGGCCAGACCGTGGTGCAGGCGCTGGCCGATGTGGGCATCGACGTCATGACCGCCTGTGGCCAAGGCGTGTGCGGCACCTGCCTGACCCGGGTGCTGGCGGGTCAACTCGAGCACCGGGATCTCTACCTGACGCCCGAGGAGCAGGCCGTCAACGACCAGTTTCTGCCCTGCTGCTCCCGCGCCAGATCAGCCCGACTGGTGTTGGATATTTGATCGTTCGCCCGCTTGAGCCATGCCACCTTGCGATAACTGGTAGTGAACCCGTGCAGCAGCCTTAGGGGCTTGCGCGGGGACGACCCGGCCACGAGGCGCCGCACAATCGCAGCGCACGCGCGCCAGGCCGCACCGCAAAATCCCCATCGATTCCATCCCGTCCACGTTTTCCGGAGACATTCCATGACACGCAGCACGACCACACGACGACACCATCTGGCCACGCTGGCGGGCCTGGCCTCCGGTGCCCTGTTGCTGGCAGCAAGCCCCGCTTGGGCCGAGGACACCGTGAAGATCGGCGTGATCCTGCCGATGACCGGGCCGTCGGCGTCCACCGGCCGGCAGATTGATGCCGCCATCAAGCTGTGGATGGCACAAAGCGGCGGCAAGGCCGGCGGTAAAAAGGTCGAGGTGCTGATCAAGGACGACGCCGGCGTGGCCGACACCACCCGGCGCCTGGCGCAAGAGCTGGTGGTCAACGACAAGGTCGTGGCTTTGGCCGGGTTCGGTCTGACCCCGCTGGCACTGGCCACCGCGCCGATCGCCACCCAAAGCAAGACGCCGATGGTGGTGATGGCCGCGGCCACGTCGATCATCACCGAGGCCTCGCCCTACATCGTTCGCACCAGCTTCACGCTGCCGCAGGCGGCCACGGCCATTGCCGAATGGGCCGCCAAGAACAAGATCAAGAAGGTCGTCACGCTGGTGGCCGACTACGGCCCGGGCAACGACGCCGAGAAGTTTTTCTCCAGCCAGTTCCAGCTCAACAGCGGCACGGTCGTTGAGAAACTGCGCACGCCGTTGCGCGGTGCCGACTTTGCGCCCGCGCTGCAAAAGGTGCGTGATCTGGCACCTGACGCGCTGTTTGTGTTTTTGCCGTCGGGCCAGGGCGCGCAGTTCATGAAGCAGTTTGCCGAGCGCGGCCTGGACAAGGCGGGCATCAAGTTGATCGCCACTGGCGACGTGACGGATGACGACCAGCTCAACGACATGGGTGATGTGGCGCTGGGTGTGGTCAACAGCCACCACTATTCGGCGGCGCACCCGAGTGCTGCGAACAAGAAGTACGTGGCTGACTTCCAGGCCGCCAACAAATTTCGGCCCAACTTCATGTCGGTCGGCGGCTACGACGGCATGCGGGTGATCTTCAAGGCACTGGACGCCACCAAGGGCGCTGGCGGCGATGCGCTGCTGGCGGCGATGAAGGGCCAGATCTTCGAGAGCCCCCGCGGCCCGGTGCTGATCGACGCCCAGACCCGCGACATCGTGCAGGACATCTACATCCGCAAGGTCGAGCGCATCAACGGCCAGCTCTACAACGTCGAGTTCGACACCTTGAAGGCGGTCAAGGACCCGGGCAAGCTGAAGTGACCCGGCCGCGCCCGCACCTCACCTGAAGCCATCCCCGCTCCTGCCCCGCGCCGCCGATGTTGACCCTGCTTTTTGACGGCGTCGCCTACGGCATGCTGCTGTTTGTGCTGGCCTTGGGGCTGGCGGTCACGATGGGCCTGATGAACTTCATCAACCTGGCCCATGGCGCGTTTGCGATGGCCGGCGGCTACATCCTGATCCTGCTGATGCAGCGGGCGGGCTGGCCTTTTCTGGCCTGCCTGCCGGCGGCGTTTGTCATCACGGCGGCGGCGGGTGCCTTGCTGGAGCGCACGATTTACCGGCCGATGTACGGCAAGCCCCACCTCGACCAGGTGCTGTTCTCGATCGGCCTGACCTTCATGGCGGTGGCCTCCGTTGATTTTTTCATCGGCAGCTCACCGCAAAACGTGCAACTGCCTGACTGGCTGCGCCAGCGCTTCGAGTGGGGCAGTGGCCCCTGGATGCTGGGCATGGGCGCGTACCGGTTGTTCATCATTGCCACCTGCCTGGCGCTGGCGTTGGGCCTGCAGGCGGTGCTGTCCCGCACCCGCTTTGGCAGCCGGCTGCGCGCGGCGGTGGACGACCCCCGGGTGGCCGCTGGCCTGGGTATCCCCGTCAACCGCATCTTCTTGTTGACCTTTGCGGTCGGCTCTGGCCTGGCCGGGCTGGGTGGTGCGCTGGGCGCAGACATCCTGGGCCTGGACCCGACCTTTCCGCTCAAATTCATGGTCTATTTCCTGATCGTCTGCGCCGTGGGCGGCACCAGTTCGATCACCGGCCCGCTTGCGGCTGCGCTGCTGTTGGGCATTGCCGACGTGATGGGCAAGTACTACCTGCCCAAGCTGGGTGCCTTCATCGTCTACGTGCTGATGATTGCGATCCTGCTGTGGCGGCCGCATGGCCTGTTTTCGCGCGAGGGCAAACGGTGAGGCGGCCACTGAAGTCAGCGGCAGGGACGTCCGGTGCGGCCGACCCCGGCGCGATGCTGCTGGCACCGTCGCGCTGGCGCCTGTGGGAGCTGGCGCTGTGGGCTGCGATCTGGGCCGTGCCGGTGTTTTTGGGCCAGCATGCCGCGCTGGTCAACGAGATCGCGATCCTGGCGCTGTTTGCGCTGTCGCTGGACCTGATCCTGGGCTACGCCGGCATCGTCTCGCTCGGCCACGCCGCATTTTTTGGCGTTGGTGCCTACGGCGCGGCGCTGTTTGCCAAGCATGTGATGCCCGACCCGCTGGTCGGCCTGGCGGTGGGCACAGCGCTGGGTGCGCTGCTGGGCCTCGTCACCAGCCCGATGATCGTGCGTGGCACCGACCTGACCCGGCTGATGGTGACCATGGGCGTGGCCCTGGTGCTGCTGGAACTGGCCAACAAGTTTGATGGCCTGACCGGCGGCGCCGACGGCCTGCAGGGCGTGGTGATGAGCCCGCTGGTCATCCCGTTCATCGGCCGCTTCGAGTTTGACCTGGGCGCCCGAGTCGCCTCGTTCTATTCGCTGGCAGTGCTGTTCATGGCCTTCTTGTTGCTGCGCCGCATCGTGTTTTCGCCGCTGGGTATCTCGATGCAGGCGCTGCGCGACAACCGGCTGCGGCTGTCGGCGATCGGCTTGTCGGTGCAGGGCCGGCTGGCGGCGGTCTACACACTGGCGGCCGGGCTGGCCGGTGCGGCCGGTGCGCTGCTGGTCCAGACCACAGGATTTGCGTCACTCGACGTGTTCGAGTTTCACCGCAGCGCCGACGTGATGCTGGCGCTGGTGATCGGCGGCGCCGGCTGGTTGTGGGGCGGCCTGGTGGGCGCCATCGCTTTCAAGGTGCTGCACGACGTGATCTCGTCCTTCACCGCCCAGTACTGGACCTTCTGGATCGGCCTGTTCCTGGTGCTGCTGATGCTGGTCGGGCGCGAGCGGCTGTTCCGGCCGTGGTCGTGGTTCAAGCGGGGGTCGCGATGAGCAGCGCCGTGCATTCGCCGGATGAGGTGGTGCTGCAGACCCATGGCCTGGTCAAGCGCTTCGGCGGCATCACCGCCACCAACAACGTCTCGATGACGGTCCGGCGCGGCGCCCGCCATGCGTTGATCGGCCCCAACGGCGCCGGCAAGACCACGCTGATCAACCAGCTCACCGGTGTGCTCGCGCCCAGCGAGGGCACGGTGCTGCTGGGTGGGCGCGACATCACCCAGCTTGCGCCGCACAAGCGGGTGGCGCTGGGCCTGGTGCGCACTTTTCAGATCAACCAGCTGTTTGCCACGCTGACGCCGCTGCAAAGCCTGGCGCTGGCCGTGTCTGGCCGTCTCAACCGCGCCCGCCGCTGGTGGGCGCCGATGGGCAGCGACGCCCAGATCAATACCGAATGCGAGCAACTGCTGGCGCAGTTCCGCCTGACTGAGTTTGCCGACCGCACCACGTCCGAACTGCCGTACGGCAAACGCCGGCTGCTGGAGATTGCGCTGGCGGTGGCGCAGAAGCCCAGCGTGCTGCTGCTCGACGAGCCCGCCGCCGGCGTGCCGGGGCCGGAGCGCGCCGACATCCTGGCCACCGTGGCCGCACTGCCCGACGATGTGTCGGTGGTGCTGATCGAGCACGACATGGACCTCGTCTTCAGTTTTGCCAAGACCCTGACCGTGCTGGTCAATGGCACGGTGCTGACCGAGGGCACGCCCGAGCAGATCGCCGCCGATCCGCAGGTGCGGGCGGTCTACCTGGGCGACTCGGTGCCCGTGCGCTCGGGGGCCGGTCATGGCTGAGCCGTTGCTGGAGGTGCAGGGCCTGACCTGCGGTTATGGCGACGCCGTGGTGCTGACCGATGTCAGCTTCAGCCTGCCCGCCGGGCGGTCGCTGGCGCTGCTGGGCCGCAACGGCACCGGCAAGACCACGCTGATCGACACCTTGATGGGCGTAACCCGGCGCCATGCCGGCCGCATCTTGCTGGGTGGTCGCGACATCAGCGCGCTGCCGGTCTATGCCCGGGCCGGCGCGGCAAGCTGGGCCGGTCTGGGTTGGGTGCCGCAGGAGCGCAACATCTTTAAGTCGCTGACGGTGGACGAAAACCTGAGCGCGGTTTGCCGCCCCGGCGCCTGGGATGCCCAGCGCGTCTACGGCTTGTTTCCGCGCCTGGCCGAGCGCAAGAAGAACCTCGGCACGCAGCTCTCGGGCGGCGAGCAGCAGATGCTGGCCTTCGGCCGGGCGCTGGTGCTCAACCCCAGCCTGCTGCTGCTCGACGAGCCGCTGGAGGGTCTGGCGCCGATCATCATCGAAGAGCTGCTGCGCGCGATCCGCCGGGTCGCCCGCGACGAAGGCCTGCCGTCCATCGTGGTTGAGCAGCATCCGCACATGGTGCTGGGCGTGACCGACGACTGCATCGTGCTGGACCGGGGCGGTATCGCCCACCGGGCCCAAAGCCAGGACTTGCTCGACGACCCGGCGCCGCTGGATGCCTGGCTTGGCGTCTCGTCGCACTGAAACATCCCACACCCGGAGCCCGCATGACACCCAGACCCAGCCCACCTTTCCGCGCCGACCACGTTGGCAGCTTTCTTCGCCCCAAGTTTTTGCTCGACGCCCGCGAGCAGTACTTCGTGCAGAAGTCCATCACTGCTGAGCAACTGCGCGCAGTCGAGGACAAGGCGATCAGCGAGATCGTGCAGTTCCAGCAGGACGTGGGCTTGCAAAGCATCACCGACGGCGAGTTCCGCCGCACCTACTTCCACATCGACTTCCTGGCGCAATTGGGCGGCGTCAAGACCGAGAACCCGTTCACCGTGCTGCGGCCGGACGGCACCGAGGAGCTGGCGCCGCCGGTGATCCGGGTGACCGACACCGTGCGCCATGTCAAGAACATCCAGCTGGCCGACTTTGAGTACCTCAAAAGCCAGGTGGCGGCGGGCCGCACCCCCAAGGTGACGTTCCCGTCGCCGACGATGCTGCACTTTCGCGGCGGCCGCGCCGGCATCAGCCGCGAGGCCTATCCCGAGCTCGACCCGGCGTTCTACGACGACGTCGCCCAGGCCTACGGCGAAGAACTGCAAAGCCTGGCTGATGCCGGCTGCACCTATGTGCAGATGGACGACACCAACCTGGCCTACCTCTGCGACGAAAAAATGCGTGAAGCCGCCCGCCAGCGCGGCGACGACCCCAATGAGCTGCCACACCGCTACGCCAAGTTCATCAACCTCGTGGTGGCGCAAAAACCTGCCGGCATGACCCTGGCCATGCACCTGTGCCGCGGCAACTTCAAGAGCACGCATGCCGCCGCCGGCAACTACGAACCCGTGGCCGAAGCCCTGCTCCAGGAAATGAACCTCGACGCCTACTTCATGGAGTACGACGACATCCGCAGCGGCGACTTCAAACCGCTGCGCTTCCTGCCCAAGGGCAAGATCGCCGTGCTCGGGCTGGTCACCACCAAGTTCGGCGCGATGGAGAGCAAGGACGCGCTCAAGCGGCGCATCGACGAGGCCGCGAAGTACGCCCCCCTGGACCAACTGGCGCTCAGCCCGCAGTGCGGCTTCTCGAGCACCGTACACGGCAACAATATCGCGGTGCAGGCGCAGCGCGACAAGCTGAGGCTGGTGGTGGAGACGGCCGCCGAAGTCTGGGGCTGACCCGGTCGGCGGGCATACCGCGCCGGCGTTAGAGCAGCGCGGAGGCCGGCGCTGCATGCCGGGGGTTGATCCTTCGCTACGCGCTTCCCCCATTCCGGCCCACAGCCGGGCTGCACTAGCATCCAAGTTTTCGAAACCGGAGTCCTTCCATGAACCGCTTCGCCCGTCACATTGTCGCGCTTGCCGCCGCCTCGGCCGCGCTGCCCGTCCGCGCGCAGGAGGTGACCCTCAAGTTCCACCACATCTGGAACACGCAGGCGATGGCCTCGGTCAACGTCATCGGTCCGTGGTGCGACAAGATCGCCGCCGAGTCGGCGAATCGCATGAAGTGCCAGGTCTTCCCGGCCATGTCGATGGGCGGCACGCCGGCCCAACTGGTCGACCAGGTGAAGGACGGGGTGGCCGACCTCGTCATCACCTTGCCCGGCTACACGGCCGGCCGCTTTTCGACCACCGAGGTCTTCGAGCTGCCGTTCATGACCAACTCGGCCGAGGTCGGCGCTCGCGCCACTTGGGACTACATCGGCAAGTACTCGACCAAGGAATTCCCCGGCACCAAGCTGCTCGCGACCTGGGTCCACGACGAAGGCTACGTGCACACCCGCGAGAAGCAGGTCAAGACACTGGCCGACTTCAAGGGCCTGAAGATGCGCGCCCCGACGCGCCAGACCAACAAGCTGCTTACATCGCTCGGCGCCTCGCCGGTCGGCATGCCGCTGCCGGCCATTCCCGACGCGGGGAGCAAGGGCACGATCGACGGCTTCCTGCTGCCGTGGGAGGTGATGCCTTCGCTCAAGCTGCAGGAGATGGTCAAGTTCCACAGCGAGACCGACCCGTCGCGTCCGGCGCTCTACAGCGCGGTATTCGTCTTCGCGATGAACCAGGCGAAGTACGACGCGCTGCCGGACGACCTGAAGAAAGTGATCGACGCCAACGCCGGCCCGGCCTATTCGCAGCAGATCGGCAAGATCTGGGACAACAGCAAGGCCGCTGGGCGCAAGGCGGCGCAGGACCGAGCCAACGCGTTCTACACCATCCCCGCCAGCGAGCTCGACAACTGGGTCACTGCCTCGGCGCCGCTCTACGCCGACTGGATTTCCGAC
>JBKJKU010000041.1:0-5691 GCA_046597355.1 Aquabacterium sp.
CCTTCGGCGAGCGCTACCGTGCCGGTTTCGTCGATCCGGCATTCGCTGCCGAGACGGCCGCGATCGCGCGTCTGGAAGAGATTGCCTGGCAGGCCTACGACGAGGGCCGCAAAGCGCCGCTGACCCGCCCTGCCGGACAGGGCTATGCCGACCCGACCTACACCCTGTCACTGGATTGGCTGGCCTCGCGGGAGGCGATCGACCAGGCGCAGCTGGCCTGGGGCCAGCCCGCCAGCGCGTCGCGGGTGTTGCTGGTCTGCGGCAGCGCCCGCAACGACGGCACCTGCCCGGGCGAGATCTCAAAAACCTGGCGCCTGACCGAGATCGCGCAGCAGGTGGTGCAGGCGGCCGGACTGGAGGCGGATGTGCTGGACCTGAGCCTCGTCACGTCGGAGTACGGCCGCAACATCCACCCCTGCAAGGGCTGCGTGTCCAGCGCCATGCCGCTGTGCCATTGGCCCTGCAGTTGCTACCCCAACCACGCGTTGGCCCAGACCCACGACTGGATGGCCGAGATCTACCCTCGCTGGGTGGCTGCCCACGCCGTGATCCTGCTGGCGCCGACCTACTGGTACCAGTCACCCAGCCCGCTCAAGCTGATGATCGACCGACTGGTGTGCGCCGATGGCGGCAACCCTGACCCCACCAGCACCCACGGCAAGCGGGTGGCCGAGGCCAAGCAGATCGAGCAACAGGGCTGGGACTACCCCAAACACCTGGCGGGCCGGGCTTACGGCGTCGTCGTGCATGGCGACGTCGCCGGCGTCGAAGTGCACCGGCGCAACCTGAGCGACTGGCTGGAGTGGATGGGCCTGATCGACGCCGGCGTCACCGCCAAGCTGGACCGCTACATCGGCTACTTCGAGCCGTATTTCAACAGCCATGAGGCTCTGGACCGCGACCAGGCGGTGCAGGACGAGGTGCGCAACGTGGCCCGGTCGGTGGTGGCCGCCGTCGCCGAGTTGCGCGCCGGACGTTTGAGCCAGCCCGACAAGGCCAGCCACTCGCCCCGACCGAAGTGAACCGGACACAGTGCCGTGCACTTCTGTTTGATCAGGCGCGCTGCGGCGGATCAGAGGCTGTTGCAGCGCGGCGGCTGTGCCGCGTCAGAGCGGAGTGGCCAGGTCGTATCGGATAAATCCGTGGTGCTGCGCCACGCGGTCGTACAGCGCCCGCGCCCTGGCATTGCTTTCATGGGTCAGCCAGTACAGGCGGGCGCAGCCGCGACGCCGCGCGTGGTGGGCCAGTTCCTTGATCAGCGCAGCCGCCACGCCCAGGCCGCGCGCATCGGGCGCCGTGAACAGGTCTTGCAGGTAACACACCTCGTCGGCCCAAGGGCTGGCGTGGAACACGCCGTGTGCAATGCCCAGCAGGCGGTCTTGCCGCCAGGCGCCCAGCGCCAGCAGCGGCGGTCCGGCACGCAGCCGGCGCCAGGCGGCGTCGTAGCCGGCAGCGTCCACCTCGGTGTTGTAGAAAGCTTTGTATCCGCGGGCCAGCGGCTCCCAGTCTCTGCGGTCGGCGTCAGTCAATTCGGCCAGGCGCAACGGCGGCTGTACGGGCCTGTCTGTGGGCGGCACTGCGGATGACTGCGCCACCAGCGGTACCGTCGACGGGTCGGGCGACAGCGGCGCGGTCATGGCCGGCCCTCGCCAGCAGCCAGCATCCAGCGCGCCAGCGCGGTCGTGTCGGCGCGGTCCGCCTCGCTGGCTTCATCAAGAGCGGCGGCGGATGCCGGTGCAGCGCCAGTCTGCAGGTTTGCCACCACGCCGGCACGGTCGGCCGCGCTGCGGTTCTGGCTGAGCTTGTACTTGCCGACCAAGCTGGTCAGCGGAATCTCGATGCAGACGATGGCCCGCACCATGGCGGCAATGTAGTCGTCGGGCGCGTCAGTCACGGCCCAGGGCTTGCGCTGGGCCGCTTCGTGGTGGGCGGTCAGGCGTGTCACCAGGGCGCGTGTGGTGGCGGCATCGTCCAGCACCCGCAACGGGCCGCGGGCCTGGACCATGGCGTAATTCCAGGTCGGTACCACTTTGCCGTGGTCGGCCTTGCTGGGGTAACCGTTGGGCGAGATGTAGCCGTCGGGCCCCTGAAAGACGACCAGCGCCGGGGGCGTTACCAGCCCGGCTGCAGGCGGCTGCCAGACCGGGTTGGCGCGTGCCACATGGCCCACCAGCGTGCCGAACTCACCCCGCTCGGCATCCAGCAGGAACGGGATGGCGTTGGCCACCGGCGCGCCCACCGCGTCCTGGGTGATCAGCAGGCCCAACGGATGCTGGCGCAGCAGCGCGTGCAGGACAGCGGGGCGGGTTTCTTCAAAATGGCTCGGCAGGTACATCGTGGGTCTCGGGTCGGGGGTGGATCAAGTGAGGGCGGGATGCGCCTCGGGGGCGGGGCGGGCCGGTCAGGCAGGTCAGGCAAGTCAGGCAAGTCAGGCCGTTCAGGCCGGCAGGATCACCGGCTCGCAGCGCAGTTCGGTCTTGACCGAGTTGGCGATGAAACAGGCGGCATGCGCTTGCTCGTGCAGTTGATGGATCTCCGCTGCGTCGGGCTGGTGGTCACCGGCAAAGCGCACCTGTGGCCGCAGCGTGACCAGGGTCATCGCCGCGCGGCCTTCGGCATTGCGTGCCAGCACGCCACTGGCCTCGTCACGGTAGTCATCCACCACCCAGCCGGCGCGGCAGGCGATGTCGAGAAACCACAGCAGATGGCAGCTCGACAGCGAGGCGACAAACGCCTCTTCCGGGTCCACGGCCGCCGCATCGGACATCGGTACGGGTACCACCTGGGGCGACGACGATCCCGCCACCACCGCACCGCCGTCGAAGTGCCACTGGTGCTGGCGCCGGTAGCGGCGGTCGGTAAAAGGCTGCCCTTCGCGTTGCCAGGCAATCACGGCGCTGTACTGGGACATCTTGTCGCTCCACGGTCGCAGGCAGTGGCCTGCGCTGCCAAGGCGAGGCGGCGGCAGCCGGCAGGTTGCACCGCGGAGGCGGCCACCACACCCGGCCGCAACATCCCGTCACCCCACCCGCAACCCGAAGCCCCAGAAAACCAGAGTGTAGACACGTGCCAACAGCAGGCGTGGCCGACAATTTCAACCCCGAACCGTCAGAGCTTTGCCCATGCGATTTGCAATCCCCCCCCACCCTGTGTGCCGGCTGACCTGGCTGTTGGCCCTGGCCCTGGGCGGCGCAGCCCTGGCCCCAGGCGCATCAGCCGCGGCCGACAAGCCCGCCCCCGCCCGCGCTGCCGAATCGACCCGTGCCAGCGCGCCCGTCAAGCCGATGGCATCGACCAAGGCTGCCAAACCAGGCACGTCCACCCGACCCGCCAAGGCGGCGGCACCGCGGCGGGCACTGAAATCTGCGGCCAGCAGCTTAGCGCTGGCCAGCGCCACTGCGGAGGCCATCAATGACGCCCAGCTCGACATCGCAACCCGGGTGCTGACCGGCGACGCGGACTGCGAGTTCAACCAGCGCATCACGGTGCTGCCCGAGCCCAACTTGCCCGGCTATTTCCGGGTGGCGCATAAAAACCTGCACTACCGGATGGTGCCGCGGGAGACCACCACCGGTGCGGTCAGGCTGGAAGACCCGGCCGCCGGCATCGTCTGGCTGCAGATCCCGACCAAATCAATGCTGATGAATACGCGCATCGGTCAGCGCCTGGTTGACGCCTGTACCCATGCCGAGCAGCGGGTGGCGCTGGCGGCAGTGGCCGACACGGCGAACGGGCTGGGTATCCTGCCGACCGCCGCAGTGGCGCTTGTGCCTGCGACCGCGGCGTCCGCTGCCGCTGACGTGGCCAGCCCGTCCACCGAGTCGGTGGCCTCTGCGGCCGCCGCCCAGGCCGCCGCAGAGGGTGCTGCCCTGACCCTGGCCGCACAGCCGGCGCTGACCGCGCCGCAGGTGCAGCAGGTGCCGCAGGTGCAGCCGGCGCCGCAGGTGCAGCAGGTGCAGCAGGTGCAGCAGGTGCAGCAGGTGCAGCAGGTGCAGCAGGCGCCGCAGGTGCCGGCGTTGCCGCCACAGCCGCTGCCGCCCGTGCCGGTGCCGGCGTTGTTGCCACAGCCGCTGCCGCCGCTGCCGGCGTTGCCGACGCCGCAGGTGCAAGAAGCGCCGGACGTGCCCAAAGCCGTGCAGACCGAACCCGCAGCCGGCGGGCGCCAGCCGCAGTGAAGGAGCAGCCCGCTAGCGACGGCGGCGGGTCAGGCTCAAAACACGGCTCAAGTCAAGGTTGAGACGGCCGAAACCCCAAGAGATCCGGGTTATTGCGGATCCCGCCTGCAGCGCTACGCCCAGCGCGTTATGCTGCACTGCAGCATTGTCGATGGATCCTCTGTCGGCATGCGCTCAACCCAAGCCCTCTGACCCTCCATGACCACTCTGTTTCTTGCCCTCGTGCCGCTTCTGTTCGCCACCGGCTCGCTCGTCTGGCTGTTCACCAGTGGCGCCACCGCCCAGGCCCGGTCGGACGAATTTGCCGCCAAGTGGATGCGCGACAACGCCTGATCGCGGCGCGCCGCCTGGCGCACACCGCACTGCCCAGCCCGCCTGCCGCGGGCTTTTTTGTGTCTGCAATTCGGGTCGCTGTCCCCGCAGTGCGGTGCGTGCCGCAGCACAGCTTTTCATGCGCAAGGATGCTGCACTGCGTCACAATCTCGCGATGATCCGGGCCTGGGATCAAGAATGCACTTGGCAAGTCTTATATAAGACATAAAATATGGGACTTACCCGTAGACACCCACCGTGACGCCAGCCCGCGCCCCCCCATGGCGGCGCAGCCGGCAACCGGCACTGATCACCCTGTCCGTCCACCGCCCCCATCAGGAGCCCACGAGATGCTGCAAGCCTACCGCCAACACGTTGCTGAACGCGCCGCCCTCGGCATCCCGCCGCTGCCACTGACTGCGCAGCAGACTGCCGACCTGATCGAGCTGATCAAGGCGCCGCAAAACCTGCAAGACACCGCAGAAGACGCCTTTTTGCTCGATCTGATCACCCACCGCGTGCCACCCGGCGTGGACGACGCGGCCAAGGTCAAGGCCAGTTTCCTGGCGGCTGTAGCGCATGGCGACTTGGTTGTAGGCCTGATCTCCAAGGCCAAGGCCACCGCGCTGCTGGGCACGATGGTGGGCGGCTACAACGTCAAGCCGCTGATCGACCTGCTCGACGACGCCAGCGTGGCCGACGTGGCCGCCGCTGCGCTGAAAAAGACGCTGCTGATGTTCGACTTCTTCCACGATGTCGCCGAAAAGGCCAAGTCCGGCAATGCGTTTGCCAAGGACGTGATGCAAAGCTGGGCCGACGCCGAGTGGTTCACCTCGCGCCCCGAAGTCGCCCAGAAGATCACCGTCACCGTCTTCAAGGTGGTGGGGGAGACCAACACCGACGACCTGTCGCCCGCGCCCGATGCGTGGAGCCGCCCCGACATCCCGCTGCACTACCTGGCGATGCTCAAGAACGCGCGCCCCGGCATCACGCCCGAGGAAGACGGCAAACGCGGCCCGATGCAGTTCATCGAGCAGCTCAAGGCCAAGGGCCACCTGGTGGCCTACGTCGGTGATGTGGTCGGCACCGGCTCCAGCCGCAAGAGCGCCACCAACAGCGTGATCTGGGCTACCGGGCAGGACATCCCATTCGTCCCCAACAAACGTTTTGGCGGCGTCACGCTGGGCGGCAAGATCGCGCCGAT
>JBKJKU010000181.1:0-28068 GCA_046597355.1 Aquabacterium sp.
CATCAACACTGGCGACATGCCGGCAACGCAGGCGGTCGTGGCGGGCTGGCAAACGCTGACCTGGACCGTGCCCGCCAGCAAGGTAGGTGGGGCCTACAGTTGGATCGTGATGCTGCCAAATCTGGGTACCAAGGCGTCGGCAAACCCGGGTGAAACTTACTATTTCGACGATATCAAGCTCGTCACTGGGCTGTAGGGCGGGATAGGGCGGCGACGCCCTTAACTCTCAGGTGATGGCTTGAGCGCCCCATAGGCGGCCGGCGGCGCGATAACAATCTGCAGTTAACAGGCCGGTGGCGCAACGGACAAAATTCTGCTATTGCCCAAGCCGACCGACAGCCGTGCAATTCAGCCCAGCAACGGCGTGAACTTGCGGTATTTCGCGTAACACGGTCAGAACTCGCAGATTCAGGCCCCAAGCAGCAGAATCACGCCGACTTTGCCTTGCAGTTGTCAGCAATATACTGCGCATGCGTCGGCATCCGGTCGACCACCTGATGCATCACTGCCTTGACATTCGCCATCATTTTGAAGATGGGCTCGTCAGCGGTATTTTCAACCAGTGGGTGATAGCCCAGTGGTCGGATGCCCTGCCCCAGCATCACCTGTGCCCAGCTGGTCTCGCCAAACAACTCATCATTCTGGTGAAAAAAGCGCCCGTTGCTGCGAAAGAGTTCCGTCTTGTGCTTCAATGTATCTGGCACGTCCATGTTTCGGCAGTAGTTCCAGAATTCTGAGTCGTTTCGTTGTGTGGCGTTGTAGTGCAAGATGATGAAATCACGAACCTGCTCGAACTCGGTTTGTGACTGCCGGTTGTATTCATCAATGTCAGCCTGATGAAATCCCATATTTGGGAAGAGCTCGATCAGCCTGACGATGCCTTGCTGGATCAAATGAATCGACGTTGATTCCAGCGGCTCGATGAATCCACTGGCCAAACCTATTGCGACCACATTCTTGTTCCAGAGTTTCTTGCGCTTGCCGGTCACGAAACGGATCAGCCGCAGCTCGGCCAGCGCTTTGCCGTCCAGGTTGTCCAGCAAAATGGATGAGGCCTGGTCCTGGTTCATGAACTTGCTGCAAAAGACATGGCCGTTGCCGATGCGGCTTTGCAGCGGAATGCGCCACTGCCAGCCGGCACTGTGCGCGGTGGATCGCGTGTACGGCAAAAGCGGGCTGACCGACTCGCAGGGCACGGCCAAGGCGCTGTCGCAGGGCAGCCAGTGGCTCCAGTCGTCGTAGCCGGTGTGCAGGGTCTGTTCGATCAGCAGGCCGCGGAATCCCGAGCAGTCGATGAACAGGTCGGCCGCATGCACAGCGCCATTTTCCATCGTCACTGACGTCACAAAGCCGGTTTCGGGGTGAGTTTGAACGCTGGTGATCTTGCCTTCTGTCCGGGTGACACCGAGTTTTTCGCTGTAATTTCGGAGATATTTTGCGAACAGGCCGGCATCAAAATGAAAGGCGTGACGCACGTCCGCCAACGGCGAGCCTAAATTGTCCATGTTGGCGCGCGTGAACTTGTTCTTCTCGCAGGCCAGCAGATTGACTGAATAGTCGTCCAAGCGGGCTGCCCTGCCCGCCTGATGGGCTTTCAGCCAGTAATGATGGAAGTCCACCAAGCCTGTTTTCCGGCCCATGCCGCCAAAACCATGGATATAGGAATCACCTGCAGCGCCCCAGTTCTTGAACTGGATCCCAAGCTTGAAGGTGGCCTGAGTCTGGCGCATGAATTCGTTTTCATCGATGCCGATCAATGAATTGAATTTGATGATCGATGGTATCGTGGCCTCGCCGACGCCGACTGTGGATATTTCATCAGACTCGATCAGTTGAATCTGGTAATTCTTGCCGAGCGAATGCAAAAGAACCGCAGCCGACATCCAGCCGGCGGTGCCGCCACCAACAATCAGGACTTTCTTCAAGCAGTTTTCGTGCATCGATTTGCCTCGTCAACGTGGGTCAAGATCAGATACGCACCTCAGCCATGGCCGACGGCTACCTATTCATCGAGACTGATAGCAATGTAGCATGCACCAGCGCACAAACTTCGCTCCAGCGCTGCAACCCTTCCTCGCACTACAGCTTTGCGCTGCATCAGTTTGGGCCGTGGCTGAGACCGCCGTGAAAGCGGGATATTGGCTGAATGATTCCGGGCATACCTGTCGTGGCGCCTGCGGCCTTGGACGGGCAGCGCGTCCGAAACCTCACAGCCGTCAAGCGGCTTCACATCTGCCATGATCGATGGGATGAGTACCAAGCGCAGCGACAGCATCCGGCATGTCGTGGTCGTCGGTGGTGGCTCCGCCGGATGGTTGACGGCCGCGCTGCTGGCTGCCGACCACCTCGCCGCTGAACCCGGCGGCCTGCAGGTGACGCTGATCGAATCGCCCGACACACCGCCCATCGGCGTGGGCGAAGGCACTTGGCCGACGATGCGCGACACACTGCGCCGCATTGGCGTCACCGAAACCGGCCTGGTGCGCGAGTGCGATGCATCGTTCAAGCAGGGTTCCCGGTTCGACGGCTGGGCAAGCGGCGCAGCCGGCGACACCTACCACCACCCCTTCGTGTTGCCGCAGGGTTACGGCAACACCGACCTGGTCGGCGCGTGGCTGCAGCGGCACGCCGAGGTGCCTTACGCCGACCTGGTGTGCTACCAGCCGCACCTGTGCGCGCAAGGCCGCGCGCCCAAGCAAACAGCCACGCCCGAGTACGCCGCCGTGGCGAACTACGGCTACCACTTCGACGCCGGCAAGTTCGGGGGCTTCCTGCGGCGCCATGCGGTGGAACAACTCGGTGTGCGGCACGTGCAAGACGAGGTGCTGGCGATCACCACGCACGACAACGGCGACATCGCAGCCCTGCAGACCCGCGCCCACGGCCTGCTGGCCGGCGACTTGTTCGTCGACTGCACGGGCCTGGCTGCACTGCTCATTGGCCAGCACTTCGGCGTGCGGCTGGTGACGCAGCGCAACGTGCTGTTCAACGATGCCGCGCTCGCCTTACAGGTGCCGTATGCCGGTGCTGATGCGCCCATCAACCCGCAGACCATCGCCACCGCGCAGCCCGGTGGCTGGACCTGGGATATCGGCCTGCCGACGCGGCGGGGTGTCGGCCATGTCTATTCCAGTGCCCATACGTCGGCCGATGAAGTGGAGGGCAGGCTGCGTGCGCACATCGCCGCCACCGGCGGCCCGGCGGATCTGCCCAGCGCGCGCCGCCTGCGTTTCGAGCCCGGCTACCGCGAACGTTTCTGGCACAACAACTGCGTGGCCATCGGCCTGTCCTCAGGGTTCATCGAGCCGCTGGAGGCCTCGGCGCTGGCGCTGGTCGAACTCTCGGCCACCCTGCTCAGCGACGAGTTGCCGGCCAACCGCGGCGCGATGGACATCGTGGCGCGGCGCTTCAACGACAGCTTTGCCTACCGCTGGTCGCGGGTCATCGACTTCCTCAAGCTGCATTACGTGTTGAGCGGCCGCGCCGACACCGGCACGTCCACCTACTGGGCCGACCACCGCCGCCCCGAGACGGTGCCTGAGCGCCTGCGCGAGCTGCTGGCGCTATGGCGCCACCGCGCGCCCTACCGCCACGACCTCTACCGTGTCGAAGAGGTCTTCCCGTCGGCGAGCTACCAGTACGTGCTGTACGGCATGGGGTTCCGGCCCGGCGCCGAGATCCCCACGCGCCGCAGCGACCCGCCGGCCGTGGCCGACGGCTACTTCCGCGAGGCCGCCACACTCACGAAGCGCATGCTCGCTGCCCTGCCGTCGAATCGCGAACTCATCAGCCACATCCACCAGCACGGCCTGCAGCGCATTTGACGCGCCGGGCAGCCACCGTCACCGCTGCGAGCCCACGCCTTTGACCCAAGCCGTGATGAACCCTGCCTCGCAGCAGTGCGCCGATTTGTGACCAGCGGCGCCGCCCCAGGCATGGCGGGCCACCCGACGCGGCGCGCGCTGCTGGCCGCCGGCCTGGGAGCGCCTGCCTGGGCACGCGCAGCGCCCAGCCACACGCTCACGGTGGCCGCCTTCCCGCTGATCGACGAGATCGTGCGGGCTGCCGCCCCGGCCTGGCAGCAGTTGCACCCCGATGTGCCCATCCATGTCATCAGCCGGCAATATGGCGACCACCACACCGCGATGACCACCGCGCTGTCCACGGCCGGCCTGCTGCCCGACGTGATGGCACTCGAATCCAGCTATGTCGGCCGCTTCGCCCAGGGTGGCGGGCTGGAGGATCTGGCCGCCGAACCCTTCGGTATCGGCCGCCACCGCCCGCGCCTGGTGGCCTACGCCTACGACCAGGCGATTGGCCGCGCCGGTGCGGTGGTGGCCATGCCCGCCGACATCGGGCCTGGCACGATGCTTTACCGCGCCGACCTGCTGGCGCGCGCCGATGTCAGCCCGGTCGACCTGGCCGGCTCCTGGGACGGCTACCTCGACGCCGGCAGCCGCATCCGGGCGCGCACCGGCGCCTACCTGATCGGCCATGTGCAGACGGTCAAGGACATCCTGATCCGCACCGGTATCCGCCCCGGCGACAGCCTGTACTTCGGGCCGGCGTCCGAGGTGCTGGTCGAGTCGGACCGCTTTGTGCGGGCGTTCGAGATCGCCCGCGCTGTGCGCCGCCAAAAGCTGGACGCCCGGCTGCCGGCCTGGTCCAACGGGTGGGCCGAAGGCTTGCGGCGCGGCACGCTGGCCACCGAGCTGTCGGGCGCCTGGCTGGTGGGCCAGCTCAGCAGTTGGGTGGCGCCGCAGACCAGCGGCCTGTGGCGCGCCAGCCCCCTGCCCGGCGGCGCCCAGCTGAGTTACGGCGGCGCGTTCTGCGCTGTGCCTCGCCGTGCCGAGCCGGCCCGCAAGGCACTGGCCTGGCAGTTCATCCAATTCATGACGCTCAACGCCGACCGGCAGCTGGCGGCGTTCCAGTCGTTTGATGCCTTCCCGGCTCTGCTCGACACCCACGACAACCGCTTTTTTGATGAGCCGGTGGCGTTTCTGGGGGGCCAGCCCGCCCGGCAACTCTGGCGTGACGCGGCCCGGCTCATCACCGCCACTCGGGTGCACAAGCAAAACAGCTTTGCCGACGAGGTGATCAGCACCGAGCTGGACAAGGTGCTCGACCGTGGCAAGGCGATCCCGGCAGCCCTGGCCGATGCCCGGCGCCTGCTGGAACGGCGCGCCCGCCGCTGACCCCCTCAACCGCAGAACAAGACATGGCCACAACCACAGCTCAGCGCCCCCGCGGCAACTCGGATTTGCCTGCCGCCCAACGGCGCCGGAGGCCATGCGACGCGACCGCGGTGATGGCATTGGCATGGACATTGGCATTGGCAGGCTGCGCGGCACCATCGCCGGACACCGACGCAGCAGCCAGGTTGGCCGTGCCGACGGGCTACGCCCTGGTCTGGTCCGACGAGTTTTCGACCGACGGCCTGCCCGACCCCACAAAATGGGCGCACGATACCGGCATGAACAAGGCGGGCTGGCACAACCGCGAGCAGCAGTACTACAGCCCGCCCCGCGCCGACAACGCCCAGGTGCGCAGCGGCCGTCTGGTCATCACCGCGCGGCAGGAGAGCCTGACATCGGCAGCCGACTGGGGCGGCCAGCGCTACACCTCGGCCCGGTTGATCACGCGGGGCCGGCAGGACTGGACCTACGGCTTCTTCGAGATCCGCGCCAAGCTGCCTTGCGGCCTGGGCACTTGGCCGGCGATCTGGATGTTGGGCAGCCAGGGCGATTGGCCGGCCGGCGGTGAGCTTGACATCACCGAGCATGTAGGCAGCGCGCCGGGGCGGGTCTTCAGCACGGTGCACACCGCCGCCGGCAGCGGCGGCAATGGCAGCGGCGCCGCGGTGCAGGTGCCCGGTGCCTGCACCGCGTTCCACAACTACCAGATGCACTGGACACCGCAGCTCATCCGGTTCGGCGTTGATGGCCAGACCCATGCAACCTACCCCAACCCGGGCACCGGGTCCGATCGCTGGCCGTTCGACGCGCCGCAGTTCCTGATCTTGAACGTGGCCATTGGCGGTGACCTGGGCGGCGAGGTGGACGACCGCATTTTCCCGGTCAGCCTGGAAGTCGACCATGTGCGGATCTACCAGCGCGGCAAATAGCCCGGTCAGCGGCCCGGCGTCCTGGCCAGCGCGCGCCTGGGTTGGCTCAGGCGGTCACTGGCTTCAGGCAATCAGCGTGTGCCGCTTGCCAAAAGACAGCCTGTCCTTACCCCAACTTGCTGCCAGCCGCGCTGAGCGCTTGGGCTTAAAAAGCGACGCTCATGCCCAGGCGGATCATCGGCTGCAACTTGAAGCCGGTGTCCGGGCCGCCGCCGGCGCCGTTGAACAAACGGTCCAGCCGCAGCGAGGACAGGCCCTGCGCGGCCAGGCCCAGATCGGCGCTGAAGCCCCATTCGCCGCGTGCGCTGCCGCTGGCATAGCCCACGCCGGCATAGGGCAGGGCGCTGCTGCCGTCGATTGAAGCGGCGCTGGTGGGCATAGCGCCCGAAACCGTCCGCAGGTTGATCAGCACACCGCCGGTCAGGCGCAACCCGCCGGTGTCGCCCAGGCGCAGGCTGCTGAGCTGGTAGTCGCCCAAAAAGCGCAGCGATTGGACTGCTGGCAGGTTCAGCGCCAGCGCGCCCGGCATGGGGGTCAGCAAGAGGCTGTCGCGTTCAACCCGGGTCTGCCAGATGGCACCGCCCAGGGCACTGGACGGTGCGGTCAGGCCGGCGTCTTGCGCCGATGCGGCCGCAGCCAGCAAGGCCAGCACGGCACAGGCACATGAGAGGGTCTTGCGCATGCTGCTCACTCCCCAGGGTTGGTGCAGCGCCCTGATATCGGGAAACTGTCAAGCCATCCTACGCCGCAAGTTTGGCGGTGTGTGCCTCGAATTGCGTGAGCAAAAGTAGCCAATGCGGCGGATTGCCGCGTCTTGATCCAGGCTTGGTCCCGCATCAAACCTGCGTGGCGCGCCGACCGCCGCTGCAGCGCGGCCGTCCCGCGATGTCCGTGCGGCACGCCACATGGGTGAATCCTGCCTGCTGAAGGGCGGCTGCCACCGGCGCGGCCTGGTCCCAGCCGTGCTCCAGCAGCAACCAGCCGCCCTCCGCGAGATGGGCTGGGGCGCCGGCAATGATCTGCTGCAGCGCTGACAGACCATCGCCGCCCGGGGTCAGGGCCAGCAGCGGCTCATGCCGCAATGCGGCCAGGTGCGGGTCGTCACCGGCGATGTAGGGCGGGTTGGCCAGCACCAGATCAAACATTGCATCGGCTGGCAGCGCCTGCCACCAGGCGCCGCAGGCCCAGTTCAGGGCCAGGCCCAGCCGGTCGGCATTGGCGCGGGCGACGTGCAAGGCTGCCGGACTGAGGTCGGTGGCCGTGACCCGGGCGGCCGGGTGGCGGTGGGCCACGGCCAGGGCGATGGCGCCACTGCCGGTGCCCAGGTCTAACACCCGACGGGGGAGAGTGCCCAGACCGGGTAGCAGGTCGAGTGCCCAGTCAACCAGGGTTTCGGTGTCGGGCCGGGGCACCAGCACGGCGGGGCTGACCTGCAGCCGCAGGCCGTGGAACTCACGCTCGCCCAGCAGGTAGGCCAACGGCTCGCCATCCGCGCGGCGCCGGCAGTCGGCGGCAAAGGCCTGGGCCGCAGCACCTGGCAGGGGCGCATCGTCATGGGCGATCAGCCAGGTGCGTGGCTGCTGCATGTGGTGACCGAGCAACAGTTGCGCGTCCAGCCGGTCCAGCCCGGTGGACTTCGCCTGGTGCAGCGCCTGCGCCACCGTCAGCCCTGCGTCCGCGGGGCCGGGCTGTTTTGCGGCAACGGGGTCACCGGTTGAGCCCTGGGCCGGCGGGTTCATGCGCTGCCCTCCAGCGCCGCCAACTGGTCCTGCGCTTGCGCGGCCTGCAGCGCGGCCACCACATCGCCCAGGTCGCCCTCCATGACCGCGCCCAGCTTGTACAGCGTCAGGTTGATGCGGTGGTCGGTAAAACGGCCCTGCGGAAAGTTGTAGGTGCGGATCCGGTCCGACCGGTCGCCGGTGCCCACCAGGCTCTTGCGGGTGGCGGCCTCGTGGGCGTCGCGGGCGCTGCGCTCCTTGTCGCGCAGCCGGGCCTGCAGCACGGCCATGGCCTTGGCCTTGTTGCGGTGCTGGGAGCGGTCGTCCTGGCATTCGGCCACCAGCCCGGTGGGCAGGTGGGTGATGCGGATCGCCGAATCGGTCTTGTTGACGTGCTGGCCGCCCGCACCGCTGGCGCGGAAGGTGTCGATGCGCAGGTCGGCCGGGTTGAGGGTGATCTCGGTGGCCTCGTCCGGCTCTGGCATCACCACCACAGTGGCCGCGCTGGTGTGGATCCGACCTTGCGACTCGGTGGCCGGCACACGCTGCACCCGGTGGCCACCAGACTCGAATTTGAGCGCGCCGTAGACATCGTTGCCGTCGACCCGCAGCACCACCTCCTTGTAGCCGCCCAGATCAGACGCGGACTCGCTCAGCACCTCGGTGCGCCAGCCGCAGCGCTCGAAGTAGCGCAGGTACATGCGCAGCAGGTCACCGGCAAACAGCGCCGATTCATCGCCACCGGCACCGGCGCGGATCTCCACGAAGGCGTTGCGCGCGTCGTCCGGGTCGCGTGGCAGCAGCGCGGTCTGGATGTCGGCCAGCGCCTGGGCCCGGTCGGCCTGGGCGGCGGAGATTTCTTCGCGTGCCATTTCGGCGATCTCCGGGTCGTCGGCCGCCTCGGCCAGCATCACCTGGGCGGCGGCTTCGTCGGCTTCACGCTGTTCGTAGTGGTGCAGCCGCTGCACCAGGGCAGACGCCTCGGCCTGCTCGCGGGCCACCGCGCGGTAACGCGTGATGTCCTGGCTGAGCTTGGGGTCGGCGAGGTGCGCGTCCAACTCGGCCAGCCGCATGGCGAGGCGTTGCAACTGCAGGCGGAGTGAGGGTTTCATCAGGTACGGATCAGCAGGCGGGAGCGGTGTGTTGGCGAAGGGCGGGTGCCGGTCTTGCGGTACGGCGGCGGGCCAAAGCGGCAGCGGCACGACGGGCCAGTCGACCGCTGGGGCCGCGGGCGCGACGGCAGGGGCAGCGCCGCTAGCTGGCGTCGTCGCCCGAAGGCGTGCGCGGCGACTGGCGCAAGAACAGGCGCGACACGGTCTGCGCCATCTGGCGTCTGGCCTCGCCGTCACTGGCGTGCAGCTCGGCCAGCGTGCCGTGCAGCAGCTTCTGGGTCAGGCCACGCGACAGCGCATCCAGCACGCTATCGATGTCGGCACCCTTGGCCAGCTGCTTGCGGGCGCGGGCGATCTCGGCGGCGCGCCAGTCATCGGCCTGGGCATGCAGCGCCTGGATCAGCGGCACGGTGGCACGTTGGTCCAGCCAGTGCGCAAAGCTCTGCACCCCGGCGTCGATGATGGCCTCGGCCTGGGCCACCGCGGCCTGGCGCTTCTCGCCGGCCGACTGCACCACGGCCGACAGGTCGTCGACGGTGTAGAGGTAGACATCGGACAAGCTGCCGACCTCGGGCTCGATGTCGCGCGGCACCGCCAGATCGACCATGAAGATCGGCCGGTGGCGTCGGGCCTTGAGCGCGCTGCGCACGGCGCCCAGGCCGATGATCGGCAGCGAGCTGGCGGTGCAGGACACGATTGCGTCGAACTCGTGCAGGCGTTGCGGCAGGTCGGCCAGTCGCAATGCCTGGCCACCAAATCGGCTGGCCAGCTTCTCACCCCGCTCCAGCGTGCGGTTGGCAATCGCCAGGCCCTTGGGCGCGCGGGCGGCAAAGTGCGTGGCCACCAGTTCGATCATCTCGCCAGCGCCGACAAACAGCACATTGATGTCGCGCAGGTCCTCGAACAACTGCGCCGCCAGCCGGACCGAGGCTGCCGCCATGCTGATCGAATGGGCGCCGATCTCGGTGGAGGTGCGCACATCCTTGGCGACTGAAAACGAGCGCTGGAACAGCTGGTGCAGCGTGGTGCCCAGCGTGCCGGCGGCATCGGCCTCGCGCACCGCCTGCTTCATCTGGCCCAGGATCTGAGGCTCGCCCAGCACCATCGAATCCAACCCCGAGGCCACCCGGAACGCATGGCGCGCGGCGTGCTGGTGCTCCAGCACGTAGGTGTGCTGGCGCAGCTGATCACCGGTGATGCCGCCCTGCGCCGCCAGCCAGTCGATCGCCGGGCTGATCAGCGCGGCGACCTGGGCCGGCTCAGCCGCGACGTACAACTCGGTGCGGTTGCAGGTCGACAGCAGCGCCGCCTCGGGCAGCACCCGCATCAGGCGCTCGCGAAAGCCCCGCAGTGCGGGCGAGAGTTGTTCGGGCGGAAACGCAAAACGACCACGCATGTCCAGCGGCGCGGTCGTGTGGTTCAGGCCCAGGGTGAACACACTCATGGGCGGATTATAGAATTTGCAGCACTTTGAGCGTGGCGCTCGATCCCCGATGCCCGGCCCTGGATTTGACCTGGGTCAACTGTGACGCCGAACCGGCGCTGACCCCCTGCCCATGGGCCCTGTTGATGCGTTTTGGCACCTGAGCAACCTGTTCGGCCCTGCGGTCGGCATGGCGTTGTTGGCGCCCAGCCTGGCCAAGCTGCTGTGGCGGCAGGAGTTGCGGGCCGTGCGCTGGTCAGGTCTGGCGCTGTGGACATTTGCCGCCTGCGCGGTGGTGTTGCTGGTGGGATTGCTGCTGACCGGCCGCGACGGCCGGATGGTCACCTACGCCGCGCTGGTGTTGGCCGCCGCGCTGGTGCTGTGGTGGCGCGGCTGGCTGGCCCGCTGACGCGTTTGATCGGCCGAGCCGGTCTGGAGTCCCCAGACCATCAGACCGTCAGGCCGTCAGACCGCCAGCGCCTGTTCCTGCGTCAGCACCGCGCCGCGCAGTGAATGCGGCAGCGCCTGGGTGATGGTCACGTCTGTCATCTGACCGACCAGCCGGGCCGCCAGCGGGCCGCCGTCGAAGTTGACGATGCGGTTGCACTCGGTGCGGCCCATCAACTCGGCCGCGTTTTTGCGGCTGGGGCCTTCGACCAGGATGCGTTGCACCGTGCCCACCCGGCTGGCGCTGATGCGCTGCACGTTGGTCTCGATCAGCGCTTGCAGTTGCTGCAGCCGCTTGAGCTTGAGTGTTTGCGGCGTGTCGTCCTGCAGTGCTGCAGCCGGCGTGCCGGGGCGTGGGCTGAAGACAAAGCTGAAACTGGCGTCGAAGCCGATGTCTTCGATCAGCTTGAGCGTGCGCTGGTGGTCGTCCTCGGTTTCGCCAGGAAAGCCGACGATGAAGTCCGACGACAGGCTGATGTCGGGGCGTACCGCCCGCAGCTTGCGGATCGTGCTCTTGTATTCGATCGCGGTGTAGCCGCGCTTCATGGCCATCAGGATGCGGTCGGCGCCATGCTGTACCGGCAGGTGCAGGTGCCGCACCAGCTTGGGCAACTGGCCATGGGCGTCGATCAGGCGCTGGGTGAACTCGTTCGGGTGGCTGGTGGTGTAGCGGATGCGCTCGATGCCGGGGATCTCGTGCACGTATTCCAGCAGCAGCGCAAAGTCGGCGATGTCCGCGCTACCTTTGACATCCCGGCCCATGCGGCCGCGGTAGGCGTTGACGTTCTGACCCAGCAGCGTCACTTCCTTGACGCCCTGGTCGGCCAGGCCGGCCACCTCGGTCAGCACATCGTCGAACGGGCGGTGCACCTCTTCACCCCGGGTGTACGGCACGACGCAGTACGAGCAATACTTGGAGCAGCCCTCCATGATCGAGACAAAGGCCGACGCGCCGTCGGTCTTGGCCGGCGGCAGATGGTCGAACTTCTCGATCTCGGGGAAGCTGATGTCCACCTGGGCCCGGCCCAGTGCCTGGCGCTGCGCAAGCAACTGTGGCAAGCGGTGCAGGGTTTGCGGGCCGAACACCACGTCCACGTAGGGCGCGCGGTCGATGATGGCAGCACCCTCCTGGCTGGCGACACAGCCGCCAACGCCGATCAGCACGCCCTTGGCCTTCAGGTGCTTGACCCGGCCGAGGTCGGAGAACACTTTTTCTTGTGCCTTTTCGCGCACCGAGCAGGTGTTGAACAGGATCAGGTCGGCTTGCTCCGGGTCGCTGGTGGGCTCGTAGCCCTCGGCGGCGCGCATCACGTCGGCCATCTTGTCGGCGTCGTAGGCGTTCATCTGGCAGCCAAAACTGCGGATGTAGACTTTTTTGGTCATGGGAGGCTCGTGTCTGCGGAACCGAGCGCGCTGCTCAGCGCCGGGTCCAGGTCTGGGCCGCGGGGTTGAACTCCCAGCGTTGCGCTTCGGCGGCGTTGCTGGGCCAGGGCTTTCGGGCGGCTTCGTCGGGCGTCAACACCCAGACGTCGTGCACCAGGCCGCTCGGGTCTTGGGTGTAGTGCACCAGCAGCAGCTGGCCAACCCAGGCCGCCGAGGTCTGCAGCATGTTGTTTGCACCGCGGATGCGGGCGCCGGGCGACAAGCGCGCTGGCTGGCCGTTGAGCAGCGCGTCAGGCGGCAGCGTGATCTGCAATGCACCCCGCAAGGCCGTTTGGGGGAACGGCCGGGTGGTCTGCGCCGCAGCGGGCCAGACCAGCACTGCGGTCAGTGCGGCGGCAAAAACACAGCGAATCATGGTGTGGATCCAGGGGCTGTGACAATCACCATGAAAGCGGCCCGCGACACAATGCCCGGGCCGTTGTCTTGGTGCTGCTGGTGGGATGCAGCTGAATTGGTGGCGCTTCAGGGATTCGAACCCCGGACCTGCGGATTATGATTCCGTCGCTCTAACCGGCTGAGCTAAAGCGCCATTGAGCCCAGGATTATAGCGGCAACTTTTGCGGGCCAGAATGGCCGCGTCTCCACGCGACAGGAAAAATGTTCAGTTTCTTCAAGAAGAAGGCCGAGTTGCCGACGCCAGTGCCGGAACCCGCGGTCGATCCAGGCCGCTTGCCTGCCGTCTCGCCGCCCGCCACAGTGGCCGCGGATGGTGCGACACCGACACCGACACCGATCCCGGCTCCGGGCAAAGGCGAGCCCGCAGTCCCCTCGGACATGCCTTCGTCGGCGCTGCCCCAGCCCACTGCGGACGGGATGCCGCCGCCAGCACCGGCACCGGCCAAAACCTGGTGGCAGGCCGCGGTCAGCAAACTGTCGGGCGTCGGGGCTGTTGCGCCGGTTGATCCGGACGCCCGGCCGCCAGACATCGCGGCTGACAGTGCCGGCAACGCCGTGCAGCCACCGCCCACCGCGCAGCCGATCCCCGCCCCGGCGTTTGCTGCGCCCGCCAGCTCGACTCCACCCCCTGCAACGACCCCTGCGCCGACCCCTGAGCCGACCCTGCCGGCCGAGCCCGCTGGCCGCCAGCGCTGGCTGGACAAACTGCGCAACGGCCTGCGCAAGACCGGCAGCAGCATTGCCCAGGTTTTTACCGGCACCCAGATTGACGACGCGCTGTACGAGGAACTGGAAGCCGCGCTGTTGATGGCCGATACCGGGGTGCGGGCCACTGAATTCCTGTTGCAAGACCTCAAGCGCCGCGTCAAGGACAGCAAGGTCAGCGATCCGGCGCGCGTCAAGGGCCTGCTGGCCGATGCGCTGACCGAGTTGCTGACGCCGCTGGAAAAGCCGCTGGAAGTGGGCCAGTTTCAGCCCACCGTGATGATGGTGGTGGGGGTCAATGGTGCCGGCAAGACCACCAGCATCGGCAAGCTGACGCGCCACCTGGCGGATGCCGAGCAAACCGTGTTGCTGGCGGCGGCCGACACTTTCCGCGCCGCAGCGCGCGAGCAGTTGGCGGTCTGGGCCGACCGCAACCGCGTGGAGATCGTCAGCAACGAGGGCGCCGATCCGGCCGCCGTGGCCTTTGATGCGGTGACCGCCGGCAAGGCGCGCCGCCGCGACGTGGTGATTGCCGATACCGCCGGCCGGCTGCCGACGCAGATCCACCTGATGGAGGAGCTGCGCAAGATCAAGCGCGTGATCACCAAAGCCGACGCCGGCGCGCCGCACGAGGTGTTGCTGGTGGTGGACGGCAATACCGGCCAGAACGCGCTGACCCAGGTGAAAGCCTTTGACGACGCGCTGGGCCTGACCGGGCTGATCGTCACCAAGCTCGACGGCACGGCCAAGGGCGGCGTGCTGGCAGCGATTGCCCGTGAGCGCCCGGTGCCGGTCTACTTCATCGGCGTGGGCGAAAAGCTCGAAGACCTGCAGACCTTCAACGCCCGCGAGTTTGCGCAAGCGCTGCTGGCCTGACAGCCTGACTAGGCCGCACCGCCCGTCAGCGGCGGGGCAGTTGCCCCGTCAATCACAGGCAAAAATCACGACAAAGCCGTTGAACTGGCCGACACCGGCATGGTGCACCGCCGGCGCGACCAGGTTGCGCTGGTGCGTCGGCGACGTTTGCCATGCGGCCACCAGCGCCTCGGGCCGCCGCAGACCCGCGGCCAAATTCTCGACGCAGGTGCCGCGGTCAGCGCGCGCAAACCGCTGGGCAAACCCGTCGTGGCTGAGCCGTCCCTGCGCGGCCAAGGCCCGGCTGTGCTCGCTGGCGATCGCGGCCAGGGCCGGATCGGGCTGCCAGGCGGGCAAGCCCAGCGGCGTGCGTTGGGCATTGATCAGGGCCAGCACCTGCTGGGCGAAGTCCGGGCCAGGTGCCGTCCGCACAGCGTCGGCTTGCGCCACTGCGGGCGGGCTGGCGGCGCCGAGGGCGGCCAACAGCGTGACCGCGCAGTTGGCGTAGCGGCTGTGGCTGCGGCTGCGGCTGCGGCTGTCGGGCGGGATGGGGACGCTGGCGCGCATACCCGATTTTCGCCTGTCGGTGCCCGCGCAGGCAGCAGTTGCGCGGGCACTGGCGCCAAATTTGGTGTAGCTGTGCTGAATTTCCTTGGGTTTTTTCCGGGTGCGCCGATAGCCGAAGCAAGGTTCGGCACGCAGAGCCGGCGCGGGCAACCCTTGCGTCAACCCCCGCTGTCGATTCGACCCGCCTGCCCAAACTTTGGCCGTTGCCCTCCGGCCACGGCTGTCACCACCTGGCGTCTTGCCCCCCGCAGTGTCGTCCTCTACCCCTCAGCGATTGCTCTGTCCCGCCTGTGGCACGGAATCGGTGCGGCTGCGCCGCTGGATGGGGGTGGCAACGTCGATCCGGCCCGACAGTCATCATCCCCACCGGTGCCAGGCGCCAGGCTGCGGCTGGCGTGGCAGCGCGGGCGTGGACCGGACTGGCGCCGACACTGGCGTCGCCGCCACGCCGCAACCGCGGTCCCGCCTGCGCTGGGTGCGATCGGCCGCAGCCTTGCTGGGCGGTGCTGGCCTGGCGGTGGGCGCGTCGTTGCTGGTCCTGCAACTGGGCACCCTGCCGGCCGACCAGCTGGCGCATCCGGGCGGCGTGCACCGCTTGGCGCCGGGTGAGCATTTTGATGGCGAGCCGCTGCAGTCGGCCGTGGCGGCCAGCCCGGCGAGCACGACGCTGCCAGCGACCGATCTGCCGCTGGGCCTGCGTCAGGACTGTGTCTGGGGCAAGCCCGGCCGCAATCCCTACCAGGGCACCGTGGAGCAAGCCCTGGTGGCCGCCCGTTTGCCGGCGGAACTGGTGGCGCCGATCGCAGCCCGCATCCGCGCCCGCCAGCCCAGCGACAGGGTCAGCATCAGCACGGCGATGATCCGGTCGGACCGGGGCGGGCGCGAGTTCAGCCCCCGCGGCCTGGGCCTGAGTTTTGGCCACACGATGTGCCTGAATTCGCGCGTCAACTTTGCACCCGGCCATGTCGAAAAGGCCGATCTTTATGAAATGGTGGACGCCACGGGCCGGCAACGGGCCGTGATGGTGCCCGATGTCTGCGGCAATGTGTCGGTGCTGAGCGCCAGCGGTGAACGCGCACGGCTGCCACGCTGGGTAGCCGCGCCAGTGGCCCGGCTGGTCACGGCGCTGGGCGGCGACGCCGGCTTCGGCGAGTTTGGTGTGCGCCGCGCGGTGGCCGTTGATGGGACGGTGCGGGACGTGCCCGAACCGGACACCCTGGTGTGTGTGCTGATCGGCCTGGCGGCGGTCTGGTGGGCCGGCCGGCGGCGCTGACCACGACTGGGGCACCGCCCGCCGCAACCCGCCTTCCGGCGGCTTGCGCGCGGTCTCAGCCCGATCGCTGGTATCGCGCTCGGGCCTTCGTCAGCCGCAACCCGCCTTCCGGCGGCTTGCGCGCGGTCTCAGCCCATCATGCCCTTCATGCCTTTCATGCCGCCCATGCGTTTCATCATCTTCATCAGGCCGCCTCCCTTCATCTTTTTCATCATGCCCTGCATCTGCTCAAACTGGTTGAGCAGGCGGTTGACCTCCTGAATCTGCACGCCGGCACCGGCGGCAATGCGGCGCTTGCGGCTGGCCTTGGATTTGCCGTCCATCAGCAGGGTGGGGCGGGCGCGCTCCTTGGCGGTCATCGATCGCAGGATGCCTTCCATGCGCTTGACGTCGCGCTCGGCCTTGTCCATGTCGACGTTGCCGGCCTTGGCGGTCATGGCGCTGGGCAACTTGTCCATCAGCCCTGACAAGCCCCCCATCTTCGACATTTGGGTGATCTGCGACAGGTAGTCATTCAAGTCGAAGGCGTCGCCGGCCTTGACCTTGTCAGCCAGCGCCTGCGCCGCTCCCATGTCGACGCCAGCCGTCACCTGCTCGACCAGCGCCAGGATGTCGCCCATGCCCAGCACGCGGCCGGCGTGGCGTTCGGCGTCGAACACCTCCAGGCCGTCGATCTTTTCGGACACACCGGCAAACTTGATCGGCGCGCCGGTGATAGCCCGCACCGACAGCGCTGCGCCGCCGCGGGAGTCGCCGTCGAGCTTGGTCAGCACGATACCGGTCAGCGGCAAGGCCTCCTTGAAGGCGCGCGCGGTGTTGATCGCGTCCTGGCCCTGCATCGCATCGACGACAAACAGCGTCTCGATCGGCTTGAGCACGCTGTGCAGGTCACGGATCTCGGCCATCAAGGCCTCGTCGATGGCCAGCCGGCCGGCGGTATCGACCAGCAGCACATCGAAGTAGTGGCGCTTGGCGTGGTCCAGTGCGGCCAGCACGATGTCGCGCGGCTTTTGCTCGGGCGTGGACGCAAACCATTCCGCACCCGCCTGCCGCGTCACCGTCTTGAGCTGCTCGATGGCCGCCGGGCGGTAGACGTCGGCCGAGACCGTCAGCACCTTCTTTTTGCGCTTCTCGATCAGGTGCTTGGCCAGCTTGGCGGTGGTGGTGGTCTTGCCTGCGCCTTGCAGACCGGCCATCAAAATCACCGCCGGGGGCTGGGTGGCCAGGTTCAGGTCGGCCACGCCCTCGCCCATGGTGGCGGCCAGTTCTTTGTGCACCACGCCCACCAGCGCCTGGCCGGGGTTGAGCGAGCCGACCACCTCGGTGCCGAGTGCTTTGTCCTTGACCCTGGCGATGAAATCGCGCACCACGGGCAGCGCCACGTCGGCCTCCAGCAGGGCCATGCGCACCTCGCGCAGCATGTCGGCCACGTTGCTGTCGGTGATGCGGGCCTGGCCACGCATCGTCTTGACGAGGCGTGACAGTCGGTCTGAAAGAGTGGATGCCATCGTCGGGGCGGGCACCACGTTGGCTGGTGGCCGCGAAAGTACACTGTCAGCGATGATTCTACCGTTTGCCCCTGTTGCCAACCTCGGTGCGGCGCCACTGGCGCTGGCGCTGTTGGCGGTGCTGGCCTACGGGGTGGCGGCGATGCCGGGCGGGTCGCCTTCGGGCCTGGCGTCACGCTGGCCGGCGCCCGCGCTGGTCGCCGGTTGGATGCTGCATGCACTGCTGCTGGCGCTGGACGTGGGCGGCTGGGGGCGGGCGGAGTCCGGCGCCCGGCTGGGCTTTGGCCCGGTGCTGTCGCTCACGGTATGGCTGGTGATGGCGGTGCACGAGATCGAGAGCCGCTTTGTGCCGCTGCCCGCGGTGCGCCGGGCGTTGGCGATCAGCGGGGCGATGACGGTGCTGCTGGCCTGGGGGTTTCCGGGTGAGGTCAAACCCGCCGCCAGCGCCTGGATGCCGTTGCACTGGGCTTTGGGCGTGGCCTCGTACGCCTTGCTGGGCGCTGCGGTGCTGCATGCCACCATGCTGGATTCGGCGGAGCGCAAGCTGCGCCCTCGGTCTACCGCGCTGCAGGCTGCAGCGCCCAGCGGACCGGCGCCTGGGCCGATGGGCATGCCCTTGTTGCGGCTGGAGCGCCTGACCTTCCGGTTTGTCGAGGCCGGATTTGTGGTCCTGACTGCGGCCCTGCTGATGGGCGCGGCCACCACGCTGTCATGGCGTTGGGACCACAAGACGGTGTTTTCGCTGCTGGGCTGGGCGGTGTTTGCCGCCTTGCTGGCCGGCCGCCAATGGCGGGGTTGGCGGGGCCGTCGCGCCACGCGCTGGTTGTATGTTGGCGCGGCGTTGCTGTTGCTGGGCTATGCCGGCTCTCGCTTTGTGTTTGAGGTGGTGCTGGGCCGGTCTGCGGTTTGATGGCGGATCCGGGGCGTGTGCTGGTTGGCCTGTTGCGGGATGACGCGTGAAATACCTGTTGGTGCTGTTGGTGGTGGGCTTTGGGCTGTGGTCGCTGGTGACGCGTCTGCGCGGCGGTGGTGGTCTGAAGCGGCGCAGCAGCGCTGATCCGGCCGAGTCGACCCAGCCGGACGCCGCGGTGGCGATGGTGCAGTGCGCGCACTGCGGCCTGCACCTGCCCTCGACCGACGCTGTCCCCGAGGGCTCTCGGCTGTACTGCAGCGACGCCCACCGGCTGCTCGGGCCGGCCAGCCCGCCACCATGAGCCTGCCCGGCCGCCTGCGGCCTACGGCGCCAGCGCCCGCCCTGCGCGTTGCAGGGTCTGCACGGTGAGTGTCGAGCCGGAACGGCGCGGCCAGGACCGGCGACGGGGCGAGCGGCGGCATCCTCCCCGCTCGGCGCCCGACGACTCATGGCTCGGTGCCTGGGGCCGTCCGGCCGAGTCCTTCGGCGGCGGCCCGGCTGACGCGGCCGGTGGGCCGGGGAACGCTGACCCGGAGTCTGGCAGTGACAGCACCTTCATCGCCCGCGAGGCCAAACGCCTGGTGTCGATCGAAGGCGCCGCCTTGCCGCGGATCTTGCGCACCTACATTGCGGCACGCGCTGCGCTGGGCCTGGCACTGGTGCTGGCGCCCTGGCTGGCATCGTTGATCGGTGCACGAACGGCGCTGCCACTGATGGCGCTGTGCCTGGCCTACGCCGGCCAGGCGGTGTCGATGTGGTTGCTGCATGACCCGGACAACGACGATCCGTCGACCGACCGGTTGCTGCCCGCGCAGTGGTTCTGGACCATCGGCGTGGACCTGGTGGCGTTTTCGCTGTTGCGCCTGCTCGATCCGCAGGCCCAGCTCAACTACGCTGCCCTGCTGGTGCTGCCGGTGTTGATGTCGGGCGTGCTGACACCACGTCGCGTGGCATTGGCCACCGCTGCCGGCATCACGCTGATGCTGCTGCTGGGGGTCTGGCTGGCCGCGGCCGAGGGCGGTGACCTGCTGCTCCAACTGTCGCAGGCCGGGCTGGCGGGTGCCGGCATGTTCCTGATCGCATTGCTGGCCAATGAACTGGCGCAGCGGCTGGCCCGCGAAGAGCGCACCGCCCGCAGCAGCCTGGAGCTGGCCCGCCAGCAAACCCTGCTCAACCGTCTGGTGATCGAGGAGATGGCCGATGGCGTGTTGGTGGTGGACCGGCAAGGCCGCGTGCGTGCGATCAACCCGGCGGCGCGCACCTTGCTGGGGCCGGTCGGCCAGGCCATGACGCTGCCGTGCCCGCTGAGCGATCAGCCCGGCTTGCATGTTTTGCAGCTGGCGCTGGACCAGGCCTATCTGCAAGGCGTCTGGCCTGCGTCGGCGCGTGAGATGGTGCTGGCGTTGGACGATGGCGGCGACCGGCATCTGCAGGTGCGCGCCCGATTCACCCGGCGCGGCGGTATCGCCGCCGACGACACCCCGCCCGAGGACATCTGCGTGCTGTTCCTGGAGGACCTGCGCGCCGTGCAGGCGAGCGCCCGTCAGGACAAGCTGGCCGCGATGGGCCGCATGTCGGCGGGCATCGCGCACGAGATCCGCAACCCGCTGGCGGCCATCGCCCAGGCCAATGCCCTGTTGCTGGAGGACGCGCTGCTGCCGCCGCACCGGCAACTGGCGCGCATCGTCGCCGACAACGTGCACCGGCTCAAGCGCATCGTCGACGACGTGCTGGCGGTGGCGCCGGGCACGGTGACGCCGGTCGCCGCGATCGATGCGGCGGCCGAGCTGGCCCAGGTCTGCGGCGACTGGTGTCGCGCAGCGCCGCCCGAGTTGCATGCCGCCCAGCGCTTGCGATGCGATTGGCCCGAGGGTGCGCTGTGGGTGCTGTTCGATCCCGAGCACCTGCGCCGTGTGCTGGTCAACCTGCTTGACAACGGCGCCCGCCATGCCAGCAGCCAGCCCGGCGCGCTGCAGCTGCGGTTGTCGCGCGGACCGCTGCCGGGCACGGTTCGGCTGATGCTGGCCAGCGACGGCGAGGCCATTCCGGCCGACGTTGAGCGCCATCTGTTCGAGCCCTTCTTTTCCACCCGCAGCCGGGGCAGTGGCCTGGGCTTGTATATTTGCCGAGAGCTGTGTGAGCGCTACGGTGCGAGTATCGATTTCAGTCTGGCGCCGGCAACCGCGCGGCACCGCAATGTCTTTGGCGTGACGATGCGCGCTGCGCCGGGGCAGTAAGCCCACTGTGCCCGACGAGTCCGCCAGCGCCGCGCCCCCAACACCTCACTGCGCCTGCTGCGCCCTCGACCCATGACCTCTCCGTTCAGCTTGTTGGTGGTCGATGACGAACCCGACCTGCGTACGCTCTACGAGCTGACCCTGCTGCGCGAGGGCTATGACGTGGACAGCGCAGGATCGGTCGAAGAGGCCTGGGACCGCCTGAGCGAGCGCAGCTACAACGCCGTGATCACCGACATGCGCCTGCCCGATGGCAATGGGCTGGACTTGTTGCGGCGGCTTGAGTCGGCGCGGCGGCCTGAAAAAACCATCGTGATCACCGCCTACGGCTCGGCCGAAAACGCGGTGGAGGCGCTCAAGGCGGGGGCCTTCGACTACCTCACCAAGCCGGTGGACCTGCGCCAGTTCCGCAGCGTGGTGGCGTCGGCGCTGGGGCGTGGTGTCGGCTTGGCGCCCACGCCGCCCAAACCCGCGGCCGCCCCCGCTGCGGAGCGCAGCGCTGCCAGCCAGCACCCGGCGATGCTGCGCCTGGCCGGCACGTCGTCGGTGATGCAGCAGGTGCGCGCCCTGATCGAGCGGGTGGCACGCGGCATGGCGCCGGTGATGATCCAGGGCGAATCCGGCACCGGCAAGGAGTTGGTGGCCCGGGCCCTGCACGAGGTCAGTCCGCGCGCCGATCAACCGTTTGTCGCGGTCAATTGCGGGGCCATCCCGGAGCAGTTGCTGGAGGCGGAGTTCTTCGGCTACCGCAAAGGGGCGTTTACCGGCGCGACCGAAGACCGGGCGGGCTTTTTCCAGGCGGCGCAAGGCGGCACACTGTTTCTCGATGAAATCGGGGATCTGCCGCTGGCCATGCAGAGCAAGCTGCTGCGGGCGATCCAGGAGCGCTCGGTGCGCCCGCTGGGCACGTCGCTCGAGCAGCCGGTCAATGTGCGCATCGTCAGCGCCACCCACAAGGACTTGGCGGCCGAGGTGCAGGAGAGTCGGTTCCGCCAGGACCTGTACTACCGCCTCAACGTGATCCAGATGCGCATCCCGCCGCTGCGCGAGCGGGTGGATGACCTGCCGAAGATTTGCAGCGCCGTGCTGGAGCGCATCGCCCGCGACGCCGGCGTGTCGCCGCCGCCGCGCTTGTCGACCGCGGCGCTGGACCACCTGGCGCGCTACGGCTTCCCGGGCAACGTGCGCGAGCTCGAGAACCTGCTGCACCGGGCCGTCACCTTGTCGGACGGCGAACTGATCGACAGCGACGACCTGGGTCTGGGTGACGAAGCCTTTGTCGAGAGCGAGTGGCAGGGGCTGGACGCGCTTGCCGGGGAGCCGGCTGCAGCCGCGCCTGCCTTGGGCGACGTGGCACTGCCCAACGACCTGGTGGCCCACCTCGACGCGGTGGAGCGCGACATCTTGCTGCGGTCGTTGGCGCTGCACCGTTTCAACCGCACCGCCGCAGGCAGCAGCCTGGGGCTGTCACTGCGGCAGATGCGCTACCGCATGGCACGCCTGAGCATCCAAGCCGGCGAGCATGGCCCTGACTGAGCCCGCGCCTGGATCGCCGGAAGGCGATGCAGGGCTGGCGAAGGCCCAGCGGCGATTGCACGCCGATGGGCTGAGCCCTGGCCCGCCGCAAGGCGATGCAGGGCCAGCACCCGCCCGGCCGGGCCGATGGCGGCTGGGTTGGTGGTCTGGGGCCGGCCGGCGTGCCTCGCCCAACTTCGGCCCGCGGCCCGCGGGATTGCCGGTCGAGTTGGTGGTGCTGCATTCCATCAGCCTGCCACCTGGGGTCTATGGCGGCGATGCTATCGAGCGCTTGTTCAGCAACACGCTGGACGGCGCGGCCCATCCCTACTTCGCCCAGGTCTGCGGCCTGGCGGTGTCAGCGCACTTTCTGGTCCGGCGCGATGGGCAGGTGTTGCAGTTTGTGTCCTGCAACCAACGGGCCTGGCATGCCGGGTCATCCCGCTGGCAGGGCCGGGACAACTGCAACGACTGGTCGATCGGCATTGAACTCGAGGGGCTGGAAGGCGAGCCCTTCGACGCCCCGCAGTACGCAGCACTGGTCGGCGTGCTGCAGGCCGTGGCGCGCCGCTATCCGGTGCGCGAGGTCGTGGGGCACGAACATGTGGCACCTGGTCGCAAGCGCGATCCGGGCAGCGGATTCGATTGGGCTCGCCTGCCCAAGATGCCCGGCTTTCCGGTCGGCTTGGCCGTCGTCGGTTGAGGCCCCGCCTGGGCCGGATGGTGGCCGTGCGGGGGCTTTGGCGCAGCCCCGGACGGACCGGCCCCTGATAGGGTAAGCACGCTACCTGTAGTGCTTGAGGGGCAAGTTGACCCCAGATATAGTGGCTACTCGTGCTATCCTTTCGACCCAGAAGCGCTACCCGCTGTGCAGCAGCAAGATCCCGTTGCACCAGCATCCCACACCTTGATAAAGGCTGCGGACAGCCTCCACGCACCCGGCTCAAGCCGGTCCACGTGACAGATGTCCGCCGCCGCCGCATTGAGGTTGTGGGCCTCCGGATGGGGCGGGTGCAAGCGCCGCTGGTCGATCGACCTACACCGAAATATTGAATTCACCGACTCGGCGGCCGCTGCCGCCCACTCTTGAGGGGACCCCATGCAAACCATCACCACCAGCAGCCTGTCAGGCACGACAGCGCCGCGCACGCTGACCGAATTCGGCAGCCCCCCTGCTGCATCGGCCTATGCCGGCTACCAGATCATCCGGCGCAACGGCTCGGTGGTGTCGTTCGAGCCCAACAAGATCGCTGTCGCGCTGATGAAGGCTTTTCTGGCCGTGCATGGCACGCAGGGTGCGGCGTCGGCCAGTGTGCGCGAGACGGTGGACGCACTGACCGAGAGCGTCGTGCGGGCCTTGCTGCGGTCACGGCCGGGCGGCGGCACCTTTCACATCGAGGACGTGCAGGACCAGGTCGAACTCGGCCTGATGCGCGGCAGCCACCATGAAGTGGCGCGGGCCTATGTGCTGTACCGCGAGCGTCGCTCGCAAGAGCGTGTTCGCCAGGTGCCGCCGGCCGTGGCCCAGCATGCTGTGCTGCACGTGGTGGACCGCGGTCAGCGTTCGCCGCTGGACTTCAATGCCCTGCAGGCGCTGATCGAGTCGGCCTGCGCCGACCTGGGCGATGACGTCACGGCCGACCCGATCCTGGCCGAGACCCGTCGCAACCTGTATGACGGCGTGCCCATCGAGGAGGTGTACAAGGCCAGCATCCTGGCCGCACGTACCCTGATCGAAAAAGAGCCGGCGTACACCCGCGCCACCGCCCGCTTGTTGCTGCACACCATCCGCAAAGAGGTGCTGGGCGAAGAGGTCAGCCAGGCCCAGATGGCCCTGCGCTACCCCGAGTACTTTCCGCAGTACATCAAGAAGGGCGTTGCGGCGGAGTTGTTGGACCCGCGCCTGCAACAGTACGACCTGGCCCGGCTGGGCGCTGCGCTGCAGCCCGAGCGGGATTTCCAGTTCGACTACCTCGGCCTGCAGACCCTGTTCGACCGCTACTTCCTGCACATCGACGAGCAGCGCATCGAGCTGCCGCAGGCGTTCTTCATGCGCGTGGCGATGGGCCTGGCGTTGAACGAGATCGACCGCGAAGCGCGCGCCATCGAGTTCTACGGTGTGTTGTCCCGCTTCGACTTCATGTCCAGCACGCCCACGCTGTTCAACGCCGGCTCGCTGCGCTCACAGCTGTCGAGCTGCTACCTGACCACCGTGGCCGACGACCTGGAGGGCATCTACGAGGCGCTGAAAGAAAACGCGCTGCTCAGCAAGTTTGCCGGCGGCCTGGGCAACGACTGGACCCCGGTGCGCGCGCTGGGCAGCTACATCAAGGGCACCAACGGCAAGAGCCAGGGTGTGGTGCCCTTCCTCAAGGTGGTCAACGACACAGCGGTGGCGGTCAACCAGGGCGGCAAGCGCAAGGGCGCGGTCTGCGCGTACCTGGAAACCTGGCACCTCGACATTGAAGAGTTCCTGGAACTGCGCAAGAACACCGGCGACGACCGCCGGCGCACCCATGACATGAACACCGCCAACTGGATCCCCGATCTGTTCATGCGCCGGGTGCTTGAAGGTGGCCAGTGGACGCTGTTTTCGCCGTCCAACACGCCGGATTTGCACGATCTTTTCGGTGCCGAGTTCGAGCGCGCCTACGTGGCCTATGAGGCCAAGGCTGACCGCGGCGAGATCAAGCTGCACAAGCGCGTGGCCGCCAAGGACCTGTGGCGCAAGATGCTGACCATGCTGTTCGAGACTGGCCACCCCTGGGTGACCTTCAAGGACGCCTGCAACGTGCGCTCACCGCAGCAGCACGTCGGCGTGGTGCACTCCAGCAACCTGTGCACCGAGATCACGCTCAACACCAGCGACACCGAGATCGCGGTCTGCAACCTCGGCTCGATCAACCTGGCCCAGCACCTGCGAGACGGTCAGGTTGACCAGGTCAAGCTCAAGCAGACCGTCTCTACGGCGATGCGCATGCTCGACAACGTCATCGACATCAACTACTACGCCGTCAAGAAGGCGCGTGACAGCAACCTGCGGCACCGCCCGGTGGGCCTGGGCCTGATGGGCTTCCAGGACGCGCTCTACGAGTTGCGTGTGCCCTACGCGTCGGACGCTGCCGTCGAGTTTGCCGACCGGTCGATGGAGGCGATCTGCTACCACGCCTACTGGGCCAGCACCGAGCTGGCCGAAGAGCGCGGCCGCTACGCCAGCTACCGCGGCAGCCTGTGGGACCGCGGCATCCTGCCGATCGACTCGCTCGACCTGCTGGCCGAGGCCCGCGGCGGCTACGTCGAGGTGGACCGCTCGGTCACGCTGGAATGGGACGCGCTGCGCCAGCGCATTGCCCGCCACGGCATGCGCAACAGCAACTGCGTGGCCATCGCGCCCACCGCCACCATCAGCAACATCATCGGCGTCGATGCATCGATCGAGCCCTGCTTTGGCAACCTGTCGGTCAAGAGCAACTTGTCGGGCGAGTTCACCATCGTCAACGAGTACCTGGTGCGTGACTTGAAACGCCTGGGGCTGTGGGACGACGTGATGGTGATGGACCTGAAGCACTTTGATGGCAGCCTGCGCCGCATCGACCGGGTGCCCGAGGACATCAAGCAGCTCTACGCCACCGCCTTTGAGGTCGATGCGCAGTGGCTGGTCGAGGCCGCCTCGCGCCGCCAGAAATGGATCGACCAGGCCCAGAGCCTCAACATCTACCTGGCCGGAGCGTCGGGCAAGAAGTTGGACGAGGTCTACAAGCTGGCCTGGCTGCGTGGCCTCAAGACCACCTACTACCTGCGCACGATGGGGGCCACCCACGCTGAGAAATCAACAGTCACGGCCGGCGCGATGAACGCCGTGTCCAGTGGTGGCTCTGGCGGCGCCCTGGCAGCCGGCGGACCTTCGGCACTCGACGCCGCAGCAGAACAAGCCCAACGCGAAATCGACGCGACTCCCGCGAGCGACATCAAGTTCTGCTCGATCGACAACCCGGATTGCGAGGCTTGCCAGTAAATGCGCCGCAGACGTGCAGCACGGTCATTGCCGTGCTGCGCGCCAGCCAGCGCAACAGCGCGGCGAAGTCCGGGTAAAACACAACGGCATGACCGTCAATAAGTGCTTGGTGTTTCAAGGCCAACACTCCGATAATTAACTGCTACTGGAAGCACAAATATGCTGGTCTGGGAAGACGAAGTTACACAGCCGCAGGCGACACCCTCCAAGCCCGCTGCACCACTGGGTTCAGGCCCCGCGCGGCCGACGTCAGCGTCACCATCGCCGGTGCAAGACATTGTTCCGGCATCAGCGTTGGCTGCGGCCATGGCGTCGGTCACAGCCGCTCGCACTACGCCGGTACCGCCGGCCGCCGTCGCCGGTGCGCGCCGTGTCAATGCCGCCGAGAAGCGGATCATCAATGGTCAAACCGACCTGAACCAACTCGTGCCGTTCAAGTACAAGTGGGCTTGGGAGAAGTACCTGGCCACCTGCGCCAACCACTGGATGCCGCAAGAGGTCAACATGTCGCGCGACATCGCGACCTGGAAGGACCCCAACGGCCTGACCGAAGACGAGCGCCGCATCATCAAGCGCAACCTGGGCTTTTTTGTCACCGCCGATTCGCTGGCGGCCAACAATATCGTGTTGGGCACTTACCGCCACATCACTGCGCCTGAGTGTCGGCAATTCTTGCTGCGTCAGGCCTTTGAAGAGGCGATCCACACCCACGCCTACCAGTACATCGTGGAGTCGCTGGGGCTGGACGAGTCCGAGATCTTCAACGCCTACAACGAAGTCGATTCGATCCGCGACAAGGACCAGTTTCTGATCCCGTTCATCAACGCGATCATGGACCCGCACTTCAATACGGGTACGCAGGAAAACGACCAGATCCTGCTGCGCTCGTTGATTGTGTTCGCCTGTTTGATGGAGGGCATGTTCTTCTACGTCGGCTTCACCCAAATCCTGGCGATGGGTCGGCAGAACAAGATGACGGGTGCGGCCGAGCAGTACCAGTACATCCTGCGCGACGAGTCGATGCACTGCAATTTCGGCATCGATCTGATCAACCAGATCAAGGCCGAGAACCCGCAGCTCTGGACGGCTCAGTTCAAGGACGAGATCAAGGCGCTGTTCTTGCAGGCGGTGGACCTGGAGTACCGCTATGCAGAAGACACCATGCCGCGCGGCGTGTTGGGCCTCAACGCCTCCATGTTCAAGGGCTATCTGCGCTACATCGCCAACCGGCGTGCCACGCAGATCGGGCTCGAGGCACTCTTCCCGAACGAAGAAAATCCGTTCCCCTGGATGAGTGAAATGATCGACCTGAAGAAGGAACGCAACTTTTTTGAGACCCGCGTCATCGAGTACCAATCCGGTGGCGCACTGAGCTGGGACTGACCACTTCGGCACGCGGGTGCCTTGTGAGCGATCCCGGCAGCAGATCAAGCTTGGCGTCTTTGCGATAACCACCGTCAGATGTGGCGCGCAAGGATGCAACCCCGTTCATCGGGTTGGTGGTAAGGGCCGAACGGTTCAAGCCACCGAACCGATGAATCGCGATGACCGCTAGACCGGTCAAGCGTTTTCGTAACTTGATCAAGGAGATTGTCATGGCAACTGCGAAGAAGGCCGCTCCGGCCGCGAAACCGGCTATCAAAAAGGCTGCGCCGGCAAGAAAGGGCGCTCCGGTCGCGAAGCCCGCTATCAAAACGGCTGCGCGGGCGAAGAAGGCTGCACCGGCGAAGAAGGCTGCGCCGGCGAAGAAGGCTGCACCGGCGAAGAAGGCTGCACCGGCGAAGAAGGCTGCACCGGCGAAGAAGGCTGCACCGGCG
>JBKJKU010000307.1:0-17567 GCA_046597355.1 Aquabacterium sp.
CATGCGCCATTGCGCCGCCCAAGGCGTCGATCTCCTTGACCAGGTGGCCCTTGCCGATGCCACCGATCGAGGGGTTGCAACTCATCTGCCCCAGGGTTTCGATGTTGTGCGTCAGCAGCAGGGTGGCGCAACCCATGCGGGCGGCCGCCAACGCCGCCTCGGTGCCGGCATGGCCGCCGCCGACAACGATGACATCAAAAATTTGGGGGTGCTGCACGGTAGGCTGTGACGCGGTTGGGCGTCAGATCGAAGGAGAACAGGCCTGCATTGTAAAAACCTGGCCAGCGGCAGCGGGAAGATTCGGCGTGAAGGCCTTTCCGCCTTGGGCTGTGGCCTCGGGGGCGGCCACACGGCGTCGACCCGCGACAATGCAGAGCAGCGTTGCCGCCCGACACTTGCCTCCGTGCCCGCCATGCCCTTGACCGCAGCCCATACCCAAGCCCCTGGTTCGGCACCATGCCGACCTGCTTGTGCCGCCTGCTGCATCGCGCCGTCCATCAGCAGCGCCATTCCAGGCATGCCCCAAGGCAAACCGGCCGGGGTGGCTTGTGTGCAGCTGGATCAGGCGTGGCGCTGCAAACTGTTCGGCCAGCCAGAGCGGCCCGCCGTATGTGTGTCACTCCGGCCATCGGCCGAGATGTGCGGCAGCAGCCGCAGCCACGCCATGGCCTGGCTGCAACGGCTGGACACGCTGACCGCCCCGGTCCAGATACGGCCCAGCGCCTGACCGATCGTGACGCCGCCCGGCAGGCTTAGATGCGGGCCGGCGGGTCGGCGATTCCAAGTGCTAACCCCGCAGTGCACAGGCGCTTGCACAGACTGCACCGGCTTTGCAAAAGAAAACGGCCCGGTGTTATGCGGGCCGTTGAAACCGGCCGCGCAACAGCGCAACCGGGAGCAAATCTTGAAAGGTTTACCAGCCCGCGCGCGGCAGTTGGGTGGTGGACTGGGATTGAATTTTGGTGGCTTGCATGAAGGCGACTCCAGAGGTTTATGGATGAGGCGCCTGTCTCAGCGCTTGTGCACTATTTCACCAGCGCATCTCACCATGCGGTACTGTCAAGTCTTACAGGGGTGCGTTGGTGCAACACCGGACGGGTCTGGCGTCACACCGTCCGCCAACCGCCGCGTGCGGCAAACGGCAGCGTGCCGTCAGCTGATCAAACCCAACCGCAAGGCCTTGAGCACCGCCTGGTGCTTGCTGCTGCAGCCCAGTTTTTTCATCGCGTTGGTGACGTGCAGCACGGCGGTGCGCTCGCTGATGCCCAGGATGGCGCCCACCTCCCAGGCGGTCTTGCCCGCCATGGTCCAGCGCAGCGCCTCCAGCTCGCGCGGCGTCAGCGAGGGCCGTTCACCGTCGGGCGGTGCCGGCGACATCACCCGCAGCGCCGCGTCCTGCGCATGCACCGCGAACAATTGCAGATCGGCCACCAGCCGGGTCAACTCACCGCCGTCGGTGGGCAGGGGCTGGTCGCGCTCGACGCCCAGCGCAAAGTGGCGGCCCTCTGGCAGGTGCAGCGCCATCGCGATGCCGGTGCGGTAGCCAAAGCTGGCCTGCTGCTCCCAAAGCTCGCCCAAGCCCTGGCTGGTGTAGGTCTGCTGGTCCCAGACAATGGGCCAAGTGTGACGCCTGCAGTGCTGCATCACCGGATCGCACCGCATCGCCGGCACGTCGTTCATCACCGCGGCGTACCCGTCGGGGGCGTTGTCGATCTGGACAAACTCCGACCGTCCCACCGCGACGTCCACCACCGCCATGGCCGAGACCGTGTTGAAGCCGAGCTGCCGCGAAAAGCGCACCACTTCATCACGGAAGTCGTCGCGACTGACCGCTTGAAGTACCGAAGAAAACCCGACTTGCAACATGCTTACAGGTCAGGATGGCCGCGGTTTGGGGACACCCCCTGCAAGGGTTTACATGTTTTCATTTGATGACGGTTGTCGAAAACTACCCGACATACACATAACAGTCATGGTGACGATGATGAACTCCACGCTAGAACATTGCCCTCCCTGGACCCTGCACGCCTGGCCGCCTTTATTGTGGCAGGTCGGCAGAAGCATTCCGATACGCTTGCAGCACCTCGGCACACAAATCACCAACCCCGGCGACGCCGTATTTCGAACCGTGGGCCAGACGCTCTGGGCCTGGCACGACGACGATGGCGATGTGGGTATCGCCTGGGACTGGGTACAACTGACGCGCGGTGTGGTGGCCATGGCCGATCCGATGGCGGTGGTGACCAACCTGCGCCTGGTCGGCGAGGAGGGCGAGGTGCTGACGGCTGTCGAGGCGGCCCGCCACTTCAACGTCATCGTGCACTCGCTGCCCTGGCAGCATGAGGTGGAGCGCGCCTTGGGCGGGCCGGGCAGCCTGGTGCATCCCGCCAAGCTGGCCATGATGGTGCAGAGCGAAACGCTGACGCAGTAGGCGCACCGGCACACCTCAGCGCAGCGCTGCGGCGCGCAGCTGCCGCGCCACAAAGACCACGCACAGCGCACTCAGCGCTGCTGCCACGGCCAGCGGCAGCAGCAGGTCGGCGGCGCCTGGCACCTCGCCCTCCAGCACACGCTGCATCAGCGTGAGCTGGGCCAGCGCCGGCACCCACAGGTGCCAGGGCTGCTCACCGCCCTGGTTGAACAGCGTGACCATCGGCACCAGCGACACCGCCAGCACCACCACGGTGTTGTTGGCCTGCGCCTCCTTGAAGCTCTTGCAGCGGATCGCCACCGCCATCAGCAGGGCCGACAGCATCGCCGCCAGCGGCAGCAGCAAGGCCAGGAACAGCAGCGCCTCGCGCAGGCCGAACAGGAACATGGCCGACAGGGTCTCGCTGCGCAGCAGCCACTGGCCGGGCAAGAAGCTGAAACACGACAGCACCGCCACCCCCATGCCGACGCTGGCCACCGCGCCCCATTTGCCCAGCACCAGCGCCCAGCGCGGTGCGGGCGTCATCAGCAGCGGCTCCAGCGAGCCGCGCTCGCGCTCGCCTGCGGTGGTGTCCAGCGCGGCATGCAGTGCGCCGTACAGCACAGCCATCAGCACAAAAAACGGCAGCATGCGGGTGAACTGCGCGGCCCGCACACTGGGCGCGGCCAAGTCCTGCTGGTCCACCTGCACCGACTGCAGCAGGCCGGGCGCAACACCGTGCATCACCAGCCGCAGGGCCGCCTGCTCCTGGTTGAAGCCCTGCAGCAGGTGCATAAGGCTGGCCGCCTCGCCCTGGGCGCGGTTGTTGGCGCTGGCGCTGACCACCGTCAGCCGCGGTGCAACGCCGTCGGCCAGGTCCTGCTCGAAACCGGCAGGCACCACCAGCACCGCATGGCCAAAGCTGCGCTTGACCATCGCCGCGGGGTAATCCGCGGGGGCTGCCTGCAGCGTCCAGGCCTGGCGCAACAGGTAGTTGTGCAGCGTGGGTGCGGCCTCGATGCCCACAGCAAAAACCTCGCGCGACTCGGCCCGGGCCTCGAAATCGGCCACCAGGGCCGACAACGCCACCAGCAGCAGCGGCCCGATCGCCACCGACGACAGCAGCACCATCAACAGCGTGCGGCGGTCGCGCAGCGCATCGCGCAGCTCCTTGCAAAAGACCTGCCAGGCCGCGCCCATCAGGCCGTCTCCGCCGGTGATGGCACCGCCGCCGGAAACGCCAGCTGCACGAACGCGGCCTCGAAGTCGGTCTGCCCGGTGCGCGCCAGCAGCTCGGGCACACTGCCCACCGCCACCGTGCGGCCGCCGGCCATCACCACCACCTGGTCGCACAGCCGTTCCACCTCCTGCATGATGTGGGTGGAGAAGACGATGCACTTGCCCTGCTCATCGCGCAGACGGCGCAGGCACTCACGCAGGCTGCGCGTGGCCAGCACATCCAGGCCGTTGGTCGGCTCGTCCAGGATGATGTGCGACGGGTCGTGCACCAGCGCCCGCGCCAACGCCGTCTTCATGCGCTCGCCCTGGCTGAAGCCTTCGGTGCGTCGGTCCAGCAGCGGCGCCAGGTCCAGCAAATCAGCCAACAGCACGGCCCGCGCATCGGCGGCCGCTGCGCCCAAACCCTGCAACCGGCCGTAATAGACGATGTTTTCGCGCGCGGTCAGCCGGGGGTACAGGCCGCGCGCGTCCGACAACACACCCAGGCGGGCCTGCGCCACCTGCGGCCGGGCCACGACATCAATGCCATCGACCCGGATGTGCCCGGCGTCCGGCACCAGCAGCCCGGCCACCATGCGCAAGCTGGTCGTCTTGCCCGCGCCGTTGGCACCCAGCAGGCCGGTGATGCAGGCATCGGCCGCCACGAAGCTGACCGACTGCACCGCATCGACCCCCCGCGCCCGCCGGCCCCAGCCGGTGCTGAAACGCTTGGCCAGCGACTGGACCTCGATCACCGTGCAGCGCCTTGCGGTGGGGCCGACGCTGCCGCCGGCGCCGATGTAGGCTGGCGGACAGGCGGCAGGCTTTGCGCCAGGCTTTGCGGCAGGCCCGGCGGCACAAAGGCCAGCGGCCGCGGCACGGCGGCAGCGCATGCCACGCCGGTGTCGGCAACCGCCAGCGCTGCAGCGTCGGGCTCGGTGGTGATGAAGCGCACCACCGCGTCGCGCACGCAGCCCAGGCTGGTCACGCCATGGCCGGCGTTGGCCACCACGCCGTGGCGCGCCATCGGCCCCAGGGCCTGAGCCACCCGCTGGCCGTGGCGCGGCGGTGTCACCGGGTCCAGGCCGCCCGAGAGCAACCAGGCCGGTGTGCTGCTGGGCGGCACCGTGTAGAAAGCGGGATCGACCCGGCCGCGGGGCCAGTCGGCACAGGCCTGGCGGTACAGCGTGGCAAAACTGCTGCCAAAGTCGTTGCCAGAGGCCGGGCTGGCCGCTGCGGCGGTGGCCGGGGCCATGGCCGTAGCACTGGCCGTAGCGCGGGCCGTAGCGGTAGCCGGGGCGGTGGCCGTAGCGGTGGCCGGGGCGGCGACAGCGGCGGTCAGGCCGCTGGCCGGCGCGTTGGGGCCCAGGTCCTCGGCGCAGACCACCGAAAAGTGCAACCCGGTGGCCAGGCCACCTGCACCACCGCCCACCGCCGCGGCCAACGCGGCCAAGGGCGCCCAACGGCCGGCGGCGGCCTCGCCGACCACCGCCGGCAGCGCGGCAGCCAGCGCCGGCGCGTAAAGCGGTGCGCGCACCATGCCCAGCACCGTCTCGCGTTGCAGGCGCACGGCCTGCGGCCTACCGGTCAATGGATGCGGCAACAGCACGTCCTGCGGCAGGTTGTTCAGTACCGCCTGCCATTGGCCGCGCAGGTCGGGGTGCGCACGCTGGCAGGCGGGTGCGCCGGCGCAGGCTTGCAGCAGCGCGTCCAGCGCGGCCTGGTTGTCGTGCGCAGCGGCGTCGGGCAGGCGCATGTCGGGCGGCGCCACGCCGTCCAGCACGGCGCGCCGCACCACGCCCGGAAACAAGCGCAGGTAGTCCAGCACCGCCCGCGTGCCGTAGGACCCGCCGATGGCATTGATCTGCGCCAGGCCCAGCGCCCGCCGCACCGCGTCGACATCAGCCACCGCCAGCGAGGTGGTGAAAAAACGCAGGTCGCCGTAAGGCAGGGCTTGCAGCGCAGTCCGGCAGTCCGCCAGCCGCTGGCGGCGCCGCGCGTCGTCCAGCGCATCGGCCAGTGGCTGCGGCACCGCGCGCTCGTCGTCGTCGGCACAGCGCAGCGGCGCGCTGCGCCCGGTGCCGCGCAAATCGACAAACACCAGGTCGCGGCGCTGGCCCAGCCGGGCGTAACGCGCGGCCAGCGCGCCGGCGAGGTCGATCGCGCTCTGGCCCGGCCCACCGGCAAAAAACACCACCGCATCCGCGGCCTTGCGCCGCGCCAGCGCGGGCAAGACGGCGTAGTGCACATCGATCTGCACACCTTGGGGCCGTGCCGGGTCTAGCGCGCGGCGCAGCGTGCCACACAGTGCGGCGTGCGGCAGGTCGTGCAGGCGGCAGGGCAGGGGCGCGGCGTCGGGGGGTGACGGCGCCGATGCAGCTGCTGCCAATGCGGCGCTTGATGCGGCGCTTGATGCGGCGCTTGATGCAGCGGTCGATGCGGCTTTTGGCGCGGCAGCCTGCGCCAGCGCAGCGGTCAGGCCGAACAGCGCCAGCAGCGGCCCGGCCGCCAACCGGGAGCGCGCGTGCGCGGCGTGTCGCGGCTGGGCCGGCTCGCCGGCCGCCACCCGGCTCACGCCAGCAGCCGCTTCAGCTCGCCGCTGCTGATCAGGCGGTCGAGATCGGCAGCACCCCCGACCAGCTGACCTCTGACAAATACCATCGGGAAGGTGGGCCAGCCGCTCCACATCTTCAGCGCGTTGCGTCGGCGCCAGTCGCTGAGGTAGCCGCCGTAGTCCAGGTCGTGGTGGGCCACGCCGGCGGCGTCCAGTGCCCGGCGCGCCTTCTTGGGCCAGGGGTTGCTGTGCATGCCGACCACCACCACCGGGTGGCGGCTGACGGCGGCCTGCACCTCACGCACGATCTCGGCCTGGTGGTTGGCCACCTGGGCACGCACCGCAGGATGGATGGCGGATTCGTCGAGAACGGCACGGGGCATGGCGGATTTCTGCAGGAGTGTGGTGCCAAAGCATACTGTGCGCCGCCCGGCCGTGCCGCGCCGCTCAGGCCTTCCGGACCGCGCCCTTCAGGATGCCGTCGCAGGTGGCGCGCTGGGCATCGGCTGCGTCGAGCCGGCCGCACACCGCCGCCAGGCCGGGTTGGCCGTCCTGGCCGTCGTTCAGGCGGCGCAGTGCGGCGTCGTGCTGGCCGGTCTTGTTCCAGGCCGACAGCTTGCTGCCCACCCGCTGCAGCGACCGTGCGCTGCGCTCATGGAACGCGGCCGGGTCTTTGCCGGCCTCGGCAAACAGCTGGCGCGCCACCCGCTCGATGCGGGCCGCGTCCTGCGGCGCCAGGTCAACCAGCGCCGCCAGGTAGGAAGCGCCCCACTGCAGCCGGGTGGCCGGGCCTTCGCTCTGGTTGTAGGCCGACTCATACCAACGCAGCGCGTCGTCGGTACGGCCGAGCTTGCGGGCGTTGCCGCCGAGCTGGCTCATCAGGTAGTAGGGCGAATGGCTCTTGGCCAGGTTGGCCTTGAGCAGGGCATCACTCTCGGCCCACAGCCCGGCATCGGTCAGCAGGCCGGCACCGGCGGTGATTACCGCCTGGCGCTCGTAGCCGTCGCTGATCTCGCGGTCGTCCCGCGCCACATGATCGCGCACCCGCTGCACCAGCGCGGGCGGCAACTTGGGCTGCAGGGTGTCCTTGGGCTGGTCGATGCGGGCCAGCGCAACGCGGGACGCCAGCGCGTTCAACCGGTCGGCGCGCGACAGGCTGGCGTCGGACTCCAGCCGCTGCAGCGCCGCCTCGAAGGCGGCGGCGACACTGCGCCGGTCGGCACCGGGCTCGGGCGCCAGCGCCTTGGTGATCTCGGCGGCATAGTTCACCACCACGTCCATCTGCGCCCGGCTGACCGCCGGGTCGGCCAGCAACGCCTGCACCCGCGTGCGCAGCACGGCGTCGGGCTTGATGCCCTTGCCGTCGTCGCTCTCGGCCAGCGCCTTGAGCAGCAGCCGGGTGGCGGCGGCGGCCTCGGCGGGCGGGCAGGCCAGCGACAACTGCGCCAGCAGCCCGGCGCGCTCGGCCGCCGGCACCAGTTGCGCCTCGTCGGTGTCCCAAGCGTAGAACGCCAGCGACCGCCACTCCGGCCCGCTCACCGGCTTGCCGGCGCGGGCATCGGCCAACACCGCCTTGACCGGGCGGCCGCCGGCCAGCCCCAGCTGCAGCACCGCCATGACCTGCGGCGCGTCCACCTCGCCGGGCAGGCGGGTGATCTCGCTGCCGTCGGCCGCCATCAGGATCATCGTCGGGTAGCCGCGCACCTTGAAACGCCCGCCCAGCTTTTGCGCACCGGGCAGGTCGCCGTCGATCTGCACGGCCACGAAGCTCTTGGACCGCTCGATGAAATCGGCCCGGTTGAACAGCGTGGCCTTGAGTTGGTTGCAGGGCGGGCACCAGGCCGCGCCCCAGTACAGCAGCAGCGGCTTTTTCTCGGCACGCGCCTGGGCAAAGGCGCGCTCGATGTCGGCATCGGCGGCGGCGGGTTGCCAGGCCACGCTGGCCCCGGCGCCGGCGGCAGCCGCGTGGGCGGCGGGCGACCCAGCCAGCAGCGCGGCAGCGCTCAGGCCGGCAAGCAGGGCGGATCGGGCAACCAGGGTCAGGCGGCGCATGGCGGAGGCTCCTTCATGGGGATGACGCATTGTCGCGTTGGGTGCGCGGGTGTGCGGGGTTTCGGTGGGATCAGTCGGGCGTGCCGTCCCCATCAGGCTCAGCGTGGCCATGCCCCAGCGCTTGCTGCGCGTCATCGTCCAGCCGCTCGGGCGTGGCCCGGGCCAGCGCCATCCAGACCCCGAACGGCAGTTCAAAGGCCCGGCGCGGCGCCGGCCGGGCCACCGCCAGCGCGCCGTCCGGCTGCGCCAGCATCACGCCGTAGACCTCGGGAATCTCTTGCGGCTGTGCGATGCCCTCGCGGATCACGTACCAGCATTCACTGCTCAGCCAGCGGTAGGCCTCGCCCTTGGCGGGCCGGCGCAGGTCGGCCAGCAGGTCGGCACGCTGCACCTTGATCTCGTGGGCCACCGGCGCCACCCGGTCGGCGCGGCTGGTGTGGCGGATCGAGTAGACGTCGGGCATCGCAACCGTCCAGCGGCCGGCCGCGGCCGGGGCTGAACCGGCCGGACCCGCATTGGCCAGGCCGACGTCCGCGGTGGGCGTTGTGCCGTTGGGCGTTGTGCCGGCGGGCGTTGTGCCGTTGGGCGTTGTGCCGACATGCGCGGCGCCAGCCACCGGCTCGGCCACCCAGCCGCGCAGGCTCAGCCCCCGCCACACCAAACGCCCGGCGCGCTGCATCTCGCGCGCCACCTGGGCCACCAGCGCCTCGTGGCTGTTGCGCACAGCCCGGTTGCCCTGCAGGGTCTCGGCCAGCTGCGCGATGCCGGCATCGGTCACGCGCAGCGTTTCGCGTCCGGCGGCATCACACCGCCGCACCAGCAGCCCGGCGGCCAGCAGGTCGATCTCGATGCCGTCCTGGAACGGCCAGCCCGCCGACCGCCACAGCGCGCGCAGCCGGCGCCGGTGGGCAGGTCCGATCGCTGGGGCAACGGCAGGCGCAGGTGTCATGGCTGGCAAGCGTAGCGCTTAGAGTGACGGCTCCCTTGCCACCCGACCCGCGCCATGCCCACCACGCCAACCCGATCACCGTTGTCCACCCGCCTGCTGCGCGGCCTGTTGTTGACAACCGCCTGTGCCGTGCCGCTGGCCAGCCGGGCCCAACCCGTGCCCGCACCAGCGCCCACCCTTGCCGCCTTGCAGGCGCGCGCCACCGAACAGGTCGGCCCGCTGCTCGACAGCCTGAAATCGCTGGTGGCGATCGAATCTGGCAGCCGCGATCTGGAGGGCCTGGCCCGGCTGGCCACGCTGGTGGCCAGCCGCCTGCAGGCCGGCGGCATGGCGGTACAAAAGCTGCCGACGCGGGCGCCAGACTTCCACCCCCAGCTCAAGGGCGCGCCGCTGGGCGAGATGGTCTACGCCACCCGCACCGGCACCGGCCAGCGCAAGGTGCTGCTGATCGCGCACATGGATACCGTCTACCCGCGCGGCATGGGCGCCAAGCAGCCCTTTCGCATCGACGGCGACAAGGCCTACGGCCTGGGCATAGCCGACGACAAGAGCGGCGTTGCGCTGATCCTGCACACGGTGGATTTGCTGCAGCAGATCGGCTTTGCCGACTACGCCCAGCTGGGCGTGCTGATCAACGCCGACGAGGAAGTCGGCTCGCCCGGATCGGCCGCGTTTTTGACGCAGCTGGGCAGTGAGTACGACGCGGTGCTGTCGTTCGAGGGCGGCGGCACCACCCAGGACATGGTGCGGCTGGCCACCAGCAGCATTGCCATCGTCGAGATGCGGGTCACCGGCAAAGCGTCGCACGCCGGTGCCAGCCCCGAGGCCGGCCGCAATGCGCTGTACGAGCTGGCGCACCAGATCCTGAAAACCCGCAACCTCGGCAATGCCGAGCAGGGCCTGAAGATCAACTGGACCGTGGCCAACGCCGGCGCCACGCGCAACGTGATCCCGGCGTCGGCCAGCGCCATCGCCGACGTGCGTTCGCTGACCAACGACGACCTGGACCGGATGGAGGCTGCGCTGCGCGCCGCCATCCAGGACAAGCTGATCCCGGACACCAAGATCGAGCTGGACTTCTACCGCAGCCGGCCGGCCTTCAAGGCCAATGCAGTGTCAGGCGTGCTGGCCACCCACGCCCAATCGGTGTTCCAGCAGATGGGCCTGCCGCTGCAGGTGCGCGACCGGGCCACCGGCGGCGGCACCGATGCCGCTTTCGCCGGCCTGCGGCCCAAGGGCGGTGTGCTGGAAAGCTTTGGCCTGCGCGGCTTTGGCGCCCATTCCAATGACGAGGAGTACATCGTGATCCCGTCGATCGCACCGCGCCTGGTGCTGTCGACCCGCATGGTGATGGACATCGGCAGCGGGGCGCTCAAGTGGTGAGTTTGCAGCGGGTTTGACCACGCCGCGGCAGCGGCCGCCGTGTCTACACAGATCTTCTGGCGCTGCACGGCACCGGGTTTTCCCGCGATATGCCAACATGACCATTTGCCGCACCCGCGCCGACCCCCGCCGCGCGATCCCGCCGACCGACCTGCCCCAGCCGCGAAGGCCGCCGATGCCCCAAATTGCACACCTGTCCCGCCCCGTACGCACCGCTGTCGCAGGCGCCTTCGCCATCCTGATGCTGGCCCTGGCCGGCTGCGGCCCGCAGGCCGGCAGCGCCGCCGACGCCGGCGTCAAACCCGGCGGCCCAGCCGGCAAGCCTGCCGGCCCGCCCGGTGGCGGCATGCCCGGCCCGACCGTGGGCGTGGTCACGGCGCAGCCGGCTGATGTCTCGCTCAGCGTCGAGCTGCCTGGCCGGCTTGAGGCCTGGCGGGTGGTGCAGGTGCGCGCCCGGGTGCCCGGCATCGTCGAGCAACGCCTGTTCACCGAAGGTTCGGCGGTACGTGCCGGCCAGCCCCTGTTCCGGCTGGACGCCGCACCCTACCGCGCCACGCTGGCTAGCACCGACGCCGCCGTCGCCCGCGCTGAGGCCAACGTCGCCCAAGCCCAGGCCCAGGTGCAGCGCAACCAGCCGCTGGCCGATGCCAAGGCGATCAGCGCGCAAGAATGGCTCGTCACCCAAACCACGCTGGCGGTGGCCAAGGCCGACGCCGCCACCGCCCGCGCCGCGGCGCAGACCGCCCGCATCAACCTCGATTACGCGTTGGTCAAGGCGCCAATTGCCGGCCGCATCGGCCGCTCGCTGGTGACCGAAGGCGCGCTGGTGGGCCAGGGCGAGGCCACCCAGCTGGCCGTGATCCAGCAGACCCACCCGCTGTACGTCAACTTCACCCAGTCGGCGGCCGAGGCCTTGCGCCTGCGCCGGGCCTTTGATTCGGGCCAGCTCAAGCGCGCCGGCGCCGGCGCCGCGGCCGAGCTGCGGGTGCTGCTGGACGACGGCAGCGAGTACCCGCTGCCGGCCAAGCTGTTGTTCACCGACCCGACGGTGGACGCCGCCACCGGCCAGGTCAACCTGCGCGCCGAGCTGCCCAACCCCAAGGATGTGCTGCTGCCCGGCCTGTTTGTGCGGGTGCGGCTGGTGCAGGCCACCAGCGAGCGGGCCATCCGCCTGCCGCAGCAGGCCGTCACCCGCGGCCCCGGCGGCGACAGCGTGCTGGTGGTGGGCGCGGACAACAAACCCATGCTGCGCAAGATCGTCATCGGCACCGGCCAGGGCAACGACTGGGTGGTGCAAAGCGGCCTGGCCGCCGGTGAGCGGGTGATCGTGGACGGGGTGCAGAAGCTGGCGATGGTGCCGCCCGGCACGCCGGTCAATCCGGTGCCGTGGTCGCCGCCGGGCAAGGCGGGACAGGCCCCTGCTGCGGGCCCGGCCCCGGCGTCAGCCGGCGCCCCGGCATCTGCAGCCCCAGCATCAGCCCCAGCATCAGCAGCCCCGGCCGCTATGCCGGCTGCCAGCCGCTGACCCCGGAGCGCCGCCATGTTGTCCGGATTTTTCATCGACAGGCCGATCTTTGCCTGGGTCATCGCGCTGTTCATCGCGCTGCTCGGCGCGGCCGCCATCAACAAGCTGCCGGTGGCGCAATACCCGTCGGTCGCACCGCCCTCCATCGTCGTCAGCGTGGCCTACCCGGGCGCGTCGGCCCAGGTGCTGGAAGACAGCGTGCTGTCGGTCATCGAGCGCGAGCTCAACGGCTCGGCCGGCATGATCTATGTCGAGTCAATCGCCCAGGCCAACGGCTCGGGCACGATCACCGCAACGTTTCAGACCGGCACCAACGTCGACCTGGCGCAGGTCGAGCTGCAAAACCGGCTCAGCCGCGCCACGCCGCGCCTGCCCAGTTCGGTGGTGCAGCAAGGCGTGCGCATCGACAAGGCGCGCTCCAACTTCTTGCTATTTGTCTCGCTGACATCCACCAACCCGGCCGACGACCCGATCGCGCTGGGCGACTACATTGCCCGCTACATCCAGCCCGAGCTGCAGCGCGTGCCCGGCGTCGGCCAGGCCCAGCTGTTTGGCACCGAACGCGCGATGCGCATCTGGCTGGACCCGGCCAAGCTGGTGTCCTTCGGCCTGTCGCCCGCCGACGTCAACACCGCCGTCCGCGCGCAAAACGCGCAGGTCTCGGCCGGCAACCTGGGCGACGTGCCCGGCATCCCCGGCCAGGCGATGAGTGCCACCATCGTGGTCAACGGCCAGCTCGCCAACCCGGCCGAGTTTGGCGCGGTGGTGCTGCGTGCCAATGCCGACGGCTCGACCGTGCGGCTGCGCGACGTGGCGCGCATCGAGCTGGGCGGCCAGGGCTACGGCAGTTTCCAGCGCCTGAACGGCCAACCCGCTGCGGGCGTGGGCGTGCAGCTGTCGCCCAGCGGCAATGCGCTGGCCACGGCCGATGCGGTCAAGGCCCGCATGAAGCAGCTCAAGGCCTACTTCCCGCCGGGCATGGACTACAAGGTGCCGTACGACAGCTCCAAATTCGTGCGCATCTCGATCAAGCAGGTGGTCGAGACCCTGGCCGAGGCGGTAGCGCTGGTGTTTTTGGTGATGCTGGTCTTCTTGCAGAACCTGCGCTACACGCTGATCCCCACCATCGTGGTGCCGGTGGCGCTGCTGGGCAGCTTTGGCATGTTGTTCGCGATGGGTTACTCGATCAACGTGCTGACCTTGTTCGGCATGGTGCTGGCCATCGGCATCCTGGTGGACGACGCGATCGTGGTGGTCGAAAACGTCGAGCGCCTGATGGCCGACGAGGGCCTGGGCCCGCGCGAAGCCACCCGCAAGGCGATGGGCCAGATCACCGGTGCGGTGATCGGCATCACTGTGGTGCTGGTCAGCGTGTTTGTGCCGATGGCATTTTTTGCCGGCGCGGTGGGCAGCATCTACCGGCAGTTTTCACTCACCATGGTCTCGGCCATTTTGTTCTCGGCCTTTTTGGCGCTCACGCTGACACCGGCCTTGTGCGCCAGCTTCTTGAAGCCGATCCCGGCCGGCCACCATGAGCGCGGCGGCTTTTTTGGCCTGTTCAACCGGGGCTTCAGACGCACCGCAACCGGCTATGAAAGCCTGGCTGCGCGGGTGCTCAAGCGCGCCGGGCGCTGGATGCTGGCCTTTGGCGTGGTGCTGGCGGTGGTGGGCTGGATGTACGTGCGCCTGCCGTCGTCGTTTTTGCCCAACGAGGACCAGGGCTACCTGATCGTCAACGTGCAGCTGCCCGCCGGCGCCACGCTGGAGCGCACCACCGCGGTGATGCAGCAGGTCGAGGGCTTCTTCATGAAACAACCCGAGGTTGACCAGGTGGTGGCGGTGCTGGGCTTCAGCTTCTCGGGCCAGGGCCAGAACTCCGGCCTGGTGTTTGTGCCGCTCAAGGACTGGGCCGAGCGCAAAGGCAAAGCGCACTCGGCCCAGGCGCTGGCCGGCCGGGCCTTTGGCGCGATGATGGGCATACGGGACGCGTTTGTGTTCCCGCTCAGCCCACCGCCGATCCCCGAGCTGGGCACGGCCACGGGCTTCAACTTCCGCCTGCAAGACCGCGGCGGCCTGGGCCACGACGCGCTGCTGGCCGCGCGCAACCAGCTGCTCGGCATGGCACGCGGCAGCAAGCTGTTGGCCGGCGTGCGGCCCGACGGGCTGGAGGACGCACCCCAGCTGCAGATCGACATCGACCGCGAGCGCTCCTACGCCCAGGGCGTGACGTTTGATGCCGTCAACGCGCTGCTGTCCACCGCGGTCGGGTCGAGCTACATCAATGACTTCCCCAGCAAGGGCCGGTTGCAGCGGGTGGTGGTGCAGGCCGACGCCACCGCGCGCATGGCGCCCGACGACCTGCTCAAGCTGCAGGTGCCGAACAACCGCGGCCAGCTGGTGCCGCTGTCCACCTTTGCCAGCACCCGCTGGATCAACGGCCCGATGCAAACCACCCGCTACAACGGCTACTCGGCGATGCGGCTGGCCGGCGACGCCGCACCCGGCCGGTCCACCGGCGAGGCGATGGACGAGATGGAGGCGCTGGCCGCCAAGCTGCCACCGGGCTTTGGCTTCGAGTGGACCGGCCAGTCGCGCGAGGAAAAACTCTCCGGCTCGCAGGCCGGCATCTTGCTGGCGTTTTCGATGCTGGCGGTGTTCTTGTGCCTGGCGGCACTCTACGAGAGCTGGGCCATCCCGGTGGCCGTGCTGCTGGTGGTGCCGCTGGGCGTGCTGGGCGCGCTGCTGGGGGTGTCGCTGCGCGACATGCCCAACGATGTGTACTTCAAGGTCGGCCTGATCACGGTGATCGGCCTGTCGGCCAAAAATGCCATCCTGATCATCGAATTCGCCAAAGACCTGCAGGCCGAGGGCATGGCGCTGATCGACGCCACGCTGCTGGCCTGCAAGCTGCGGTTCCGGCCGATCCTGATGACCTCGCTGGCCTTCATCCTGGGCGTGCTGCCGCTGGCGTTGTCCACCGGCGCCGGGTCGGCCAGCCAGCGCGCCATCGGCACCGGCGTGATGGGCGGCATGATCACCGCCACCGTGCTGGCGGTGTTTTTTGTGCCGGTGTTTTATGTCGTGGTGCGCCGGCTCCTGCCGGTCAAGCACGTGGCGCCGCACAGCCAGACCATCGCCCCGCCAAATCCGCCTGCGCCCGCTGCACCTGCGCTGCCCAAGCCAGCCGGCGATCTGGAAGGGGGCCAGGCATGAATGCCGCTTTGAACCCCCCCCTGGGTCGGCTGGCGATTGCCGTCAGCGCCGCTGCCCTGCTGGCCGGCTGCGCCAACACCGGCACCGGCACCACCACGCCCACCGACCTGCAACTGAAGCAGGCCGGCGTGCCGACCACCTTGCCGGTAGGCGCCGGCGCACCGGCGAACCTGCCACCCGCCGCCTGGCGCGACTGGGTGCGCGAACCGCGCCTGGTCGCCTGGGTCGAGCTGGCCCTGCAAAACAACCGCGACCTGCGGGTGGCGATGCTCGCCGTGCAGCGCGCCCAGGCCCAGCTCAGCGCGACCGAGGCCAACCGCCTGCCCACCCTTGGCGCCGGCGTCAGTGCCGCGCGTGCGCCCAACAGCAAGGGCGTTGAGGCCAACACGCTGACCGCCGGGCTGTCGCTCAGCAGCTGGGAGATCGACCTGTTCGGTCGCCTCGCCAACCTGAACGACGCCGCCCGCGCGCAGCTGCTGTCCACCGAAGCCGGCCGCCGCGCCGCCGAACTGACGCTAGTGGCCGCAGTGGTGCAGGCCGGGCTGGCGCTGCAGGCCGACGACGAGCTGCTGGCCCTGGCGCGACAGTCGCTGGACAGCCGCGAGCAAACGCTCAAGCTGACGGCCCTGCGCGAATCCGCTGGCGCCGTATCGCTGCTGGACCTGCAAGCCCAGCAAACCCTGACGGCCCAGGGCCGGGTCGCGCTGGCGCAATTCACCCGCCAGCAGTCGCAGGACCTGAACACGCTGGCGCTGCTGCTGGGCCAGCCGGTGACAGCGCTCGGCGCGGTGGCAAGCCCGCCCGTGCCGGCCACGGCCGTCGCGGCCGTCACGGCCACCACCCCAGCCGCCCCGGCCAACCCGGCAGCCGCCGCCACCGGCCTGCCGCCGCCGGCCACGCCAGTCGCCTCGCCCCTGGCCGACGAACGCTGGCTGGCCGAGGTACCGGCCGGCCTGTCGTCGGCCGTGCTGCTGCGCCGGCCCGACGTGATCGCCGCCGAGCAGACGCTGCGCGCAGCACAAGCCAACATCGGCGCCGCACGCGCCGCCTTCTGGCCCACGCTGTCGCTGACCGGCCAGGGCGGTGTCGGGTCCAGCCAGCTGGCGGGCCTGTTCAACGGCGGTGCTTTTTTCTACACGCTGGCGGCCAACGCGCTGATCACCGTGTTCGACGCTGGCCGCCGCCAGGCCAACGTGGCGTCGGCCGAGGCCGCACAGCAGATCGCCCAGGCCCAGTACGAGCGCGCCATCCAGTCCGCCTTCCGCGAAACGGCGGACGGTCTGGCCGGCCTGGCCACCTGGCGCGAGCAGGGCATCGCGCAGCGCCAGCAGCGCGACGCTGCCCGCGACACCGCACGCCTGGTCGGGCTCAAGGCCAGCGTGGGTGCCGCCAGCGTGCTGGAGCAGCTCGACGCCCAACGCTCACTGTTTGCCGCCGAGCAGGCGGTGCTGCAGGTGCGCCTGGCCGAGCTGAACAACCGGGTGGCGCTGTACAAGGCGCTGGGCGGCTGACCCGCAGCGGCTGATCGGCCGCGGCTGTCCGGCAGCAGGTGCGCGTGGGCGCGTGGCCGGCACCGGACGACCGCCCGCAGCCGCCGGGTGATGGCGGCCGGCCGCCCCCGTTTCAGGTGGGCCCGACACCCCCGGGCGGGTGATGCCACCGCCCGCCCGCTCGGTATCATCGGCTAACAGCGGACAATTGCGCCCCCGCACCCCGCACACCCCCCGTTACAGCAAGGAACCCCCATGGCATCGGTCAACAAAGTCATCCTCATCGGCAACCTGGGGCGTGATCCCGAGGTGCGCTACACGCCCGGCGGCAGCGCGGTCTGCAACGTCGGCATCGCCACCACCCGCAACTGGAAAAACAAGGATTCCGGCGAGCGCCAGGAGGAGACCGAATGGCACCGCGTGGTGTTTTTCGACCGCCTGGCCGAGATTGCCGGCGAGTACCTGAAAAAAGGCCGGCCGGTCTATGTCGAAGGCCGGTTGCGCACCCGCAAATGGACCGACAAGGACGGCGTCGAGAAGTACACGACGGAGGTCTACGCCGAGAACATGCAGCTGCTGGGCGGCCGTGAAGACGGTGGCGGTGGCGGCGGTGGTGCTGGCAGCAGCAACCGCGGTGAAGACCACGGCAATTACGGCGAGCCCGAAGCCGGCCGCAGTGACGCCCGCGCAGAAGCCCCCCGCCGCGCCGCGCCGCCCCCGCGTGCCGCAGCACCTGCGCCCGCCCCGCGCCCGGCGCCCAAGTCGAGCACCGG
>JBKJKU010000364.1:0-9703 GCA_046597355.1 Aquabacterium sp.
AAGGCCATCCACGACACCGCCGAGCACTTCACCGCCGAGGTGGTACCGGTGCAGCCGGCCGGTGGGCCGTCACCCGAGGTGGAGGCCCTGCGCCGCGCGGTGACGCAGCAGTTTGACCAATACGTCAAGCTCAACAAGAAGATCCCGCCGGAAATCCTCACCAGCATCGCCGGCATCGACGACCCGGGCCGCCTGGCCGACACCATAGCCGCCCACCTGCCGCTGAAGCTGGAAGCCAAGCAGTCGGTGCTGGATCTGTTCGTGGTCGCCAAGCGGCTTGAAAAGCTGCTGGAACTGCTGGAACACGAAGTCGACATCCTGCAGGTGGAAAAGCGCATCCGCGGCCGCGTCAAGCGCCAGATGGAAAAGAGCCAGCGCGAGTACTACCTGAACGAGCAGGTCAAGGCCATCCAGAAGGAGTTGGGCGACGGCGAAGAGGGGGCTGATCTCGAAGAACTCGAGAAGAAGATCGAAGCCGCCAAAATGAGCAAAGAGGCGCGCAAGAAGGCCGACTCCGAGCTGAAAAAGCTCAAGCTGATGTCACCGATGTCGGCTGAAGCCACCGTGGTGCGCAACTTCATCGACACCCTGATCGGCCTGCCCTGGGCCAAAAAGAGCAAGGTCAAGCACGACCTGCCGCTGGCCGAAGCCGTGCTGAACGAAGACCACTACGGCCTCGACAAGGTCAAGGAACGCATCCTTGAGTACCTCGCGGTGCAACAGCGTGTCGACAAGGTCAAGGCGCCTATCCTGTGCCTGGTTGGTCCCCCGGGCGTGGGCAAGACCTCGCTGGGCCAGAGCGTGGCGCGCGCGACCGGTCGCAAGTTCGTTCGCATGGCCTTGGGCGGCGTGCGTGACGAGGCCGAGATCCGCGGCCACCGCCGCACCTACATCGGCTCTATGCCGGGCAAGGTGCTGCAGAGCTTGACCAAGGTGGGTGTGCGCAATCCGCTGTTCCTGCTTGACGAGATCGACAAGCTGGGCATGGACTTCCGGGGTGATCCGTCGTCGGCGCTGCTGGAGGTGCTGGACCCCGAGCAGAACCACACCTTCAGCGACCATTATGTCGAGGTTGATTTCGACCTGTCAGATGTGATGTTCATCGCGACCAGCAACTCGATGAACATCCCGCCGGCGCTGCTCGACCGGATGGAAGTGATCCGCCTGGCGGGCTACACCGAGGACGAGAAGGTCAATATCGCCCGGCGCTACCTGTGCCCCAAGCAGGCCAAGAACAACGGCGTCAAGGACGAGGAGATGGAGATCACCGACTCGGCCATCCGCGGCATCATCCAGTACTACACCCGTGAAGCCGGCGTTCGGTCGCTGGAGCGTGAGATCTCCAAGATCTGCCGCAAGACCGTCAAGAGCATCCAACTCAAGAAGGTCACCGGCAAAGTCATCGTCACGGATGAAAATCTCAACGATTTCCTGGGCGTGCGCAAGTTCGACTACGGCCGCGCCGAGAAGAAGAACCAGGTGGGCCAGGTGGTGGGTTTGGCCTGGACCGAGGTCGGTGGCGATTTGCTGACGATCGAGTCCGCCGTGATGCCGGGCAAGGGCAACATCATCCGCACCGGCTCGCTGGGCGATGTGATGAAGGAGTCGGTCGAAGCTGCACGCACGGTGGTGCGCAGCCGCGCACGGCGCCTGGGCATCAAGGATGAAATGTTTGAGAAGCGCGACATCCACATCCACGTGCCCGACGGTGCCACGCCCAAGGACGGTCCGAGCGCGGGTGCAGCGATGACACTGGCCTTTGTCTCGGCGCTGACCAACATCCCGGTCAAGGCCGGCGTGGCGATGACCGGTGAAATTACCCTGCGCGGTGAAGTTACCGCCATCGGTGGCTTGAAGGAAAAGCTGCTGGCCGCGCACAGGGGCGGCATCAAGACGGTGTTGATCCCGGAGGAAAACGTCAAGGACTTGGCGGATATTCCGGAAAACGTCAAAAACCATCTCGAGATCGTGCCGGTGCGCTGGATCGATCAGGTGCTGGAAGTGGCGCTGGAGACCATGCCAGTGGCGCTGCCCGATGACGAACCTGTGGTGGCCAAGGTCGAAGCCCCCAAGGCTGATGCGGGCCCGGGTGTGGCGGCTTCGGACGCGCTGCCGCACTGAAATGGCTTCAAAGGCGCTTGCGCGCCTTTGAAAATCCGGTATAGAATGTGGGCTCTGCGGAACACACAGTGAACCGCAGAGCATCACCAAAAGTGGTGCCGCAAGACAAGCATTGCGGGAGTAGCTCAGTTGGTAGAGCGCAACCTTGCCAAGGTTGAGGTCGAGAGTTCGAGACTCTTCTCCCGCTCCAAATTCAAAACGGGAAGCCTAGGCTTCCCGTTTTTGTCGGTGGGTACGGTTCATGATTGCCCTGGCAACCAGACTGTACGCTCGCGACAATGTTGGATTGCTGGCGCGATAGCAAATCGGTTATGCAACGGATTGCAAATCCGTCTAGCCCGGTTCGACTCCGGGTCGCGCCTCCAGATTTTCAGTTGAGAATCAAGCACTTAGACGCCCCGCAATCGCGGGGCGTTTTATTTTCCGGCGTCGATCCTGCCGCGAGCCGGTGCTGTGCCGCAGCAAATCTGTCGCGCTGCTCTGCACTGACTGCATGCGCTGGGCGTCAAGTTCAGTTATTTGCGTAAAGCGGCAAAGGTCAACCGGCGCGGCGGCAGGCTTTTGAAACCACGCAACCACAGCGCCCTGCCAAACACTTGCATTCGCGTGTCAAGCGCAGCAGGCGGCTCGGCCGGGCGGTGAGCATCTGGCGGCCTTACTTCGGTGGAGACTGTCTTCCGCCGCACGGACAGCAACGTCTCGGCCGTGCTATTTCTGGTGAACCTGAGGCCCGCCCGAACCCGTTACTTCCATCCATGCAACTGATTCCCCGACATGCCGGCAAGGTGCTGGCAAACCCCGGCGCGTTCGCGCTGCGCACGCTGTCTGCGTTCCGCGCCAACCAGGGGATGCTGCTGGCTGGCGCAGTGGCCTATTACGCGCTGCTGTCGATCGTGCCGCTGTTGATCATCACCGTGATCGCGCTGTCGCACGTGGTCGAAGAGGCGGCGCTGCTGCAGACCGTGAGCCGCTACCTCGGCTGGCTGGTGCCGGGTCAGTCCAAGGCGATCGTCGCAGAGCTGGCGAACTTCCTGGCCCATCGTGACGTCGCCGGCTGGGTGCTGCTGGGGACGATGCTGTTCTTCAGTTCGCTGGCATTCACCGTGCTCGAAAACGCGATGTCGGTGATCTTTTATCACCGCGTGGCGATACGGCGACGCCATTTCCTGATCTCGGCCATGCTGCCGTACGGCTATATCCTGGCGCTCGGCCTGGGGCTGTTGTTGGTGACGCTGGTGGCGGGTAGCCTGCAGGCACTGGGCCAGCGTGAGGTCGAGTTTCTCGGCCGCGAATGGTCGCTTGGCGGCGTGTCGGGCGCCATGCTCTACCTGCTCGGCTTCGCCGGTGAAGTTTTCGTGCTGGCCTCGGTCTACCTGGTGATGCCGGTCGGTCGGCTGTCGCTGCAGCATGCGCTGATCGGGGCCTTGACTGCGGCTGTCCTGTGGGAGGTCTCGCGCCACTTGCTGACCTGGTATTTTGCGACGCTGTCACAGATCAGCACTGTCTACGGCTCGTTGACCACCGCGATCGCCGTGCTGCTGAGCCTCGAACTGGCAGCGACGCTGCTGCTGCTGGGTGCCCAGGTGATCTCGGAGTACGAGCGCTTCGGCGAGGACAGCCCGGCATCCCCGGTACGGGCCTTCACGACAGGGCGGCATTAGGTTCGCACCAATGCAGTCTTGCGGGGTCGTCTCGACAAGGTGGGCGCAGCGCGCACCCGTGATCGCCAAGTTCTCCGCATGATCGTTGGCCCGACTGTCTGCACGATGGGCGCCAACAGGTCAGGCTATCGGTTGCGAACCTGCCGTCGTCAGCGCTTTTTGGGCATGGCGCGACTGCTGCGCTCAAGTGTCGCGGCGTTCGATCAGAATCGGCCGCTATGCGCTTGGACTCCAATGGCGGCGGACGGCCCGTCCTCTATTCCTTTCGCCGCTGCCCCTATGCCATTCGCGCTCGGCTGGCGATCAAGGCCTCAGGCGTCGCCGTAGAGTTGCGTGAGGTCGTGCTGCGGCGCAAGCCCACCGCGCTGATCGAAGCGTCGAAAAAAGCGACGGTACCGGTGCTGCAGTTGCCCGATGGCACCGTCCTGGATCAGAGCCTGGCCATCATGCGCTGGGCGCTGGCGGCCCATGACCCGGACGGCTGGATACGCCCTGGCGATCTCGTAGAGGCTCACAGGCTGGTTGACCTCAACGACGGTCCGTTCAAGCAGGCGTTGGATCATTACAAATACGCACCGCGCGGTGCGGTGCCAGACGCGAACCACCACCGCAACGACGCCGTCGCAATGATGCTGTCACCGCTGAACGACCAGCTCGCGAAGCGCCGGTTCTTGTTGCGCGACACGCCGTCGCTGGCCGATATGGCGATCGTGCCCTTCGTGCGCCAGTTCGCTGCCGTGGACCCCGCCTGGTTCGACAGCCTGCCGTTCACGCCGCTGCGCACGTGGCTGCAGCAGCTCACCGGACTGCAGCTTTTCGTCTCGGTGATGGGCAAGTACACACCATGGCGCCCCGGCGACCCGCCCGTGATGCTTTGACGCGGCAGCGTTTGGGCGCTCAAGGGCCACTTGCCGCGCGGCCTGCTCTCGGCTTGGCCGGGTTCCACCGTATGGGTCGGCGCTTGTCCCTGACCGGATACTCGCTTGCTGTCTCGCCCTCTTCAGGAACCCCTGCCATGTCCGATCTGTCACGCCGCGAACTGACCCACCGTCTCGTCACCCTGGCCGGCGCAGCCGCTCTCGGCCCCTGGGCCAGCCCGTTGGCGCGGGCGCAGGCCTGGCCCGGCAAGCCCGTCACGCTGATCGCACCCTACCCACCGGGCGGCGGCGTCGACACCGTTGCGCGCCTGATAGGCGAGCGGCTGGCAACGCGATTGGGGCAGCCGGTGAACATCGACAACAAGCCGGGCGCCGGTGCCACGTTGGGTGCCACCGCACTGGCGCGCAGCGCGCCCGATGGCTACACGCTGATGCTGGGCAGCATCGTCGACTACGCCATCGCGCCACACGTGCACAAGACGCTGGCTTTTGATCAGCAGCGCGACTTCATCCCGGTGGTCGAGGTCGGCTTCGGCACCGTAGCGCTGGTCGTCAATGCCGACCTGCCGGTGCGCAACCTGGCCGAGCTGATCGCGCTGGCCAAGGCCAAGCCGGGCGAGTTGAGCTACGCGTCCACTGGCGTCGGCGGCCTGCAGCACCTCAACGCCGAGATGTTCAAGCAGATGGCCGGAATCGACCTGGTGCATGTGCCGTACAAGGGCACGGCGCAATTGCTGCCCGACCTGATCGCTGGCCGTATCCCGCTGGCCATCGACAGCATCCCGGCACACCTGCCGCACTTCAAGACCGGCAAGTTGCGCGCGCTGGCCGTAGCCAGCCGCAACCGATCGCCGGTGCTGCCTGAGGTGCCGACCATGGCCGAGGCTGGCCTGACCGGCTACGAGACTGCCACCAATTACACGCTGTTCGTGCCCGCCAAGACGCCGGCCGATACCGTGTTGCGACTCAACCGTGATGTCAATGCGTTGCTGCGGATGCCCGAGGTGGTGGACAAGCTCACCGCGCTGGGCATCGTCATCACCGGCGGCAGCACCGAGGCCGCGGTGGCGCGCACCACCGCCGAGGTGGCCAAGTGGACGGGCGTCATCCGCAAGGGCAACCTGCAGTTGTCCTGAGGTTGGTGCGCCCCGGCCGGGCCGCGTTTCAGTACAGCTGCCAGGGCAGCGCGTCGTAGGCGAAGCCGCCTGCTTCACGCGCACGCAGCTTGCCGATGGCCGGGAACGGCAAGTGCACCGCCCCGATGTACATGTCTTCCTTGACGGCCATCTCGAACAATTCTTGCCGGCGCATGCGCGCCAGGTCTTGCCGGAAGTCGAAAGCCACTGTCACCTCGGGCCGCGGGAACTGCACCGGTGCCACGTGCAGGGTGTCGCCCAGCAACAGCAGCTTGGCATTGCCCGAGCTCACCAGGTAGCAGCTGTGGCCCGGCGTGTGGCCCACTGCTGGCACCGAGCGTATGCCTGGCGTGAGTTCGGCACCCAGCTCAAAGGGCTGCAGCCTGTCGCCATAAGCGGCCAGCGCGCGCTTGGCCGGGATGAAACGGCCCTTTTGGTTGTCGGGTGCGGCTGCTTCAACCGTCGGGCTGGTCCAGTAGTCGACATCAAGCTTGGCGACACGCAGCACCGCGTTGGGGAACGCTTTGGCACCCTCGGGCGTTACCGCGCCGTGCAGATGGTCGCCATGCATGTGCGTGACGTAGACCTCGTCCACCAGCCCGGGGTCGATGCCCAACTGGGCCAGCGCTTGCGGCATGCGACCGGCGTTGGGGCCGAGCATCTTGGCGCCGCCGCAGTCGATCATCACCAGCTTGGGGCCGGTGTTGACAAGAAAGCAGTTCACCGCGGTGCGGATCGGCGCAGCGCCCAGGCCGCCGGCTTCCATCGCACGCTTGATCAGTTCGGGATCGCCCTGCAGAACGGTTGGCGGCAATTCGATGAAGCCGTCCAGGATGGTCGTCACCTCAAAGGCGCCGAGCTTCATGCGGTGCGCGCTGACAGCAGTTCCGGTGGACATCGGCGCAGCGGCAAACAGCGGCGGGGCGATCAGTGCGCCGGTGGCGGCGAGCAGTTGGCCGAGAAGCTGGCGACGGAGATCTTGCATGGGACTGTTGCTCCTGGATTTTGGGTACTTCACCCGAGTTGGGCGCCGTCCAGTCTAGTGGCGGCACAGACCTGCACTGTGGGTGGCAACCCCAAGCCCGCCTGCCCCGGCCAGGCCCGGCCCGGCACAAACCCTGCCGCTCAGGTACGCTGCGTGCACCTCGACCACCAGGGCATCCCACCATGCACTACCGCCGCCTCGGCCCCTCCGGACTGCGCCTCAGCACCCTGTCGCTCGGCTCCTGGGTGACGTACCACAACCAGGTTGACACCGGCGCGGCCGTCGAGATGATGGCCGCCGCCTTCGACGCCGGCATCAATTTCTTCGACAACGCCGAGGGCTATGCCGCCGGCCGCAGCGAGGAGGTGATGGGCCAGGCACTCAAGCAACTGGGCTGGCCGCGGCTGAATTACGTCGTGTCGACCAAGTTCTTCTGGGGCCTGGACCGCCAGGGCGACGCCGTCAACCGCAAGGACACGCTCAACCGCAAGTACCTGATGCAGGCCATCGACGGCTCGCTGCGGCGTTTCGGCCTGGACCACATCGACCTGATCTACTGCCACCGGCCCGACCCGCAGACGCCGGTAGAAGAAACGGCGCGGGCGATGAGCGACATCATCGACCAGGGCAAGGCGCTGTACTGGGGCACCAGCGAGTGGCCGGCCGATGACATCCGCGCTGCCTGGGCGGTAGCCGACCGCCACGGCTGGCACAAGCCCGTGATGGAGCAACCACAGTACAACCTGTTTCACCGCAAGCGCGTCGAGCATGAGTACGCACGGCTCTGCACCGACCTGGGCCTGGGCATGACCACCTGGAGCCCGCTGGCCTCGGGCCTGCTCACCGGCAAATACCGGGACGGCGTGCCACCCGGCAGTCGCGGCGCGATGGCCGGCATGGACTTCCTGCATGGCGGCCTGCTGAACCCGGCCAGGAACGCTGCAGTGGCGCAGTTGGCGCCGATCGCCGCCGAGCTGGGCGGCACGCTCGCGCAGCTGGCGATTGCCTGGGCGGCGAAGAATCCGCGCGTCAGCAGCGTGATCACAGGCGCGTCGCGGCTCGACCAGCTGCAGTCCAACCTGGGCGCGCTGGCAGTGCTGGACAAGCTGACGCCCGAGGCGATGGCACGCATCGACGCGGTGTGCGCCGGCCTCGCGGCCTGAGCCAAGGGGTGTCGTAGCGCGGCCAAACCTATGGCGCACAACCACTGTTCCGAATTCGAAGCCGAAGCCCACGCGGCGGGTTTCGAGGCCGTCCTTGATCGGCTCTCGGCGCCGCCCGCCCTGCTGGGCACGCAGGCCCGCCCGTTTGCGGCGCAGGCGTGGGTGGTCGCTGGCGCAATGTGGCTGACCCAGGGCGACAACAACCGGCACTTGCGCAATGCTGACCGCCTTTTGGTGCGGCGCGACGGGCTGTTTCTGGCGCGTGGCGCGAGGTCGGTGCGGCGTTCTGGATCGCACGGCAACACTGGGGCGCTGGCCAGGTGACGACGCTTGACCTGCGCGCGCTGACGCAGCAGTTTCCCCAGGCGGGTCGGGTGGAGGCGATCTTCCTGCGACCGCAGCGCGGTGCTGCAGTGGTGTCGGTGGCTTCGGCCTTGGCGATCGTGGCGCGCGGACTCGACGGCGACCGCAGCGCAGCGCGACCGTCCGCAATGGCCGACGGCCACAAGCGGCAGGTGACGTTGATCCAGGCTGAGCACCTGCCGCTGATCACAGCCTGGCTGGGGCGCCCGGAGATCGATCCGGCCGAGTTTCGGCGCAACATCGTGGTCTCGGGATTGAACCTGCTGGCCGCCCGTTCACCCTGGGCAGGGCAGCCGCTGTGGCTGCGGATCGGACCCGACACCGTGCTCGAAATCACCGGACCTTGCGACCCCTGCTCGAAGATGGAAGCCGTGTTGGGCCGGGGCAGCTACAACGCGATGCGCGGGCACGGTGGGGTGACCGCCCGGGTTCGTGTGGCGGGCCGCGTGTCGGTGGGCGATGCCGTGCAGGTGGGTGGCTGACGCGGCCCCAGTTGCGCCAGCCCGCAGCCATCGGGCGAGACCTCAAGCCGGCAGCTTGCGTAGCGCGATGGCGAATCGATGCCAGGCGTTGATGGGGTTGATGAGCAGCGGCAGACCAACCGCCTCGGCCGGCCGGAAATGTGGCTGCACCCGTGCCCGCTCGTCCGCTGGCACGCCATCGATGAATGCTTTTGGTTGATCGCCCTTTTCAGCGGCAAGGCTATGTGCGGCTGGCGCTGACCCATCATGGCTTGGGCTCTGCCAATCGTTTGACCCGCAGCACGCTGACAAGCCCGGCCGCCAGGCTCAGCACCGCCCCGATACCGAGACCGACTCTCGGTGCCGTTTCGACCGGCGCGACGGTGAACAGCAGGCTCATCACGATCCCGCCCGCCGTCTGGCCCGCCAGCCGGGCGGTGGCCTGCAGGCCGCCTGCCGCGCCCGCTCTGTCGCTCGGTGCCGACAAGAACATGTTGCGGTTGTTCGGCACCTGAAAAAGGCCGAAACCCAGTCCGCACAACAGGGTAAGCGGCAGCAGTGGCCAAGCGCTGCCTTGAAGTGGCCAGACTGATGTGGCGGCAAGCCCGACCGCCAGGCACGCACCGCCGGCAGCGCAAAGCCATGCTGTCGATACCCGGTTGGCCAGATGCCCCGCCACCGGGGCTGCGATGGCCACGGTCAGCGGCCAGGGCGTCATGTAGAGCCCGGTCATCAGGGTGTCCTGCCCAAGGCTGTGCTGCAGGTAAAAAGGCAACGCCAGCAGTCCCATGGTCACGCCTGCGAAGCAGCAGACCGAAGCCATCACCGAAATGCGGAATGACGCTGCGCGCAGAAGATCGAGCGGAATCAAGGGCGCGGCCCTGGGCAGTTCCCGCCGGATCAGCGCTGTCAGGCTGATAGCCGCCGCGGCAAAC
>JBKJKU010000007.1:0-10225 GCA_046597355.1 Aquabacterium sp.
CGGCGTCTCCGGTGAAGACCCAGCCGTCGGCGGTCAGCGTGCGGGCCGTGGCCTCGGGCTGCTTCCAGTAGCCCAACATGTTGTTCGGCGGGCGGGTGACGATCTCGCCCACCTCGCCGGGTGGCAGGGTCTGACCGTCACTGCCCACAATCTTCAGCTCGACCCCGGGCACGGCCTTTCCGGCGGCGCGCATGCGCGGGCTGCCGGCCGGGTCGTGGTCCTCGGGGGGCAGCATCACCACGGTGCCGGTGGTCTCGGTCATGCCGTAGGCCTGGGCAAACTGGCAGCCGAAGGCCTGGATGCACTGGCGCAAAAGGGCCAGCGGTATCGGTGCTGCGCCGTAGAAGATGTACTTCAGCCGGCTGAAGTCGGTGCGGGCGCAGCGCGGGTGGTTGACCAGCATCTGCAGCGCGGCGGGCACGGCAAAAAAGCGCGTCACGCCTTCTTGCTCGATTGCGTCGAACACCGCGTCGGGCGTGAACTCGGCCATCACACAGCCGCTCACGCCGCCGGCCAGGGCCATGAAGCCCAGGCCGGTGCCGCCGATGTGGGCGCAGGGCATGGCCACCATCACCACCTCGGCCGCGTCCCAGAACGCCCAGGGCAGGTTCGCCGCTTGGGCCGCCCGGCGCAGGCCGAACAGGTTGCGGTTGCACAACGCCACGCCCTTGGGATTGCCGGTGGTGCCTGAGGTGTAGAGCTGCAGGATCGCGTCCTCCGGCCCGCTGGGCGTGAGGTCATGCGCGGGGCTGGCATCGATCCAGGCCCAGGCCTGCGCGGCCGACAGCACCTGCTGCACCTGCGGCAGCGCGGCTGCCAGTGCGCGGGCGTCGTCCGCAAACCCGTCGCCGGCAAACAGCAGCCTGGCTTCGGTGTCGTGCAGGATGTACTGGCGCTCGGGCGCTGCCAGGCGCCAGCCCACCGGGGCCATCACCACGCCGATACGCGCGGCGCCATACAGCAGGCTGAAGTACAGCACGGCGTTTTTGCCCAGCCAGGCGATGCGGTCGCCTTTTTTCAGGCCCGCGGCCTGCAGGGCAGTCGCCACACGCCGGGTGGTGCTGTCCAACTCGGCAAAGTTGAGGCGCCGCTCGCCCACCATCGCGGGCCGGCTGGGCCGGTCGGCCGCCCAGTGGCGGATGAAGGCGTCGACCGTGAGCAGCTCGGAGTCATCCATGGCGCAGGGCGCGGCGCAGGGCCGGGCGTGGGAGTGATGGGCAAGGGGCACTTTACTGGCCAGCCCCACTGCGGGTATGCGCCAACGTGACAGCCGGCTTCGTCGGCGGTGACTGCCCCCAGGTGACGGCAGCCTGGTCCAGCGGTCGGTTCGGCGTGGGCGGCCAGCTTGCCGCTGCACCAAAGGCCGCACCCGCACCCGCACCCGCACCCGCACCCCGCACCAGGGACTAGGCGCGCCGTGCCCCGCACCCAGCCCCTGCTGCGCCTGCCGGGCATGACGCCGCAGCTGCGGGCGTCGGAACTCCCGGTGGCCGGCGTGTGCCGTCACGGTGTAGAACGTCAAGGGCCTGGCAGTCGCCGCGTGGATGGAAGTTGCACGCCAACCCTCCGATCCCGGGACGGGCCCCCGGCCACCGCTCGGCGCTGCAAGCGCTGGTTCAGCGGGCAGCCCCGTCCGGGCAAATGGGCTACCGCGTGCCGGGCCGAACCAGCGCCAATTGGCGCGACTGCGCCACCAGCCGGCCGTCGGCGTCCCACAGCGCGCCGTCCTCCACCACCCGGCCGTCGCTCAGGTCGTGTGACCAGAACAGCCCGCGCAGCCAGCCGGGTGCGGGCCGGCGGCGCAGGTGCACGGTCAGCTCGATGGTCGGCACCCAGCCGACCAGGCCCAGCAGGCCAAACACCGCGGGCGGAAACGCATCGGCCATCAGCAGACACGCCAGCGCATCGGGCGGCCGGCCGTCGCTAAAGCGGATCCAGCCGCTGACCCGGGCCCGGCCGGCCGCGCCCGGTACGGCCTCGTCCGGATGCAGCCGCACCTCCAACTGGTCCAGGATCGCCAGCGTCACGCCCTGGGCCGTGGCTGACCTGCCGATGCAGTGCTCGGGCGGCGGCAGGTCGGGTGGCGGCAGTGTCAGCAGTGGTGTTGCGGCGCTGTGGGTGTCGCCTGCCGGGCGCGGATCGCCCGATGTCTCCAGCCGGCCCATCGCCGCCAGCACCTCCAGGCACGGCCGGCCGGCTTGCAGCAGCGTGGCCCGGACAGTGCTGAGCGTGCGGCCGCTGCGCAGCACCTGGGTGTCGATGTGGCAGGGCTGGCCGGCCAGGCCCGGCCGCAGGTAGTGCGCGCTGATGCTCAGCGGGTCCGGCTGGTCGGGTGTGGCGTGCCGAAGCGCTTGCGCGGCGATGGCCAGCAGGTAGCCGCCATTCGGGTTGGCGCCGATGTTCCAGGCCGGGTCGACCTGGCCGGTGAAGGCCAGGCTGCCGCTGCCGGCCAGATGCCCCGGCGCCATCGGGGTGACGCGGGTGTCGTCGTCGAATCTGCTCATGCAGGCATTGTGGTGGGAGCCGCCGCCGAGCCGGGCAGGGCGGTGGCTGCCGCAGGCCGCAGAATCACCCTGGCGCGCGCCTGCGCGCAGTCAACCTGGGTGCAACCACGCCATGAACCGCTCTGTCCCCGACACCGCCGCCACGGCCCCTGACCTGCCTGAGGTATCGCCGGGCAACCCGTGCCCGTTTTTGCGCGGCCTGGTGGCTGCGGGCCGTCTGGACGACCACGAGGAGCCGTTGTCCAGGCTGTCCAAGGTGGTGGCCCAGGCCAGCGCCGGGCCGGGTGAATCGCCCTTGCCAACGCTGGCCATCGGCGCAATCGCCCTGGTGGCCAATGGCCTGTCGCCGCTGAGCCTGACGCAGCGCCTGCTGGGCGGTGTGCGCCTGGACGGCTTGCGCAACGGCCCGCTGGACAAAAAAGGGGCGGGCTCGCGCATCCTGGATGCGCAGGGCGAGGTGGACCTGCCCGAACTCGCCCGGCTGGGCGAATTTGCCAGCAGCAAGACCGACGCCCAGGGCGACACCGAGCTGGGCCTGGATGCCGGGCAGCTGCGCACGATGATGGACGCCAACTTCGCCCGTGCCGCTGGTAAACGCCGCCTGATCGACCGGGCGCTGATGGACGGCGAATGGCCGGTGCTGCTGCGGGTCATGGGCAAGCCGTCCGGCACCGGGCGCTACCTGAGCCTGGACGAACTGGGCGAGCTGTTCATGGCGCGCCGGCTGCCCGAGCGTGTGACGCAGCGGCTGTAACCCGGCGTTGGCCCAGTGGCCGAGCGGCCTGCCCGGGCGAACAAGCCGGGGTGTTGACACGGTTCTATATTTCTAGCAAACTGGAAATATGGAAGAAAAAGACGCCGTTGCTTCGCTTGCCGCCTTGGCCCAGGGCATGCGCCTGCGCATTTTTCGGGCGCTGGTGGGGGCTGGTCCGCAGGGCATGACGCCCGGCGCGCTGACGGCCATGTTGGACGTGCCGGCGTCCACGCTGTCGTTTCACCTCAAGGAGCTGGCGCATGCCGGCCTGCTGTCCCAACAGCGCGAGGGCCGCAACCTGTTCTACCGCCCGGCGTTGGACCGGATGAATGACCTGCTCTCCTACCTCACCGCCCACTGCTGTTCGGGTGCGGCTTGCGATGTCATGCCAGCCACGCGCTGCACCCCTTGCTGAATCAAAGGATCCGCCATGAAACGCTTTCACGTCCATCTGCATGTTGACGACCTCGCCAAGAGCGTGGCCTTCTACGCCAAGCTATTTGCCGCCGCGCCCACCCGCACCGAGGCCGATTACGCCAAGTGGATGCTCGAAGATCCGCCGGTCAACTTTGCGATCTCGACCCGTGGCGACCAGCCGGGCATCGACCACCTGGGCATCCAGACCGACGACCCGGCCGAGCTGGCGGTGATGAAGGCGCGTGCCGAGGCCGCCGACCTGGCCTTGCTCGACGAGGGCGAAACCACCTGCTGCTACGCCCGCAGCGAGAAACACTGGGTCACCGACCCGCAGGGCATCGCCTGGGAGCACTTCCACACGCTGGGCAATATCCCGCTGTTCAACCAGGCCGGCAGTGCCAGCCCGACCAACGCCAGCCCGGCCGCCGCCGTGGCCTGTGGCATACCGTCGCCACGGGGCAAGCCCATTGCCGTGCCGGTCAAGCCGTCGGGCGGCTGCTGCTGAGGCCGCCGTGCAGACCCCAGACGCCGGGCGCGCTGACGCCCCGACCACCCATGTCCTGATCCTGTGCACCCACAACTCGGCCCGCAGCATGCTGGCCGAGGCCATGCTCAATCACCTGGCCGTCCAGCTGGGCAAGCCGGTGGCAGCGCACAGCGCGGGCAGCGCGCCGAGCGGGCGGATCAACCCGTTTGCCGTTGAAGCGCTCAACAACGCCGGCCTGGACACCCGCGGCTTGCGCAGCAAAAGCTGGGACGAGTTCAGCCAGGACGGCGCACCGCCACTGTCGATCGTGATCACGGTTTGCGACAGCGCGGCTGCAGAAACCTGCCCGGTCTTTTTTGGTGGCAGCGGTGACCCGCCGGCCCGGGTGCACTGGGGCTACCCGGACCCGTCCAACGCCGACGGCGGCGACGCCGGCAAGCGCCGTGCCTTCGAGCTGACCCGCCAAGCCATCGGCTACCGCATGCTGCAACTGCTGGCCCTGCCGCTGGCCTCGCTGGACCGCCCGGCGCTGCAGGCCGCGCTGGCCGGCATCGGTCGCAGCTGACCCCCTGACCCACTGACCCCGTGACGCCATGAACACCTCAACCCTTCCTGCCCGCGACACGGCGCCGGCCGCCATGAGCGTCTTCGAGCGCTACCTCACAGTCTGGGTGTTTGCCTGCATCGTTGTGGGCATCGCGCTGGGCCAGTGGCTGCCGGCGCCGGTGCAGGCGATTGGCGGCATGGAGATCGCCAAGGTCAACCTGCCGGTGGGCGGGCTGATCTGGGTGATGGTCATCCCGATGCTGCTGAAGGTCGACTTTGGCGCGTTGCACCAGGTCAGGCAGCACTGGCGCGGTATCGGCGTCACCTTGTTCGTCAACTGGGCGGTCAAGCCGTTTTCGATGGCACTGCTGGGCTGGATCTTCATTCGCCATGTCTTTGCGCCCTACCTGCCCGAGGGCCAGGCCGACAGCTACGTGGCCGGCCTGATCCTGCTGGCGGCCGCGCCGTGCACAGCGATGGTGTTTGTCTGGAGCCGGCTCACCAACGGCCACCCGCTGTTCACGCTGTCGCAGGTGGCGCTGAACGACACCATCATGGTGTTTGCCTTTGCGCCCATCGTCGCGCTGCTGCTGGGGCTGTCGTCGATCACCGTGCCCTGGGCCACGCTCTTGACCTCGGTCGTGCTGTACATCGTGATCCCGGTGCTGATCGCCCAGCTCTGGCGCCACGTCTTGTTGAAGCGCGGACAGGCGGCGCTGGACGCGACCCTGGCGATGATCGGCCCGTGGTCGATTGCCGCGCTGCTGGCCACGCTGGTGCTGTTGTTTGCCTTCCAGGGCGAGGCCATCCTGAAGCAGCCGCTGGTGATCGCGATGCTGGCGGTGCCCATCTTGATCCAGGTGCTGTTCAACTCGGCCCTGGCCTACTGGCTGAACCGGCGGCTGGGTGAATCACACAGCGTGGCCTGTCCGTCGGCGCTGATCGGGGCCAGCAACTTTTTCGAGCTGGCCGTGGCCGCGGCGATCAGCCTGTTCGGCTTTGAGTCCGGCGCCGCGCTGGCCACCGTGGTGGGCGTGCTGATCGAGGTGCCGGTGATGCTGCTGGTGGTGCGGGTCGTCAACCAGAGCAAAGGCTGGTACGACGCGGGCGCAGGGGCGCGATAAGACCCGGTCTGGGGCAGGGCACAGGTCGGGGTACCGCCAAAGCGCTGGTGGGTGCTGCGGGGCGTCCATTCCGGCGCGGACATTGCGCGCCGCAATGGGCCGCTTCCGCTTACTGCTTGCGGCGACGGGTCAGGGCAGCCAAACCGGCCAAAGCCAGCGCAGTCAATGAAAGCGCGCCCGGCTCGGGGACCACGCGGCCGTTCGTGAACTGGGCCCGAACCGAGTCGAAAGCGGGTGCATTGAATGTGTTCAAGAAATTGGCCAGATCCCCGGCGGTTGTCGAGGTGAACTGCAAGGATGTGAAGCCCGCCATGTCGGCAAAGCCGACCACAGCCGTCACCGGCGCGCTGAAATCACCGTTGCCAACGACCGTGACGCCGTCGAAAGCCTGCCATGTCACCCGCACGTTCGACTGAGAGAAGCCTGAGCCCATGATCATTTCGAGGCCCAGGAAGCGGTTACCGCCACCAGCGGACATCGTGAACGACCCGCCGGTACCCGTGCCGTACATGTAGTTGCCGGTAAAACCTGCAAACCCCGCGTGGCCGACGCAACCCGCAAAGCCGCAGCCATTGTTGTTGAAGGACAAGCCTTGGCGCGAGAAGTCCATCCCGCCTTCCGAGTAGGGGTTGTCGTTGAGCGCGTTCATCGACTCGAAATTCGCGCTGCCTTGAACCATGCTGACGGCACTGCCGGCGCCGGTGGACTGCACCACGGTGGCCTGGCTGGCTGTTGTCAGGAGCGCCGCAGCGCCCAGGGCCGCGAACCGGGAAAGCTTGAGAATTGCGATGGTGGTCATGATTTTTTCTCTGAATGCAAAGGTTTGGGGTTGAAGCGGAAAACCGCTCCGGCAACGGATTGCATGTCAGCAATAAGTATGCCGCTTGTATCATTTTGTTTGAAATCAATAGCTTAGAGTGGTATGGCGTCTGCGGCGCACACCACCTGTAAAACGCTTCGACACGCGCCGGTCAGCTGAACCGTGTCTTGCCGAAGCGGGCATCTTGAATGGCCTCCGCAGGCCATGCCCCGCTCTTGTGCTGAGGCGTGCAGCCTTTTGTCTCGGTTCGACAAGCAACGGGCTGCGGTACGGGCGACTGAGGCCAGCCGGTGTGCATCAAGGCAGGCGATGCCATTGCCCTGCACCCCATGGTGCTTGATGAAGCCCAATACCTCCGCGCTGTATCCGGTCACGGGCGCCGGCGAGTGCTGCAGCCCTCCCAGCATCGCTGCACGATCACGCAGGCTGACGCCGGCGATCTCGCCCACCACCAAAGGGTGCAACCGCACCGCGCCGCCGCCACCCGGCCATCAAGCCACGGATGCGCCGGGTGCCGAAGTTGAGCGCCGGCGGCCCGTGACACGGCGACCCGGGCCGCGGCTGCGACCAACTGGATCGGCATGACGCTGGCCCCACCGGCTCCGCAGGGGTTAAATTCGCCGCATGCAGACCCTCCGGCACTGGACACTGGGCGCCAAGCTCTCGTTGATCGCCACGCCGTTCCTGCTGGCTGCCGTGGTGACCATCGGCGTGCTGGTGTGGATGTCGCTGCAGCTTGAGGGCGGTGCGGCATCGGTCAACGAGGCCGGCCGCATGCGCATGCAGGCCTACCGCCTGGTGCTGTCGGCAGGTGAGGCGGACCACAACGCCATGCCGCAGCAGGTGGCCGAGTTCGACCGCAGCCTGGCCCTGTTGCGTGACGGTGATACCGAGCGGCCGCTGTTTGTGCCCTGGGACGACAACGTCCGGCGGCGGTTTGCGACGGTCGAGCAGGACTGGCAACGGTTTCGGGCCAGGTTCTTGGCGCCGCCGCCGGTCAGCGCCGCGGCTGCGCTGGGCCAGGAGGCAGCCGCCTTTGCCCGACACATCGACGATTTTGTGGCCGGCATCGAAACCCACCTGTCCCGCTGGACCGCGCTGATGCACCTGCTGCAGATCGCGCTGATGGCACTGGCCATCCTGGGCGCGGCGATCCTGCTCTACACCGGCTATTTGTTTGTGCTCGAGCCCGTGGGCGCGTTGAAGCAGGCGATCCACAGGATCCAGGGCGGTGACCTGGGCGCACGGGTGGATTGCGCGACCACCGATGAGTTTGGCACCCTGGCCGCCGGTTTTAACGACATGGCCGGGCAGCTGCAGTCGATGTACCGCAACCTGGAGGACCGGGTGCGCGAAAAAACCGCCCAGCTGGAGGACAAGCACGAGCGGCTGGAGAGCCTGTACGAGGTGACGAACCTGGTGACCCGGGCGCTCACGCTGGACGAGCTGGCCACCGGCTTCACCCAGCGCATCGCCCGTATCGCTCGGGCCGACGGCGTGGCGCTGCGCTGGTCGGACGAGACCAACCGGCGCTATGTGATGCTGGCCTCCTACGGCCTGCCCGAGAACATGCTGGAGGCCGAGCACTGCCTACCCGCCGGCGACTGCCACTGCGGATCGCCGCTGGCGCCGCCCGGCCCGCGGGTCATCCCGATCCGCACGATGCAGCCGGCCCGCATGCGGCACTGCGCCCAGGCCGGGTTCGAGACCGTGGTGTCGGTGCCGATCCGCCTGCACGACCGGCTGATGGGCGAGGTGGACCTGTTCTTCCATGCCCAGATCGATATCTCGCCGGCTGAGCGGTCCTTGCTGGACGCCTTGGCGGTGCAACTGGCCGGCGCGATGGAGAACCTGCGGCTCAATGCGCTGGGGCTGGAGGCCGCGGTGTCGCAGGAGCGCAGCTTTCTGGCGCGTGAGCTGCACGACTCCATCGCCCAGTCGCTGGCCTTCCTGAAGATCCAGGTGCAGCTGATGCGGGACGCGATTGCCCAGCATGACGCCCCGCAGGTGGACCATGTGCTGGGCGAGATCGATCTGGGCGTGCGGGAGTGTTATGGCGATGTGCGCGAGTTGCTGATGCATTTCCGCACCCGTGCCAATGGCGAGGACATCGAGCCCGCGCTGAAGACAACACTGCGCAAGTTCGAGCACCAGACCGGCTTGAAGGCCAGCCTGAGCATGGGCGCGCACGGCCTGCCAATGCCGCCCGACATCCAGATCCAGGTCTTGCACATCGTGCAAGAGGCGCTGTCCAACGTGCGCAAGCATGCCCGGGCCAGCCAGGTCTGGCTGGATGTGGTGCAGCAGCCGCGCTGGCGGCTGGAGGTGCGTGACGACGGCCTGGGCTTTGCCAGCCAGCACAGCGTGCCCGACGAAACCCATGTCGGCCTGCGCATCATGGCAGAGCGGGCTGAGCGGCTGGGCGCGGTGCTGGAGGTGCTGTCAACGCCGGGACGCGGCACGTCGGTGGTGTTGAGCTTGCCGGCGCAGCCCGGCGCCGGCGCGGCGCCCACCCTCGCCCCCGTCATGAACGCCGCCATCACCGCCAGCGCTGCGCCGCGGGTGCAAGCCGCCTGATCACCATGGCCGTCATTCCACCCAAAATCCGCATCCTCGTCGTCGACGACCACACCTTGTTCCGCCGCGGCCTGACCGCGCTGCTGCAGCGCGACGCGCAATTTGAGGTGGTGGGCGATGCTGGCGACGCCAGCCAGGCGCAGCGCCGCGCCGAGGAGCTACAGCCCGACCTGATCCTGCTCGACAACCACCTGCCCGGCGTCAACGGCGTGGACGCGCTGCCGGCGTTGCTGGGCGCCGCGCCCGGCGTGCGCATCCTGATGCTGACGGTCAGCGAGGACGAGCAGGACCTCGCGCAGGCGCTGCGCGGTGGGGCTTGCGGTTACCTGCTCAAGACCATCGAGGGGGATGCGCTGTCGGCCGCGATCCGCCGCGCGGTGCAGGGCGAAAGCGTGATCGCCGACGAGATGACCGGCAAGCTGGTGGCGGCATTTCGTGGTGCCGCCACGCCGTTGGCGCCGGCTGCACCCGCGCAGGTGGCCTCCAAAGTCGATAGCCTGTCCCAGCGCGAGCTCGACATCCTGCGGGGCGTTGCCCGCGGTCAGGCCAACAAGGAGATCGCCCGCGCGCTGGGCATCGCCGAGACCACGGTCAAGATCCACGTCCAGCACATCCTGCGCAAACTCGACGTCAGCTCGCGGGTGCATGCCGCGGTGATCGCCAGCGAGCACGGCCTGGTCTGATTCGCCTTTGACCTGAATCAACGCTGGCCGCGTTGGGAGGTTGCGTAGTTCTTCAGGACGATGGCCAGGTGGGTTGGCATCCTCCGTCTGCCGCAGGGCCACTGTGCTTGCGGAGGATGCCGCCAGCAGGCTTCGATTCCTACAGTGAGCGCATGTCTCACCGGTGGAATCTGCCATGACCCAAAAAAGCCAGGCGCTGGCCGTGCTGCTGGTCAGCACGCTCGCTTTCACCGTTTGCTTCATGGTGTGGATGATGTTTGGCGTGATCGGCATACCGATCAAGAAGACGCTGGGCCTGAACGCCACCGAGTTC
>JBKJKU010000204.1:0-2697 GCA_046597355.1 Aquabacterium sp.
CTCAACCGCTTCCTGCACGACGTTCACCACGGCCAGGAGATCCTGAAGGCCGGCGTCGTGCCCGCAGAGCAGATCCTGAACAACACGCAGTTCCGCCCCGAGATGATGGGCGTCGACCTGCCGGGCCAGATCTACTCGCACATCGCCGGCATCGACATCGTGCGTGCCGCCCAGCCCGACGGCAGCGGCACCTACTACGTGCTGGAGGACAACCTGCGGGTGCCCAGTGGCGTGAGCTACATGCTGGAAAACCGCAAGATGATGATGCGGTTGTTTCCCGACCTGTTTGCGCAGCACCGGATCGCGCCGGTTGCGCACTACCCCGACCTGCTGCTGGAGACGCTGCGGGCGGTGGCGCCGCCGTCGGTCAATGAGCCCACGGTGGTAGTGCTGACGCCCGGCATGTACAACAGCGCGTACTTCGAGCACGCCTTTCTGGCACAGCAGATGGGGGTGGAACTGGTCGAGGGCCAGGACTTGTTTGTCAAGGACAACTTTGTCTACATGCGCACCACCCAGGGGCCGCGCCGGGTGGATGTGGTGTACCGCCGGGTAGACGATGATTTTCTCGACCCGAAAGCCTTCCGGCCCGACAGCACGCTGGGCTGTGCAGGCCTGCTCGATGTCTACCGCAAGGGCAACATCAGCCTGTGCAACGCGATCGGTACCGGCGTGGCCGACGACAAGTCGATCTACCCCTACGTGCCCAAGATGGTCGAGTTCTACCTCGGCGAAAAGCCCATCCTGGAGAACGTGCCCACCTACGTCTGCCGTGAAAAAGACGACCTGAAGTACGTGCTGGACCACCTGGGCGAGTTGGTGGTCAAAGAGGTGCACGGTGCCGGCGGCTACGGCATGCTGGTCGGGCCGGCGTCCACCAAGGCCGAGATCGAGGACTTCCGCGCCGCGCTGCTGGCCCGGCCCAGCAACTACATCGCCCAGCCCACGCTGGCCTTGTCGAGCACGCCCACGTTTGTGGAAAGCGGCATCGCGCCGCGCCACATCGACCTGCGGCCGTTTGTCCTGTCGGGCAACAGCGTGCAGACGGTGCCGGGTGGTCTGACCCGCGTGGCGCTGAAAGAGGGCTCGCTGGTGGTCAACAGCAGCCAGGGCGGCGGCACCAAGGACACCTGGGTGCTGGAGGCCGACCCCGAGACCGCGACGACGGCCACCGAGCCGGCGGTCATGTCCCAGCGCCAAGGCTGATAGGAGAAAAAAGAAAATGCTGTCAAGAACCGCCGACCACCTGTTCTGGATGTCCCGCACCATGGAGCGGGCCGATCAAGCGCAAAGCGCTTGTGGCGCAGCCACAGCACCGCTGCGCGCGACTGCGCGTGGCGGGGTTTTCGGCCTGATGGAGCAACGCTGATGCTGTCAAGAACCGCCGACCACCTGTTCTGGATGTCCCGCTACATGGAGCGGGCCGAAAACACCGCCCGGATGTTGGACGTCAACTACCAGACCTCGCTGCTGCCGCAATCGGCCGACCGGACCGAGCAAGGCTGGGCTGGCGTGCTGGGCATTTCGGAGCTGACCGAAGCCTTTGGCAAGAAGCACGACGTCGTCAATGCCGGCAACGTGATGCAGTTCCTGGTGCGTGAAAGCAGCAGCCCGTCGTCCATCCTGTCGTGCCTGGGCGCCGCCCGCGAAAACGCCCGCGCGGTGCGCGGCAAGCTGACCACCGAGCTGTGGGAAACCACCAACCAGACCTGGCTGGAATTCAACCGCATGCTGTCCGACGACACTTTCGAGCGGGACCCAGCGGCGCTGTTCGAGTGGGTCAAGTTCCGGTCGCACCTGAGCCGCGGCGTGTCGGTGGGCACGATGCTGCAGGACGAGTCGCTGCATTTCATCCGCATCGGCACTTTTTTGGAGCGGGCCGACAACACGGCACGGCTGCTCGACATCAAGTTCCACGACCTGGCCGGCGACTACTTTGGCGCCTGGGCCGACGACGCCGCACCCGAGGTGGATTTCTACCACTGGAGCGCGATCCTGCGTTCGGTCAGTGCCTTCGAGATCTACCGCAAGGTCTACCGCAACGTGATCCGGCCCGACAAGGTGGCCGAGCTGCTGATGCTGCGCCCGGACATGCCGCGCTCGCTCGCGGCCTGCATGAACGAGCTGGTGGCCAATCTTGACCTGGTGGCCAATGATCCCAGCGCCGAGACCCGACGCCGCGCGGGCCGGTTGCGCGCCGACCTGCAATTTGGCCGCATCGACGAGATCCTGGCCACCGGTCTGCACGCCTTCCTGACCCAGTTCCTGGACCGCGTCAACGCCATCGGTGCGGGCATCAGCCGCGACTTTCTCGTACCGGCCTGATCGGCTGTCGGCATTTGCCCACAGCCGAGTGAGAATGCGGCGCCGCAGCATTTGTTTGCCCCTGAAGGCCCTTGAAGGAACCCCGTGTCCATCCATGTCGCCCTGAACCACGTTACCCACTACAAATACGATCGTCTGGTCAACATGGGACCGCACATCGTGCGCTTGCGGCCGGCACCGCACTGCCGCAGCCAGATCCTCAGCTATTCGCTGACGGTCGAGCCCGAGGGCCACTTCGTCAACTGGCAGCAGGATGCGTTTGCCAACTACCTGGCGCGGCTGGTGTTTCCTGCGCCGATGACCGAGTTCAAGGTCACCGTCGATCTGGTGGCCGAGATGTCGGTCTACAACCCCTTCGATTTCTTCCTGGAG
>JBKJKU010000218.1:0-18106 GCA_046597355.1 Aquabacterium sp.
TTGAGCATCAGGATCTGGTTGAGCTGGGTCACCGCCTTGGCCGCCCAGTAGTAGCGGTGCATCAGCACTTCACTGCTGCGCTGGTCCACGCTGGCCTTGTAGCCAAAGCTTTCTGCCACCGCAGTCTGCAAGTCAAACACCAGGCGGTCTTCACGCCGCCCGGCCACGCAATGCAGGCGCGCGCGGATGAGCTTGAGCGTGCCTTCGTGCTTGACCAGCTGGCTGGCTTCAAAGGCCGTGATCAGGCCCTTGTTGGCCAGTTCTGTCCAAGTGCGGCCCAAGCCTGCGGCGCGGGCCACCCAGATCACAACCTGCAGGTCGCGCAGGCCGCCCGGGCTTTCCTTGCAGTTGGGCTCCAGCGCGTAGGGGGTGTCCTCGTACTTGGTGTGGCGTTGCTGCATCTCCAGCATCTTGGCGCGCAAAAACGCCTTGGCGTCCATCAGCGCTGCGGTGTCGCGCTGGAACGCTGTGAACAGCTTGCGGGCACCACAGACGGGCCGTGCTTCGAGCAGCGAGGTTTGCACCGTGACATCGGCACGCGCCTCTTCGACACACTCGGCCACCGTGCGCACCGCCGAGCCGATCTCCAGCCCGATGTCCCAGCAGGCGGTGACAAAGGCTTCGATGGCGGCCTTGAGCGGGCTGCCGGCGTCGGTATTGGCGGTCTCGGGCAGCAGCAGCAGCACGTCGATGTCGCTGTGCGGTTGCAACTCGCCGCGGCCGTAGCCGCCCACCGCCACCAGCGCGGCCGACGCCGGCAGGTTGCTGTGCGCCCACAAGCTGGCCAGTGTGGCGTCGACATGGCGGGTCAGGGCCTTGATCAGCCGCGTGGCCGCTGGTGCGGTGGCGCGGCTGGCCAGGAAATGCGCGATCAGCGCTTTTTTGCCGTCGCGGAACCCGGCACGCATCGCGGCGATGTCCCACCCGGGCGCTGTGCCGGGCAAAGTCTCAGCAGCCATGCCTGCGGGGCCCGGCGGCTCAGGCCGCTGCGGTGGCTGCGGTGATGAATGCCGGCGGCGGTGGCGAGCCGGCTGACAGCGTCAGCACTTCATAACCGGTATCGGTGACCAGGATGGTGTGCTCCCACTGGGCCGACAGTGAACGGTCCTTGGTGACGATGGTCCAGCCGTCGCCGAGCTCGCGGATTTCGCGCCGGCCGGCGTTGACCATCGGCTCGATCGTGAAGATCATGCCGGGCACCAGTTCTTCAAGCGTGCCGGGCCGGCCGTAGTGCAGCACCTGCGGGTCTTCGTGGAACTTGGACCCGATGCCATGGCCGCAAAATTCACGCACGATCGAGAAACCCTGGTTCTCGGTGAAGACCTGGATCGAGTGGCCGATATCACCCAGCCGGGCGCCGGGCTTGACCTTGGCTATGCCCTTCCACATCGCGTCGTAGGTCAGCGCGCACAGCCGCTTGGCGGCAATCGAGCCTTCGCCGACGATGAACATGCGGCTGGTGTCGCCGTGCCAGCCGTCCTTGATCACGGTGACGTCGATGTTGACGATATCGCCGTTTTTGAGCGGTTTGTCGTTCGGAATGCCGTGGCACACCTGGTGGTTCAGCGAGGTGCAGATCGACTTGGGGTAGGGCACATAGCCCGCCGGCTGGTAGTTCAGCGGCGCGGGGATGCCGTGCTGGACGTTGACGATGTGGTCGTGCGCCAGCTTGTCGAGCTGCTCGGTGGTGACGCCGGGCAAGACATGCGGCGTCAGCATGTCCAGCACTTCCGACGCCAGGCGGCCGGCAATGCGCATGCCGGCGATTTCGGCGGGTTGGGTCTTGAGGGTGATGGCCATGGCTGAAATTATCCCACCTCACCCTAGAATGCCGGGTTTACACGGGCATGGCCCTCTGGCGCGAGGTCAGCGGCATCACAGGGTGTGATCCTGCGTGCCGGGCGCCAAGCGGGCTGTGTTTTGTCAAGCATCCACGCCACAGCCACCCGCCCAGCCCCGTGCCCGCCATGCCGTCATCTGCCTCAAATTTGCCCAAGAACCTGCTGTGTTTCGAGGGCGGCAGCGCGCTCCCGGCGTTCCGCGCCCAGGCGTTGCTGTTGCAACTGCAGGGGGTCAATGCCCGCATCACCGGCGTGGTGGCGCGCCATGTGCACTGGGTGCTGGCCGATACCGGTGAGACGCCGGATACCGACAAGCTGGCCGCCTTGCTGTGCTATGGCGATGCCTACACCGGCAGTGACGACGGCACGCTGGTGCTGGTGATGCCGCGGCTGGGCACGGTGTCGCCCTGGGCCAGCAAGGCCACCGACATCGCCCGCAACTGCGGCCTGGTGCTGCACCGCATCGAGCGGGTCACCGAGTACCGCTTGCAGCTGAAATCTGGGCTGTTGGGGGGTGCCGGCAAGCCGCTGAGCGAGCCCGAGTTGCAAGACTGCGCCGCACTGCTGCACGACCGCATGACCGAAAGCGTGGCTTTTGAGCGCGACGCCGCCCACCACCTGTTTGATGCCCGCGCTGCCGAGCCGCTGGTGCATGTGGACCTGCTGGGCCAGGGCGCGGACAGCGGCAGGGCCGCGCTGGTGCGGGCCAACACCGAGTTCGGCCTGGCGCTGTCGGCCGACGAGATCGACTACCTGGTGGCGGCCTTCACCACGCTGGGTCGCAACCCCAGCGATGTCGAGCTGATGATGTTTGCCCAGGCCAACAGCGAGCACTGCCGGCACAAGATATTCAATGCCGATTTCACGATCGACGGTGTGGCTCAGCCTTTGTCGATGTTCGGCATGATCCGCAACACCGAAAAGCTGGCGCCACAGCACAGCATCGTCGCCTACAGCGACAACGCGGCGGTGATGGAGGGCGGGCCGGTCCGGCGCTGGGCGCCTGTTGGTTTTGCGGCCGCCCCAAAGTACGGCCCGCGCGACGAAATCTCCCACGTGCTGATGAAGGTCGAGACGCACAACCACCCGACCGCGATCTCACCCTTTCCCGGCGCGTCCACCGGCGCCGGCGGCGAGATCCGCGACGAGGGCGCCACCGGGCGCGGTTCGCAACCCAAGGCCGGCCTGACCGGGTTCTCGGTTTCCAACCTGCACCTGCCGGGCACCCAGGAGCCTTGGGAGCAGCACCCGGTCGGCAAGCCCGGCCACATCGCCAGCGCTTTGCAGATCATGGTGGACGGGCCGCTGGGCGGCGCGGCCTTCAACAACGAGTTCGGTCGGCCCAATCTGGCGGGCTACTTCCGGGTGTTTGAGCAGTCGGTCGCGGGTGTGCAGCGCGGCTACCACAAGCCGATCATGATTGCCGGGGGGCTGGGGTCGATTGCCGCCGGCCAGACCCACAAGCTGCCGTTTGGCGCCGGCACGCTGCTGGTGCAATTGGGCGGGCCGGGCATGCGTATCGGCATGGGCGGCGGCGCGGCCAGCTCGATGGCGGCGGGCAGCAACACCGCAGCACTCGATTTTGATTCGGTGCAGCGCGGCAACCCCGAGATCCAGCGCCGGGCGCAAGAGGTGATCAACCACTGCTTTTTGCTGGGTGATGGCAACCCGGTGCTGGCGATCCACGATGTTGGCGCGGGTGGCATCAGCAATGCCTTTCCCGAATTGGTGGACGGCGCCGGCATGGGCGCAATCTTTGATTTGCGCCAGGTGCCGCTGGAGGAGACCGGCCTGGCGCCCAAGGAGATCTGGTGCAACGAGAGCCAGGAGCGCTACACCCTGGCGATCAACCCCGATTTGCTGCCGATCTTCGAGCAGATGTGCCGCCGCGAGCGCTGCCCGTTCGCGGTGGTCGGCGTGGCGACTGACGAACCTGCGCTGGTCGTCGAGGACGGCCCCGGCGGCGAGCGGGTGATCGACATGCCGATGGCCGTGCTGCTGGGCAAACCACCCCGGGTGCACCGCGATGTGCTGCGGGTGGTGCGCAGCGCGCCGCCGCTCGATCTGACCGGCGTCAAGCTGGCGCAGGTGGCGTTTGACGTGCTGCGCCACCCGACAGTGGCCAGCAAGCGCTTCTTGATCACGATTGGCGACCGCACCGTGGGTGGCTTGAGCCACCGGGATCCGATGGTCGGCCCCTGGCAAGTGCCGGTGGCCGATTGCGCGGTGACGCTGGCCGACCACAGCGGCTACCGGGGCGAGGCCATGAGCCTGGGCGAGCGCACCCCGCTGGCGGCGCTGGACGCACCTGCCTCCGGCCGCATGGCCGTGGGCGAGGCCATCACCAACCTGCTGGCCGCGCCGATCACGTTGTCCAGGGTCAAGCTGTCGGCCAACTGGATGGCGGCCTGCGGCGAGCCGGGTGAAGACGCCGCTTTGTACGAGACCGTGAAAGCCGTGGGCATGGACTTGTGCCCAGCGCTCGGTATCGGCATACCGGTGGGCAAGGACAGCCTGTCGATGCGCACCCGCTGGACCGACGACGCTGGCCATGCCCGGCAAGTCACCGCGCCGGTCAGCCTGATCGTCACCGCCTTTGCCACCCTGGACGATGTGCGCGGTACGCTGACGCCACAGGTCAAGACCCTGGCCGACGGTGCCGACAGCACGCTGATCCTGATCGACCTGGGCGCCGGCCGCATGCGCATGGCGGGGTCGATGCTGGCGCAGGTCACGGGCCAGTTCGGCTGCCATTTGAATGACGGCGTCCCCGACCTGGACGACCCGGCCCAGCTCAAGGCCCTGGTCGCTGCCATCAACCAGTTGCGCACTGAGGGCAAATTGCTGGCTTACCACGACCGCAGCGACGGCGGCCTGTGGGCGGCAGCCTGCGAGATGGCATTTGCCGGCCAGCGCGGCTTGAGCCTGAACGTGGATTTGCTGGTGACCGAAGGCGACGGCATCAGCGACAGCCGGGCGGACACGGGCGACTCCAAGAACTGGGCCGGCCAGGTGGGCGAGCGGCGCAATGAGCTGATGCTCAAGGCGCTGTTCAACGAGGAACTCGGCGCGCTGATCCAGGTGCCGCGCACCGAGCGCGACGCCGTGCTCGCCGTGCTGCGCAGCCACGGCCTGTCGCGCCACAGCCATGTGGTGGGCAAGCCCAACGAGACTGGCGTGATCGAAGTCTGGCGCGATGCCAAGCTGCAGTTCAGCGCGCCGCTGCGGGATTTGCAGCAGGCCTGGGACGAGGTCAGCTGGCGCATCGCCCGGCTGCGTGACAACCCGGCCTGCGCCGACGCTGAACATGCGGCAGCCGGTGCGCCGGGAGATCCGGGCCTGCACCAGCACCTGAGCTTCGATGCCAGCGACAACGTCGCCGCACCGTTTTTGAACCTGTCGCGGCCGAAGATCGCGATCCTGCGGGAGCAGGGTGTCAACTCCCACACCGAGATGAGCGTGGCGATGCACAACGCCGGCTTCGACACCTTCGATGTGCACATGAGCGACCTGCAGGCCGGGTTGCTGACAGGCGGGGCAAATTTGGCCGACTTCCAGGGCCTGGTGGCCTGCGGCGGCTTCAGCTATGGCGACACGCTGGGTGCGGGCGAGGGCTGGGCGCGGTCGATCCTGTTCAACCCGGCGCTGACCGATCAGTTTGCGGCGTTTTTTGCCCGCGCCGACACCCTGGCGCTGGGTGTTTGCAACGGCTGCCAGATGATGGCGGCGCTGTCTGCCATCGTCCCCGGCAGCCAGGCCTGGCCGCGCTTTACCCGCAACCAGAGCCAGCAGTTCGAGGCCCGGCTGAGCCTGGTCGAGGTGCTCGACAGCCCGTCGCTGTTTTTCACCGGCATGGCCGGCAGCCGGCTGCCGATCGCGGTGGCCCACGGTGAGGGTTTTGCCGACTTCTCGCAGCGCGGCCAGCCCGATGCCGTGCACCGCGCGATGCGGTTTGTCGACCACCAGGGCCAGGCGACCGACGTCTACCCCTTCAACCCCAACGGCAGCCCGGATGGCCTGACCGCGGTGACCACGCCGGACGGGCGCTTCACCGCACTGATGCCACACCCAGAGCGGGTGCAGCGCAACCTGCAGATGAGCTGGACACCGGGCAACCTGTCAGCCGCCAGCCCGTGGACCCGGATGTTTGGCAACGCCCGCCGCGCGCTGGGCTGACCCACACCCTGGCGCGGCGGTGGCTGTCAAGGTCTGAAATGCGGCCAAAGCGGCCGCTTTTCGGTCCATGGTGCCAGGCCAGTGCGGCCTACCCTTGATGCCATCTGCATCGGCTGCTGGAGGCAAGCATGTTGGGTCTTGTGTTCACCGAATTCATCGAACTGGTTGAGGAAAAGTTCTCGCCCGAGATGGCCGACGCTGTCATCACCGATGTGGCGCCGCCGAACGGTGGGGCCTACACCGCCGTCGGCTACTACCCGCACCAGGAGATGGTGTCGATGGTGGGCGCCTTGTCGCAGCGCAGCGGTGTGCCCGCGCCTGACCTGGTCAAGGCCTTTGGCGGTCATCTGCTGCACCGCTTTGCGCAGGCCCACGGCAGCATGTTCGACCGGCAAGCCAACCTGTTCGATTTTGTGGCCTCGGTGCACAACGAGATTCACGTCGAGGTGCGCAAGCTCTACGACCAGGCCGCGCTGCCCAGCTTTACCGTGCTGTCGCGGGACGCGCAGGTGCTGCGGCTGCTCTACCAGTCGCCACGCGCACTGGAGCAACTGGCGCTTGGCCTGCTGGAGCAAGCCGCGGTGCACTACAACGAGCCTTGCCGCATCGGCTATGCACCCTACGACGGGCCCGAAGGCCCGGGCGTGCTGTTCACGCTGGACAAGACAGCTGCCGCCTGATCTGCGTCTGAAAGCCCCTTGAACGCGCCTTACGTCCCTGCGGCTGTGGCCGCCAGCGCGACGCAACAAGGCGCCGCGTTGGATGCCGCGCTGGACGAAGTGCGCGCTGCCACAGCCACGTTGCAGCGGCGCTTTGACCGCGAGCGAGCGGCCCGCAAATCTGCCGAGACGCTGCTCAACGACAAAAGCCGCGCGCTCTGGGACGCGCTGCAATCGGCCCGCGAATCCGAGAACCGCTTGAACCTGGCGTTGTGGGCCACGGGTGAGGGCATCTGGGTATGGGACAAGCCGGCCCAGCGGGTGCAGGTCACCGGCCTGATCGTCGGCGGCCTGGCCACCCCCCTCGAGGGCGGCACGATGGCTGAACTGCTCGACCGCGTGCACACCGAGGACGTACCGGCCGTCAACACCGCATTGGCGCGGCACGACAGTGGCGAGCAGGCGCAGATTGACGTCGAGTTCCGCATGCACCTGGCGGGTGAATGGCGTTGGCTGCGCATCCGCGGCCGGGCGCTGCAGCGGGATATCGACGGCCGGGCACTGCAGGTCACTGGCACGATCCGTGATGTGTCCGACCAGCACGAGGCCGAGCACCTGCGCCAGCTCTTGGCCCACGCCTTTGCCAGCACGCTGGATGCGCTGGTGGTGGTGGACGCGGGTTGGACCGTGGTCCAGGCCAACGCTGCCCTGGAGGCGCTGCTGGGGCTGGCATGCGGGGTGGTGGTGGGCCGTCATCTGCAGGACCTGCTGCGCTTTGAGCCCGACCTGGCGCAGCCGATGCCCTGGCGCGGCGAGGCGCATGCGCGCGACGCCCAGGGCGACCGGACACTGGAGGTGTCGATCACCCGGATCGAGGCCAGCGCCGGCGGCGCGCAGCAGCACCTGGTGGCGTTGCGCGACATCAGTGAGCGGCGGCGCGCCGAGCAGGCGTTGGCGCGGCTGGCGCTGTTCGACAGCCTCACTGGCCTGGCCAACCGGGCGGCGATCAACCAGCACCTGGCCGGGAGGGTGGGGCGGGCCGGCGCGCCGGCCTTTTCGCTGCTGTTCATCGACCTGGACGGGTTCAAGGGCGTCAACGACTCGTTTGGCCACCGCGCCGGCGACCAACTGCTGCAGCAGGCTGCCGAACGGCTGCGCTGCGCTTTGCCGCTGGCCTTCATCGGCCGCTGGGGCGGCGACGAGTTTGTCATCACGCTGGCCGATGGCGGCGACGATTACCTGTTGCGCGAGAGCGCCCAGCTGGTCATTGCCACGCTGGGCCAGTCCTTCATGATCGACGGCCACCGGCTGTCGGTGACGCCCAGCATTGGCGCGGTCACCCACCCCGCCGACGGCACCGACGCCGCGCTGCTGCTGCGCCGTGCCGATGCCGCGATGTACGCCGCCAAGGCCCAGGGCCGCAACTGCCTGGTGATCTACGCGCCCGCGCTGGACGAGGGTGTCGAGCGTCGCAGCCGGTTGCAAAGCCTGGTGCGCAGCGACGCCGAGCGCAACGCCTTTCACTTTGTCGTCCAGCCCAAGGTCAACGCCGCCGGCCGCAGCACCGGCGCTGAGCTGCTGATGCGCTGGACGACCGAGGAGTTCGGCGTGGTGTCACCTGCCGAGTTCATCCCGATCGCCGAGCAGACCGGCATGATCCCGTTGATGGGCCGCCAGGCGCTGCATGCTGCCGCCCGCATCGCCAACGAGGTGCGCGCGCTGGGCAGCGATGCCATCGTCTCGGTCAACCTGAGCCCGCGCCAGTTGCTGCGGCCCGACCTGGAACGCACGGTGCTGCATGCCTGCGAGCACAACCGCACCGATCCGTCGCAGATCGAGTTGGAGCTGACCGAGTCGGCCTTGGTCACCGACATCGGTCATGTCGAGAAGCTGCTGGTGCGGCTGCGCCGGCATGGTTTCAAGTTGTCGCTGGACGACTTTGGCACCGGTTACTCGTCGCTCAGCCACCTGCGCAACCTGCCGTTCCACAAGGTCAAGATCGACCGCAGCTTTGTGATGGACCTGGCGCACTCGCCCAAGTCCCGGGTGGTGTTGGAAGGCGTGGTGCAACTTTGCGGCAGCCTGGGCCTGGGCCTGGTGGCCGAGGGCGTGGAAACCGAGGCCCAGTTTGCGCTGCTGCGGGCGATGGGTGTGGACGAGTACCAGGGCTACCTGTTCGCCAAGCCGCAGTGGCAAACCCAGTGGTTCGCCAAGCTGCGGCAGGAACTGGCCAGCTGAACTGAACCCCCGGCTTCGGCCTACCGAAGCCACCCCCCGAGGGGGTCCTCAGGCCGCTTGGGAGCGGCCCGGCGCTGGCCTGAATTGCCCCCCCGGCTTCGGCCTACCGAAGCCACCCCCCGAGGGGGTCCTCATGGCGCCCTTACCGGGTGCGCGCCAGCTCGGCCAACAACTGGTAGGACTTCAGCCGCGCTGCATGGTCGTGCACGGCACCGGCCACGATCAACTCATCGGCCTTGGTGCGCTCGATGATCGCGTCGAGTTGCCGGCGCACCGTGTCCGGGCTGCCCACCGCGGTGGCGGCCAGCATGCGCTGCACGCCGGCTTTTTCGCGGTCGTTCCACAACGTGGCCATCACCGTCGGGTCGATCGGCCGTGGCAACGGCCCGCGAACACCGCGCTGCATGCCCAGAAAGCGCTGCTGCAGCGAGGTGAACAGCCTGGCTGCCTGATCATCGGTGTCAGCCACGATCACGTTGACGCCGACCATCGCATGCGGCTCGGGCCAATCGGCCGACGGGCGGTAGGTCGCGCGGTACACCTCCAGCGCCTGCATCAGCATGTCGGGCGCAAAGTGCGAGGCAAAGGCAAACGGCAGGCCCAGGTAGGCGGCCAGCTGCGCGCTGTACAGGCTCGATCCCAGCAGCCAGATCGGCACATGGGTGCCGATGCCGGGGATCGCCCGCACGGCCTGGCCGGCTTGGCCGGGTTGGGCATCTGCCAGGTAGGCCTGCAACTCCATCACGTCCTGCGGGAACTGGTCTTCACTGGTGGCCAGGTGTTGGCGCAGCGCGCGGGCGGTCTGCTGGTCGGTGCCGGGTGCGCGGCCCAGGCCCAGGTCGATACGGTCGGGGTAGAGCGTGGCCAAGGTGCCGAACTGCTCGGCGATCACCAGCGGGGCATGGTTGGGCAGCATCACCCCGCCCGAGCCCACCCGGATCGTTCGGGTGCCGCCCGCCACATGGCCGATCAGCACCGCGGTGGCCGAGCAGGCCACGCCGTCCATGTTGTGGTGCTCGGCCAGCCAGTAGCGGCGGTAGCCCCAGGTCTCGGCATGCTGGGCCAGGTCCAGGGTGTGGCGCAGCGCGGTAGCGGCGTCGCTGCCTTCGGTGATCGGGGCAAGATCGAGAACGGATAGAGGGATCATGGGCCGCATGATGCAACGGCGCGCCGGGCTTTGCCAGCCGGGGGGGCTTGGGGTGGCGGCGGTCCAGTGCACCTGGATGCTGTTGGCGGGTCGCGTCAGCGCAACATGGCCGACAAGCGTTGGGTGCAAGATGGCTGCATGCCGGTGGGCTGCGTGCCCGCCACACAGGAGCCCCAGCCATGCCTTGCCGTGCAAATCCCCGCTTGATTGCCCACCCCAACCGGTGGCCTGCCGCCGTCCGCTGGCTGGCGCTGGCTGCACTGGCCGGGCTGGGGCTGCAAGGCTGCCAGGCCCAGACCAGCGCCGGGGCGTTGGACGAGGCAGCCTTGCTGGCGCGCATCCGCGGCGCGGTGGGCGAGGCCAGGTGCAGCGACAACAGCCAATGCCGCACGCTGCCGATCGGCGAAAAACCCTGCGGCGGGCCGGCGCAGTGGTTGCCGTACGCCAGCGCCACGGCGCCAGTCGAGAAGTTGAAGGCCTGGTCGGTCGAGTTGTCTGCAGCGGCCAAGCGCCGCAATGAGACCAGTGGCCTGGTCGGCAATTGCAGCTACATCCCGGATCCGGGTGCGGCCTGCGTGGCGGGGCGCTGTGTGGTGGCTGGGGCGGCTGGGGCGGCTGGCGCGGGTGGCGTGGGTGGCGTGGGTGGCGTGGGTGGCGTGGGTTTAGCCCGCTGACAGGCGGCCCGGCGTCAGGCCGCTGCCAGCAGCCGCGCTGAGGCGCTGTCGATGCTGGCCTTCAACTCGGCATAGCTGCGGTTGACGGGGTACTGCGGAAACTGCGCCACGATGGCCTCGGGCGGGTGGATGAAAAACCCTGCATCGGCGGCACCCAGCATGCCGGTGTCGTTGTACGAGTCGCCGGCCGCGATCACCTGGTAGTTCAGGCTTTTCAGCGCATGGACGGCGTGTGCCTTCTGGTTGGGCTGGCGCAGCGTGTAGTCGGCGACAAAACCCTCGGCATCGATCACCAGCTTGTGGCAAAACAGCGTGGGCCGACCGAGCTGCACCATCATCGGGTCGGCAAATTCGTAGAAGGTGTCCGACAGGATGATGACCTGGAAGCGGCTGCGCAGTTCGTCCAAAAAATCCCGGGCGCCCGCCATCGGCGCCATGCCGCCGATCACGTCCTGGATGTCGGCCAGCTTCAACCCGTGGGTTTTGAGCAGTGCCAGCCGGTAGCGCATCAGCTTGTCGTAATCCGGCTCGTCGCGGGTGGTGCGCTTGAACTCGGCAATGCCGGTGCGCTGGGCAAACTCGATCCAGATCTCCGGGATCAGCACACCTTCGAGATCGAGGCAGACAATTTGCATGGACGGTGACTCCGGTGGGCGGGGACGCTGGGTGGGCTGGGGCGGACGGCGGGACCGTCGGCGGCGCGGCATGCTAACCGACGGCGCCGGCCGGCTTGGCCGACGCCGCGCCGCGCGCTAATCGGTGCTGCCCAGCACCACCGCTTGCTTGCGGCTGCGCCCGTCGCGCGACAGCGACAGCATCACGCTGTCGCCGGGCTGGCGCTTTTCCAGCAGCGTGAGCATGTCGTCCAGGCTGGCGATGGGCTCGTCGTTGATCGCGGTGATCACGTCGCCACTGATGATGTTGCCGTCCCGGGCGCGCGAAAACGCCAACAGGCCGGCCCGTGCCGCCGGCCCGCCCGGCGTCACCTGCACCAGCGCCACGCCTGCGGGCAGTCGCAGCGACCGGCGCAGGCTGTCGTTGCCAGCGGCAATGCCCAGCGCAGGGCGGGTGATGCGGCCGTCACGCACCAGCCGCGGCACGATGCGGTTGACTTCGTCGACCGGGATCGCAAAGCCGATGCCCGCGCTGGCGCCGCTCGGGCTGGCGATCTGGGTGTTGACCCCGACCAGCCGGCCCGCTGAATCGAGCAGCGGCCCGCCCGAGTTGCCCGGATTGATGGCGGCGTCGGTCTGGATCACGCCGCGGATCGTGCGGTTGTTGAAAGACTCGATCTCGCGGTTGAGCGCACTGACGATGCCCACCGTCAAAGTCTGGTCCAGGCCGAAGGGGTTGCCGATGGCGTAGACCTTCTGGCCGACCTGCAGGTCGCGGCTCAGGCCGATCGGGATGGCGGGCAATTTGGCCGCCGGCGCCTGGATCTTGAGCACCGCCAGGTCGCGGTCGGCAAACGCGCCCACCAGCGTGGCGGGCCAGCTTGTCTGGTCGGCCAGCGTGACACGGGCGCCGCTGCCCTCCTGGATGACATGGAAATTGGTCACGATGTGGCCGGCGTTGTCCCAGACAAAACCGGTGCCGGTGCCCCGCGGCACCTGCTGCACGCTGCGGTTGAAGAAATCACGCTCGGTCGCCAGCGTGGTGATGTGCACCACCGAGGGCGAGACCCGCTTGAAGACCTCGATGTTGGACAACTCGTCGGCCAGCAGCGCGCCGCGTGGCGCGACGGCGCGGGGGGCGGCATCGCGCGGCGCGGGTTCACCCCGCTGAGCCTGGGCGGCGGCGCTGCCCAGGGTGATCATGCCGATCAACAGGGCCAGGGCAGGGCGGCGGGGCAACGGGGTCATGGCTATCGGGGAGGGGCCAAGGGGTGGGGCAAAGGGCTGGTTCATCGAGCGGCTTGCATGATAGGCAGGCCACCCGCGGTGTGTCGGCTGCAGGGCAACGGCGGCCTGTGGGTCTCGACCTGCGCCACAGCTTGCACGGCTCAGGCGGCAAGCCGCGGCCGGTCCGCGCCGGGCTGTGGCGGCTCAAGTTGCGGTCGTCGCTGCCGAAAAAATACCCATGAGAATCCAGATTCCGGGGTCGTGGGGTGGTTGCGGTGCTGCCGGCAAGCCGGTGGCCGGAGCAGCAGCGTGGTGAGGCCCGTGCGGGGCCGGGCGCAGATGGTGCTGCTGGGGGGTGCCAGCGGCGCCTGCGGCTTTGCGGCGGTGGGCCTGGCCTTGTACGCCACCGGGCAGTCGCTGGCCGCTGCCGCCGTATTTGGTGCGTTCGGCTTTGCCGTGGGCGCACTGTGTGTGCTTTTGACACCGCTGCAGCAACGCGTGCCAGCGCGGCGTCACGCCGATCTGCCTGGCGATGCACTGGCCGGCATGGTGCGGGCCACCCTGGCCCAGGCCGCAGCCGACCGTGGCAACCGGGCGGGATCGGCAGCCGACCGGCGGCCGGCCGAGGCGCCAGTGGCGCTGGCGGGCTCACCCGCGCCGGCGCCCGCTGCTGCTGGCGGCGGACGGCAATTTGCGAGCAGCGCCTTCGGCGCCTGACTGTTGGCGGCCGCAGCCTGACGCCTTTCTTCCCCTGTTGACACCGACGATGCCAGGCGCAACCCCATGATCCAGGTTCAGATTGCCAGCCAGATCACGCCGCTGGGCGTGGAGGGCATCCGCTGGGTGCTGGTGGACCCGACCGACGCGGGTGGTGCCGCTGACCCGCCCGCCGCCGACGCGCTGGCTGCTGCCGAGTTGCCGATCGAGCCGTCGGCCGAGGGCAACCTGTGGTCGAAGGGCGTGCTCAAGCTCGGCGTAACCGGCCTGGGCCTGGGGCTGGCGCTGTGGACGGCGCAGGCTTGGCTGGGCGCGCCGACCGCCCCTGGTCTGGCCCCTTCCGCAGACCAGCGGGCGGCTGACCGCGCCGCCGTCCCGCCGCCGATCCTGGCAGTGCCGACGCCTGTGCCGGCGCCAGCACTGCCGCTGCCGTCCGCCGCCTCGTCGGCCACCCCGCCACCACCGGATTGGGCGGTACCTGCCCCCACTGCGGTACCGGCTGAGCCCGCGGCTTCGGCCCCCGTTGCCAAGCCCCTGGTCACTGCGGAGTTGCGATGATGGACAAGCTGGATTGGCATGACGAGGCCGAGTTGCTGGGGGTGCGGGTGCGCGCCTACTTTTTCGACCCCGCCGAGGTCGATGCGCGCCCGGATTTTGTCGACCGGCAGCTGCCCATCCTGCGGGGCAGCGCGGCGCGGTTGCTGGCACCCGAGGGCCAGCGCGGCAGCTACCGGGTAGCCAGCTTGCTGGCGCAGCCCGACGCGGTGCTGTCACACGGCAACGGCCTGCTGTGCCTGAGCTACAAAGGCGGCGACGGGCGGCTGCATGAGCCCGCCCTGTGGCGCAGCCAGTGGCGGGCCGACGTGATGTTGCAGTGCGTCGCCGCGGCCATGGCGGTGGCCGGCGAGCGCCAGCAACCGACAGCGGCGCTGTGGCGCGGCGCCAACCTGCTGTGCCAGTTTGATCCCGGGCCGCCGGTGCTGGAGTGCCTGGCCACCCACATCGGCGCCGCCCGGCGCTACTGGCGTGAAGCCGCGCAGGTGAGCCCGGCTCAGCTGGCCAGCTTCTGCGAGCCCAGGCTGCGGCTGTTGCCCGGCCTGGCTGCAACGGACGCCGCTGCGGCCTGAGCTGACCGCGGCGGCGCGCCGGTCAAGGCGGCTGGCGCGCCGCTGGGCAAGCGCCGGGCCGGCGGGGTGCCATCCGCAGCAGCGTGCAGCGCCCAGCCCTCGGTCGCGCTGTCGCTGCTGACCCAGCGCCCGCCGCCCACCACCAGCGCGCGCTGGCTGGCGCGTTGCAGCAACAACTCGCAGTCGGCGGCACTGAGCCGGGTGGCCAGCCGCTGCCAGCGCCGGTTGACCAGCGCATCGGCCCAGCTGTCCTCCATCGCCCGGCGCAGTGTCGGCGCGCCCGGCGCCTGCCCGGCGGACAGGCGCCGCGCCAGCAGGGTGTGCATGAAGATCTGGAACGACTGGCGGGCCTCGCTGTTGGGCATCAGCGCCGACAGGCCCAGCAGCCGCCGGGCAAAGCCTGCCTGGGTGAACTGCAGTGTCAGCATCACCTGCAGCGCCTGCACCGGATTGATCACCCGCACCCGGTTGGGCGGCAGCAGGCGCAGCGGCAGCAGCGCGGCCTGTGCATGGGGCATCGGCGTGGCAAAGCTGGCCAGCACAGTCAAGCGGATGCGCTCGTCGGCGCTCAGGGGGTTGCCGTCCGGGTCGGCTGCGCTGTTGGGCGGGCTGGTGTGGGTGCCCGTGTGGGCGCCTGTGTGCGCATCCGCCACCCGCTGGCTCAGCACCGCCAGGTTGCCGGCGGCATAGGCCGCTTGCGGGTTGAGCCGGCAGACCCGGGCCTGGCTGGCGTCGGCCGTGTCGCCGGTGCGCGCCGCGCACAACGTCAGCGCTTGGCGGCTGACGGGGCATTCATCGGCAGCGATGCGGGCCAGAAAGCTGGCGTTGACCTGCACCCCTTCAAACAGCTGGCCGTGCTGCCAGGCCTCCAGCCGCAGCGCCAGCCACTGGCGCACGGTGCCGCTGGACGACAGGGTGCGGGCGCCAAACGCGGCCCGGCCGGCGGCCCAACCCTGGCGCACCGGGTTGTGGTCGTGCAGATGGCGCAGCGGCGGTGTCAGGCGGTGGTGGGCATGGTCCCAGCCAATCTCGAAGCCGGTACTGTCCATCGTGTTGCTGCCCGCGGCGGCGGCAGGCTGAGGACTCCGGCCGTGCGGGTCGGCATCTAGAGCCGCACCGGACGGCTGGCTCAGGGGGCTGAATTCAAAGGCGGCTTGGGCCATGGAAACCTCTCGTCGGGTGCACGCCGGGACAGCCCCGACAAATCCAGTGTCTGCGCCAGCTGGCTCAAGGAGTGAGCCAGCAACCGAGAAACTTTTGTTGCGATCGCTGCGGCACTGGCTCAGGCTTTGAGCCAGCGCTGTGGCAGACTCGACCGTTGCGCGCTGGTGCGCAATGCCTCGCCGGAGCCCCCATGGCCAAGACCGACCGCCTGTACAAGATCGAGCTGCTGGTGCGCCAGCGGGGGTCGATTCCGTTTGCCGATCTGCTGGGGGCGCTGGAGGTGTCGCCGGCCACGCTCAAGCGCGACCTCGAATACCTGCGCGACCAGCTGGGCGCGCCGATCGAGTACGACCGCGACAGCAACGGCTACCGTTTTGCGACGGGTGCAACCGGTGCGGCGGGCGCCCAGGCCGCCGGCGGCCCGCGCCACGAGCTGCCGGGCCTGTGGTTCAACGAGCGCGAGCTGTACTCGCTGCTGATGGCGCACCAACTGCTCAGCGGCATCGACGCCGACGGCTTGCTCAGCCGGCACCTGCAGCCCCTGCTCGACCGCATCCACGACCTGCTGGGCCCGGGCGGCGAGACCGATGCCAAGGCGCTGATGAAGCGGGTCAAGATCATCAGCGCGCTGCGCCGGCCGGTGGCGCCCGAGTGTTTTGAGCGCATGGGCGAGGCGCTGATGCGCCGGCGCCGCCTGCAGATGCGCTACCTCACCCGGGCCCGCGGTGAGGTCAGCGAGCGCGAAGTCTCGCCCCAGCGCCTGGTGCACTACCGCAACACCTGGTACCTGGACGCCTGGTGCCACCAGCGCGAGCGCCTGCTGCGGTTTGCGCTGGACGCGGTGCAGCAGGCCAGCGTGCAGGACACCCGCGCCAAGGACGTGGCGATGCGCCAGGTGCAGGCCGAGATGGACACCGGCTACGGCATCTTTGCCGGCGGCACCCGCCAGGAGGCGGTGCTGCGCTTCAGCGCACAAGCGGCGCCCTGGATCAGCCAGGAGGAGTGGCACCCCGAGCAGCAGGGCCGGTTCCTGCCGGACGGCAGCTGGTCGCTGACCCTGCCCTACGTGGACGAGACCGAGTTGGTGATGGACATCCTGCGCCAGGGTGAGCAGGTGCAGGTGTTGGCGCCTGACAGCCTGGTTGCTGCAGTGCAGCGGCGGCTGGCGGCGGCGCTGGCGGTGTACGGCTGACCCGGTTGCGACACCGGCCTGGCATCGGCCCTGCCTAGACTGTCAGGCCTGAAATGATGCGCCCCGCGGCCCCATACACCTGCCACGCCCCAAGGAGAACCGCATGACGCCACTGGTGCTGTGCGAGGACCACGACGGTCTCGCCACCCTGACCTTGAACCGGCCGGACAAGCTGAGCGCGCTGTCCGTGGCGATGTTCCCGCAGTTGCACGAACACGTGCTGCAGATTGCCAGCGAGACCGAGCGGGTCGGCTTGGTGCTGCTGCGGGGCGCCGGCACCTGTTTTTCGGCCGGCCATGACCTGGCTGACATCTCGCCCGGCGAGCGCCCACCCCAGCCCAGCTTCCAGGCCGACACCATCGAGCTGCTGGCCGAGCTGCCGCAGCCGGTGATCGCCGCCGTGCACGGCCACTGCTACACCGGCGCGCTGGCGCTGGCGCTGGCCGCTGACCTGATCGTTGCGGCCAAGTCGACCAAATTCGCCGACACCCACGCCTGCTGGGCGGTGACGCCGGTGTGGGGCATGAGCGCGCCGGGCCGATCCCAAGCGCTCATCCCGGAGCGCGCAGCGCGAACGGTGGTCCAGTGAGCCAGCGGTTGCCGCGCCGCGTCGGCATCGCCCGTGCGCAGGAGATGACCTACACCGCCCGCAGTTACAGCGCCCAGGCCGCGCTGGCCATGGGCCTGGTGAACTGGTGCGTGCCTGACGCAGCGTTGGAGGCCGAGCTGGCCGCATTCACCCAGGCGATCCTGGCCAATTCCTGGTTCAGCCTGCGCGCCAACAAACGGCTTTACCGCGAGACCGAGGGCCTGCCGCTGCGCGCCGGGCTGTCGCACGAGATCCACCGCAGCGAGGGCTGTGGCCCGGACATGGACGCCCGCATTGCCAGCTTCTTGAACATACGCGGCAAACTGGCCTGAATCCGGCCCGGCGGCCGGCTGCACCGTTGCCAAATGCTGTCTGCTGGCCACCGGGTTTTGCCGCCTGGCCGCGACCCACCTCAACCCCAACCTGGGTGCCAACACCATGCCACTGCACGATCCTGCCCACGCTTTTGTGCCGTATCCCGATGTGCCAGTGCCGCGCGCCGGCAGTGGTCCGTTGTCCGGCCTGTGCTTTGGCGTCAAGGACTTGTTCGACGTTGCCGGCTACCCCACCGGCGGCGGCTCGCCCACCGTGTTGGCGATGTCGGGCATCAAGACCGCCCACGCGCTCACCGTGGCCCGGTTGCTGGCCGCCGGTGCCGCATTTGTCGGCAAGACGGTCACCGACGAGCTGGCCTTCTCGATGAACGGCAACAACGCCCACTTCGGCGCGCCGATCAACGGC
>JBKJKU010000011.1:0-3746 GCA_046597355.1 Aquabacterium sp.
GCCGGCAGCTGGCGCCGAGACACCGCCAGCCAGTCGCCGTTGGCCAGTTGCACCTGCCAGACGTCGTCGGCATCGGCAACCGGCTGGCCACCGCCCGCCAAGTCGGCCGCGCCGCCAGCGGATGCGGTGCCCGCCTGGCCGCCACGCCGCGCCAAAGCCCGCACGGCCGCCACGGCCACCACCGCGTTGCGGTGCACCCGCAGAAAACCCTCACCCAGGCGCTGTTCCAGATCGGCCAGCGCGTCGTCCAGCAGCCAGTTGCCCCGGCTGCTGCACAGGGTGACATATTTCTGCTCGGCCTTGAGGTACAGCACCTCGGCCACCGGCACCCGCAGCACACGGCCGCGGTCACTGACCACGATCACCGGGCCGGCATGCAAGGCGGGCGGTGCCAGTGCGCGCCGCTGCGCCACCCGCAACAGGGCGGCTTGCAGGCGCTCACGCCGCACCGGCTTGGTCAGGTAGTCGGCCGCATCGACCTCAAACGCCTTCAGGGCGTGCTCGCCGTGCGCGCTGACAAACACCACCCACGGCGCGCTGGGCCGGTGGCGGATGTCGTCGGCCAGTTTCAGGCCGTTGCCGCCCGGCATCACGATGTCGAGCAACACCAGGTCGCAGGGTGTGCTGTCAAGCTGGCGCAGCGCATCAGCCACGGTGGCGGCCTCGGCCACGACGGTTGCGCGCGGCTCGGGGCAGGTTTCAACCAGGCTGCGCAGCCGCACACGGGCCAGCGGCTCGTCGTCGACGATCAGCACCCGCAAGGGTGGCAGGCCGGCATGCCCGATGTCGGCGTCGCCGCCGGGCAGGTCGGCCGCGCTGCTCACAGCGGCACCACGATGCGGACCTGGAACTGGTCGCCCTCGACGCCAGTCGCCAGCGACGCGGCCACGTCATGCAGCAGGCGCAACCGTTCAGCCACGTTGGCCAGCGCAATGCCGCTGCCGGGCCGGCCGGGCTCCTCGGGCAAGGTGTTGCTGACCAGCACCTCGGCCATGCCGCGGACTGCGCGGGTGCGCACGACGATACGGCCACCGTTCAGCGCAGGCTCGATGCCGTGGCGCACCGCGTTTTCAACCAGCGGCTGCAACACCAGGGGCGGCAGCGGCGCACCGGCCGCAGCCGGGTCCAGGTCCCACTCGACCTGCAGCCGCTGGCCGAACCGCAGCTGCTCGATCGCCAGGTAGCGTTGCGCCAGGTCGATCTCGTCGTCCAGCGTCACGGCGGCGCGGGTGTCGGCCAGCGCCACGCGGAACAACTGCGCCAGGTCCTCCAGCACCGCCTCGGCCTGCCTCGGGTCAACCTGCACCAGCGCCAGCGCGGTGTTGAGTGCATTGAACAGAAAGTGAGGCCGGATCCGCGACTGCAGCTCGGCCAGCCGGGCACTGGCCTCGACCGGCTGGGCAGCGGCCGCGCGCAGCCCCAACCAGTGCCATATGCCCAACGCCAGCGCCGCGCCACAGGCCGCACTGCCCCAGCCGGCTTGCAACGGCGCCAAACCCAGCCCGGCCAGCGCCGCCCAAGCCCCGGCAGCCGACGCCGCCCCCAACCCCGCCAGGCTGGCCGACCGTGCCCCGCGCCCGCGCCGCGACAGCCAGGGCCGCAGCGCGCAGACGGCCGGCAACCACAGCAGGCCGCCGGTCAGGGTGGCAAAGGCCAGCAGCGCAGCGCGGGCTGCCGCGTCCAGCAGGCCCTGCGCCAGCGGCAAGGCCACCAGCGCCACGATGAGCTGCAGCAACAGCAACACCCGCAGCACCAGCGCGGGGCGGCACACATCAAACTGCGACGCCAGGTGGCGCCGCTCAGCCGCTTTCTGCTCATGCAGCGGGTCAAAACGGCTGGCCTCGAACAAGGAGTTGGCGCCCGCGCCGCGCAGGCGGGACGTCTCCGGCCACAGGCTGGTGGGGCGAGAGTCGGCACCGTCGGGCGACACGGCCGGCGGCTTGCCCTTGGCGGCGGGTCGGGCTGCAGCGGGGTCGTCGAACGAGGCCATAGGTGCCGTCGGTGGGGCCAGCAAGTCTGCGGCCAAATAGGCAGCAGGATAATACGGCTTCAGCCTGCTGCAGCCGCGGCCCGCCCCCTCACGCAAAGCACACCACGCCATGTCCGGCACGCCCCACGACAACCCCCTCGCCAACAAGGCACAAGCTTGGTCCGCGCTGTTTTCCGAACCGATGAGCGAGTTGGTCAAACGCTACACCGCCAGCGTCTCGTTCGACCAGCGGTTGTGGCAGGCCGATATCGCCGGCAGCCTGGCGCACGCGGCCATGCTGGCCAGGCAGGGCATCATCGGCGCGCAAGACCTGGCTGATATCCAGCGTGGCCTGGGCCAGATCGGCCAGGACATCGAGGCCGGGCGCTTCGAGTGGAAACTGGAGCTGGAAGACGTACACCTCAACATCGAGGCGCGCCTGACGCAACTGGTGGGCGACGCCGGCAAGCGCCTGCACACCGGCCGCTCGCGCAACGACCAGGTGGCCACCGATGTGCGGCTGTGGCTGCGCGGCGAGATCGATGCGCTGGCCGTGCTGCTGACCGACCTGCAGCGCGCACTCGTGGGCGTGGCCGCCCAGCACACCGACACCGTGATGCCCGGCTTCACCCACCTGCAGGTGGCCCAGCCGGTGAGTTTTGCACACCACCTGCTGGCTTATGTGGAGATGTTTGCCCGCGACGCCGAGCGCCTGGCCGACGTTCGCCGCCGCACCAACCGTCTGCCGTTGGGCGCAGCGGCGCTGGCCGGCACCAGCTACCCGCTGGACCGCGAATCAGTGGCGGCGGCGCTGGGCTTTGACGGTGTTTGCGAGAACAGCCTGGACGCCGTGAGCGACCGCGACTTCGCACTCGAATTTTTGGCCTTCGCCTCGATCACGATGGTGCATGTGTCGCGCATGGCCGAAGAACTGGTACTGTGGATGAGCCAGAACTTCGGCTTCATCGACCTGGCCGACCGCTACTGCACGGGGTCATCGATCATGCCGCAGAAGCGCAACCCCGACGTGGCCGAACTGGCGCGTGGCAAGAGCGGCCGCGTCATCGGCCACCTGATGGGCCTGATCACGCTGATGAAGGGCCAGCCACTGGCCTACAACAAGGACAACCAGGAGGACAAGGAACCGCTGTTCGACACCGTCGACACCCTAGCCGGTACCTTGCGTATCCTGGCCGAGATGGTGGCCGGCATCATCGTCAAGCCCCAGGCGATGGAAGCGGCAGCCCGCCGCGGCTACGCCACAGCCACCGATCTGGCCGACTACCTGGTCAAGAAAGGCCTGCCCTTTCGCGACGCGCACGAGGTGGTGGCCCACGCCGTCAAACTGGGTCTGCAGCAGGGTGTGGACCTGGCCGATCTGCCATTGACCGCATTGAAGGCCCTGCACCCGCTGGTTGGCGACGACGCGCCGGGTGTGCTGACACTCCAGGGATCGATGGCGGCCCGCAATGTGCGCGGCGGCACGGCGCCGGTGCAGGTGTTGGCCCAGATCGCCCGACACCGCGCCAGGCTGGGCTGATCGCCATGGCCGGCACCTGACCGTCCTTGAACGCAACCCAGCGCGATGCGCGCCGCCAGAATTTGGTGGGCAGTTTTCGGCTCTTTGCTGACTTTCGTTTTTTGGCCTGAAACCGGCCGTTCATGGGTGCTGAGCGACCGCGCCGCGCCGGGCTGGCGTGCCCCGCTCCGTGTCATTCCGGGCCGGACAACCACCGGCCCTCCCTTCTTTACCTGCGCGGGACACGCCAGCCCGACA
>JBKJKU010000283.1:0-29895 GCA_046597355.1 Aquabacterium sp.
CGTGATGGCGTGAAGATCTTCCCGGTGTCCACGCACCTGCTGTCCAAGCTGCGCGGCCCGCTGGCGGTAGAGGGCGGCCCGGCCGGCGCCGACCGTTCGCTGACCAATGGCCTGAAGCTGCCGGGCGAGAATGACGGCTTCCTGATCGCCATCGGTGCGCAGCCGCCCGAGAGCCAGCAGATCGATGTGCTGAACATCTTCAATGACTCCAGCCTGGCCGACACCAAGGGCCTGATGACGCAGACCACGCTCCGCGGCTTTGGCATGGCCGAGAACCTGGTGTTCAACAACCTGTCCGGCCCGTTGTTTGGCGAGGCGGGCGCCAACTCGACGACGATCACCGTGCCGGGCGGCATCAGCTACGGCAAGGTCAACTACGGCGCAGCGAGTGTTGGCACCGACAGCGGCCAGAGCACGATCGAAGTCGTCAACCTGATGCTGGGGCAGGGCAATGACCGGCTCGACGTGCAGGGCACGCTCGACCCTGCGCCTTTCGTTTCGGCGCAAAACACCTTCAGTTTCAACAACGCCGGGACGTTGGCGGGTGACGCCTACATCGCTGACCCGAGCATCCGACGCGCCGGCTTCGACTGGAAGGCCGAGGGCTTCCTGCCCGGCCAGACGGTCACGGTTGAGGGCTTGGCCGGCACCTGGACCGTGCTGTCCGTCGAAGACGACGTCTACCGCGACGGCAATGGCAATACGGTGCTGGTCGGCGGCCAGCCGCTGCGCAACCCGAACGACAACTCGATCCTGCGCTTGTCGGGTCCGGCGTTTGCGGTGGCCAACTTCAGTGCCAACCGCAAGATCGTCGCGGTCGACAAGCAGGTGCTGGAAGCCGTGCCGTACAACGTGGCGCACACCACCACCGGCGCCATCCTGACGCGCACCGACGGCAAGCTCTGGGATGCGCAGGGCTTCCTCGAAGGCCACCTCGTCCACCTGGGTGGCAGCAACACTGTCGAGGGCAGCTTTGGTGCGGCACCAACCTACCGGGTACTCAAGATCGACGGCAGCACGATGCAGGTGCTGGGCACGCCGATCGCCAGCGCCACCGGCGTCATCAAGAACATCTGGGTGCAGGGCGCCCACGGCTCGCTCACCGTGCTGCACGGCGGCGGCAACCTGCCGGTGCAGACCAGCGGCGACTACCAGGTCAAGACCTACAACGGCCAGAATGTGCTGACACGCCTGGATGGGCGCAGCTGGGCGGATGATGGCTTCCTGGTCACTCAGACGATCCAGGTAGGCAACGAAGCGACAACGCGCCAGATCACCGGCTTTGGCGATGCCCTGAACTTCGGTCTGGTCAAGCCCGCCGGCGCCTTCGCGACCTGGGGCAAGGGCGCGGTGATGATCCTGTCGGGTGCCAACTTCGGCGCCGCGACCACGGTCACCGACATCGACCTGCACCGCTCGATAGCGCAGCGCGTCGAGGTGACAGTGGTGGCCACCTTGGTGGTCGACACGCTGACCCGCGCCAGCGGCAGCTGGATCACCGACGGCTTCGCAGCCGGTCAGGTCGTCTACATCGATGGCCTGGCGGGTGGGTTCACGATCGCCTCGGTCACGGCGACCAGCATCGTGCTGGCCGGTACCGCGATCCAGGAATGTGTGATCGAGCGCGACACGCTGATCACCATTTACCGCATCGACATCACCAAGGATGCCGGCGCCGAGGTGGGCGGCGACCACTTCGTGGTGGGCCTGGCCCCGGGTGCCAATCCGGCAACCAGCGTACTGGCCGGGCCGAACAGCCCGCTCGTCATCTATGGCGACACCAGCCAGGATGGCGCCTGGTACTCGGGCCATGCAGCCGACCGGCTTGGCCAGGAGTTCGGCGCCAAGCCGTTCAATCCGTTCCCTGCGCTCCCGGACGACCAGAACGAGGACGACGAATGGGTCTTTCCGCTCGCCAACCCGTACCTGTACGCCGGCAACGACATCATTGACGCCCGTGCGCTGTTTGCTGGTGTGTCGATCAATGCCTTGCCCTCTGTGGGATTCACCGCCTACGGCGGCATGGGCAACGACCTGATCTACGGCAGCCAGGCGGGCGACCACCTGGCCGGCGGTTCGGGCGACGACACCATCTACGGCCAGGGTGGCAGCGACCACATCTATGGCGACAGCGGCATCAACGTCAACATCCTCACGCGGGCGCTGACGGTCCCCACCATCGACGCCAGCCCGGCGCCAACCATTGACCCGCGGCTGGGCGCCAGCGACCAGACCTTCAAGCCGGTCAAGGTCGGTACGCCGATGCGCGACGACATGGTGGCAGGCCGTGACTTCCTGGACGGCAACGGCAGCACCAACGCCGACCTGCCGAACATCATCTTTGGCGACCACGGTGTGGTCACGCAGTACGTCGATGACCCGAACCTGCCGCCGGTGCTGCTGCAAAAGATCCAGACGACCGATCTTTCAACGGTGCTGTCCATCCAGTCGGCCCAGCCGCAGAACGGCGCGGACGACATTCTTTACGGCTCCGACATTGCCGACCTGTTGATTGGCGGGGCAGGCAACGACATGATCGACGGGCGCGGCGCCGACGACCTGATCTTCGGCGACAACGTCGACCTGACGCGCATGGGCGGGCCGGATGGCAACCTGGTGGACGACATCCTGAATGCGCGCTTCCAGACGCTGGCCGGCACGCTGCTGTACTCGCGCACCGACCGGGCCCTGCCCACCGGGATCGATCCGCTTTATGCCTACGCGGCCAGCGGCCCCAACGGCCTGAACGAGCTGACCTCGGGCCGGCTGTTGACCGACGGCGTCAAGCGCAATTACCGCGACCCGACCGGTCCCCAGTGGTGGGCCGAGTATCAGATCGATTACGCCAAGTACCACACGTTCGCCATCGACAGCGGCAGCGTGGGCGTGGGCAGCTTTGGCAACGACTACCTGGCGGGTGGCGCGGGCCATGACACGATCTTCGGTCAGCTCGGCAACGATGTGATCCAGGGCGATGGTTCGATCAACCTCGCGGTGGCCGGGACATCGCATGTGGGTGCGGGCCGCAAGCCGGTGAATGTGGCGACCGATGCCACCGGCATCGGCGACCCGGTGGGCGCGCTGGTTGTGGTGGCAAGCTTCGAGGCGGCCGGCGACGGGCAGGACTACATCGAAGGCGGCGGCGGCAAAGACGTGATCTTCGGCGGCCTTGGCCAAGACGACCTGGTCGGCGGCTCGTCGGACTTCTTCAGCCTGGTGTCGCCCAACAACCGGCCGGATGACAGCGACTGGATCACCGGCGGAGCAGGCACCCAGCTGGCACGCAACAATGGGTTCAGCGCGACGGCCAACACCGACGGCGACAACAACAACTACGGGGAAGACGTTGTCACCGTCACCGACGGCACGGGCTTTGCCAGCAAGCATGGCCGAGACTCAGATGCCATCGTTGGCGACAACGGCGATATCGTGCGCATCGTCGGTGTCAACCATGCCGACGTGAATGCAGCGGGTGATTTGACCCGGCCGCAGTACGTCGAGTTTGCCTACGACAACTACGGTGGCGAGAAGATTGTGGTGCGTGGCATCCGCCTGCTCGACTACACGCAGGGTGGCCCGGATTCCGCGTCGGGCGACTTCTTCGTGCCCGGCCTGTCGACCGGCTCGCCGGCCACTGACATGCGGAAAATGTTCGAGCTGCATTGCGACCCCACGACGGGCTTCTGGACACGCAACGACATCGGCGGCAACGACGAGGTGCACGGCGAGACCGGCGATGACTTCATCTACGTTGGTGGTGGCAATGACATCGCGTTCGGCGACGCCGACAGCGACGACATCATTGGCGGCTGGGGCAGCGATTGGCTTTCCGGCGGCACCGGTATCGACGGCATCCTGGGCGACGACGGCCGCATTTTCACCAGCCGCAACACGGCGTTGGCCACGGGCGAGGTGTGGGGCCAGGCGTACGCCGAATCGCTCAGTGGCGAGCTCAGGCTGCTGGCCCGCGACCCTGACGCCCGCACCAGCCAGGGCAATGTGATCAACGAACTGATCCATACGCCCGGCAACGTGCAGACTGAGTTGATCAACGTCGCCGGCGCGCTGAAGAAGGCGGTCGATCTGACACCGTTCGAAGCCATTGCAGGCGCCGAGATGCGGGTTGATGTGTCGGCCAATCCGATGAGCCACAACCCACTGTTCGCCGACGACGTGATCTTTGGCGGCTTGGGTATTGACTTCCTGCACGGCGGCTCGGGCGACGACGCGATCAGCGGCGCCGAGGCGGTGGGCGAGTCGTATGCGCCGCGCTTCAACAGCCAGGGCGTTCTGATTGGCCTGGTTCGCACCGATTTCAGCCGCCCATACAACCCGGGCGACATCTTGCACTTCGGCGACGGCGATCCGCATTGGAACGAACCCAAGCCAGTGCAAAGCCGCACCGGCGAGTTCTTCCTCTACAACGAGTACGACCCGCGGCGGGTGATCCTGTTCACCGAGTCGACCAACGCCGCCAGCATTGTCTGGACCGGTGCGGTCAATGCCGACGGCTCGCTGCCGGCCATCAGTGAGGACGGCGCCACCGGCGGTGGCGGCAAGCTGCTGCAGTACTTCCTCAACGCCCGCAGCGACGAGGGCCTGAGCGCGCTCGGGTACGTCGCCTTCAAGCCTGATGGCCAGACGCCCGACCCGTCGGTGCCGGCGGAATTCCGCCAAAGCGACGGCGACGACGTAATCTTCGGCGATCTCGGCAACGATTGGATCATCGGCGGCACCGGCCGCGACCACATCTACGGTGGCTTCGGCAACGACCTGATGAACGGCGATGACCGGCTTGGCACGGTCAACCCGAGCCCGCCACAGAACAGCCCGGGCCAACTGCCGCTGGGCGGCACCGACGAGTCACCGGACACGCACTGGCTGTACGAGGACCGCATTTTCGGCGGTGCGGGTCTGGACATCCTGATCGGCAACACCAAGGGTGACCGCCTGATTGACTGGGTGGGCGAGTTCAACAGCTTCATCGTGCCGTTTGCGCCGTTCGGCATCGCCACAGTGAGCCGGCAGGTGCCGCCGCACCTGTTCGACTTCCTCTACGGCCAGGCCTTCAGTGACGGGGGCGATGTGACGCGCTTCACTGACACCGGCCAGTCCAACCACAACCAGCGCTACTCGAACGTGGTGACGATGCAGGGCGGCATTTACGGCGAGATGGGTCTGGTCACGCAAAAGGACCACGGCTTCTGGCAAGACCAAACCGGCGGTCCGACCGACCCGCAGGCCGGTAACGTGCCTGGCGGGCGCCGCGATGTACTGCGCACCGCGGACTTCAACAACGGCTCACAAGACGCTTTCGTCCGCGACACCGGCAACTTCGCGGTGGTGAGCGGGCGCTTGGAGATGTCGACAACGTCGAACACGACGCAGGCCTCGGCTGTCTACAACGTCGACAACTACCTGCCGATCTACTACGAGGTCGCTGCCAAGCTGATGGCCAACAAGCCGGTTGCCGGCGCCAAGGCCAATGCGTACATCATCTTCGACTACCAGTCTGACATCGACTTCAAGTACGCCGGCATCGACATCTCGACCAACAAGATCGTCATGGGCTACCGCGATGCGACCGTTTGGCGCCAGGTGGTGCAGTCCACCGTGCCGCTGCAGATCAAGCCGGACATCCAGTACGACGTGCTGGTGGCAGTGAACGGCACCAATGTCACTGTCTCAGTGGCCGGGGTGAACTACTTCTCCTACACCTTCACGCCGCGCCTGGACAGCGACGGCAGTCCGATCCCGCTCAACAAGGGCTATGTCGGTGTGGCTGTCGACGGGGGCAAGGCGTCGGTGGACAACTTCAGCCTGCAGATCCTGCCGCCGGCCATCACCCTGTCGGTCACCGACGAGTTCACCGGTACAACCGGCACGGCGGCGATGGTGCCGCAGTCCGGCCAGTGGACGAAGTCGGGCGGCCTGCTCCAGGGTGTTCCTCCAACCGGCGAGACAGCCGTAACGCTGGCCGATGTCGGCAAGAGCCTGGCGTTCAGCTCGGTCCTCGAACTTGAGACGACGCTGCAGCCAGGCGGCGTGGGCGGCTTGGTCTTCGACCACTATGGACCGAAAGATTTCAAGTTCGTCCGGGTCGATGCGGCGCGTGACGTGGTCGAGATCGGCCATGTCACGGCCAAGGGTGGGTTGAAGATCGACCAGACCTTCGCCAAGACACTCGACGATGTGACAGCGCACGCGCTGAAGCTGACCTTTGCCGGTGCGGCGGTCACGGTGTCGGCCGACGGCGCCACGCTAGGCACCTACGGCTTCAATTCCGCGTTGGTCGATGGCGGGTTCGGGCTGGTCTCGTTCAGCGGTACGGCATCCTTTGACCGCATCGTGTACCGGACCAACGACCTGGCGTTCGCTGGCTCGACGCCTGCGGCACCGTCGGTGTCGGTGGGCGACGCGCTGTTGCAGGAAGGTGCAGCGGGTGCCACGGCGAATGCCCTGGTGGCGGTGACCCTGTCGCAGGCCGCGGCGGCCCAGACGACGGTCAACTGGACAACCGTGAACGGCAGCGCCGTCTCCGGGGTGGATTACGCCGCACGCTCGGGCACCTTGACGTTCGCCGCGGGCAGCACAACGGCGACGATCAACATCCCGGTCAACGGTGACGGGCAGTGGGAGACCGACGAAACCTTCAGCATCGTGCTGTCCAACCCGGGCGGCCTGATCCTGGGCGACGACACGGGCGTGGTGACCATTCAGAACGACGACACCCTGCCCTCGGTGTCAGTGGTGGCGACCGATGCCGCTGGCGCCGAGACAGCGGCCAACCCGATCGCCTTCACGGTGACCCGGTCGGCCAACCTGGTGGGCGACATCGTCGTCAACCTGGGCTGGGGCGGCACGGCGACGCCGGGCGCTGACTACGCGGTCAGCGTCAGCGGTGGCGTCCTGGCGGCCGATCGATCAACCCTGACGCTGGCTGCCGGCGTGACGAGCGCCGTCATCACGGTCACGCCGGTCGACGACGCGGTGGTCGAGAGCGCCGAGACCGCCTCGCTCACGCTCAATGCCGGCAGCGGGTATGCGGTGGGCACGGCATCGGCCAGCGGCACGATCACCGACAACGACGGCGTGACGCTGCCGACGCTCGCGATCGCACCCGCCTCGGTCACGGAGGGCAACACCGGCACGAAGACGGTGGCGGTGACGGTGACGTTGTCGGCGGCCAGCACGTCGACCGTCACGGTGAACTACACCACGCAGGCCGGGACAGCGACGGCCGGCACCGATTACGTGAGCACCTCGGGCACACTCAGCTTTGCAGCCGGGATCACCTCGCGGACTTTCAACGTCACGATCGTTGGCGACAAGCTTGCAGAGGTGAACGAGACCTTCACGGTCTTGCTCTCCAATGCGTCCGGCGCGACGATCGACACGGCATCCGCCACGGTCACGATCGTCGACGACGACCGCGCGATGACGGCGGCAGCGCCCGCGCCGCAGAGGCTGGCGTCCACGGCCATGCTGGCGACCGATGCAAACCATACGGTCACCCTCAGCGAGGCTGATCTGGTGACGCTGGGCACCGAGGCCTTGCGCCGCTGGGCGCTTGCGCAAGGCGAGTCCGTGATCGCCGCGGTGCGCGACGTGCAGTTGCGGATCGCTGACCTGCCGGGGCTGCAGCTGGGGCTTTACGAGAACGGCGTGATCACCGTTGACGTGGATGCGGCGGGCTGGGGCTGGTTTGTCGACGGCAAGCCGCGAACCGACAACGGGTACCGACTGATCGGCGACGGCTCGCGCACGGTGCATGGTGGGACTGCGGGCGGGCGGATGGACCTGCTCAGTGCCCTGGTGCACGAGTACGGCCATGCGCTCGGGTTCGAGCACGACGTGCGGGGCGAGGGCGCAATGGCCGAGACCCTGACCGCAGGTACGCGCGTTACGCCGCCGCTGGCCGCCTGGGCTTGGCGCAACGCGGACACGCCGGTCAGTATGATGGCTGCGCCGGCCGATATCGACTGGAGCATGCCGGGCCCGCGCGACAAATCACCAGGTGCAGATGGCAAGAGCGACAAGGTGTCGCCATCCGTGGCCTGGAAGAGCCGCTTTGTCAGCGACCTCGGCGCACAGCCTTGGAGCGAGTCACCCAACGCCAAGATGAAGTTGCTTGTTTCCAAGCTGAACCCGTTCAAGCCGCATTGACGACAAACGAAGGCAACCCATGGCGAAGCAATTGCTTGTCTACGAAACTGCAGTGCCGCTGTCCCCGGCGCGCCACGCTGGGCAGTCGGTGGAGGTTGGGCGCTCGTTCGCCTTCAGCGCGGGTGTCAATGCAGTGCCTCTGATGGCCGTGGAGATACTGCGCGCTGCCCGGGAATACGCCGTGGTATTCACCGGGGACGGCGCCGACGTCATGCCCGCCGTTGTGCTCGGCGTCCAGGGTGACCAGAACCTGTACCTTGGTTCGGAAGGCCAGTGGACGGCGACGTACATCCCGGCCTTCATTCGCCGTTATCCGTTCATCTTCGCGTCCAGCACCGACGGCAAGACCCTGACGCTGTGCATCGACGAGGCCTACCCAGGTCTTAACAAGCACGGGCGCGGTGAGCGGCTTTTTGCGTACGATGGCTCGCCAACGCCCTACATCGAGCGGGTTCTGGACTTCGTCAAGGAGTACCAGACACAGTTTGTGCAGACGCAGGCCTTCGGGCGCCGGCTGTACGAACTCGACTTGCTTGAGCCGATGCAAGCGCAGGTCAGCACACCCGCGGGCGCCAAGCTCTCGCTGTCCGGCTTCATGGTGGTGAACCGGCGCCGGCTGCGCGCGCTGGGGCCCGCGCAACTGCATGCATTGATGCAATCCGACAGCCTGGAACTGGCCTACCTGCACCTGCATTCGATGCGCAACTTCAACGATGTGAAGAACCGTCTCATCGGGGATCTGGCATCCCATGAGCGCGCAGCGGCCTGAAGCAGACGCTTTTTGCGAAGGCGGTGAGAAAGAAGCTCACCCTCCGACAAACACGATCAACCCAGCGGCGTCAGTTGCAACGGGCCGATCTTGCTGAGAGTGAGCCTTGACGTGGGCTTTCACTGATTTGGCGAACTCACCCGGTGGGTGAAGCCAGCAGCAACCGACAACAGACCCTGAAGCGTGGCGGTGGCGCTGAAAATCCACTTCAGGTGGTGGCTACGCGTTACGTGCAGTTGCTGCTGTTGCAGCATCGCTGGCCGACACCCGGCGTCCAAGCGCTGACTGACGGCCCGACCGTCCAGTCTGTCCCGAAAAGTATCCAAAAAAAGGGCCTGGCTGGAGCCATGCCCTTCAATCCGTTGGTGGAGACGAGGAGGATCTCCACCAGTTTTCTTGAGCCGTTGTCCGCTCCAGCCATTCCCCTTTGGGCAATGGGCGCGAAAGCAACTTTTGGATCACCAGTATGGACCACCGGCGGTCGCTTGGACAAGTGCGGGACTTGCCCAACGGACGAGCCTGGATGGCGACCTGACCGGCTACTGAGCGGCACTGAGTCGTTCGGCCACCGCATCGCGCAGCGCCGTCAGGTCGCCGGCCATCGCCAACAGCGCCTCGCGGCTGATGCAGCGCACGGGCGTTCGCTCGGCACCCAACGCCAGCACCGTCCAGGCGGCATCGGGAATCGCGCATCCGGCCAGCGTCGGCAGATCGTCGGGCGTGTACAGCCTGGTCGTGTCGGCGGTCGGCACTTGTTGGAGGTCGGCCAGCAACCGAGACAGCTCGCGGTGCAGCACTTTGGTACTCCAACACTCGGCGCATTGGGGCACCAGGTCGAAGTTGTCCAATCGAAGGCGAGCTGGCGCACTGCAACGCACGCATGTGGACAGCAAGCGCGCTGCGCCCTTGCGCAGGGTGCCTGAGACACAACGGTCAACCCTGGACTGCGCGATGGTCAGATGCCCGAATTCAATCTCGGGCGCCGTCAGTGTCAGCGCATGGCGGCTGGGTGTCGCCATTTGGCGCAGATGCCGCACCATCGCCGTGTACGCGCGGCGCCATCCCGGTGGCAACTCGGCGGTCGCTGTCTCCAGGGCATCGACACTGGTGAGGTACGGGGATGGGTCGGCAGGCACCGCTTGGAAGCGGACGCTGGAATCGGTCATGGTGGGTCCTTTGGGTTCAGGTGGAAAAGCCGATCGGTCGGCGTGTCGTTGGCTGGGCTCGCGGAATGTCTTCTGGCACCAGGTGATCGCGCTTAGCCTCTGCCGCATTGGCATACGCCTGCTCCAGCCCGAGCCGCAGTTCGCGCGGCGTCAGCATGCCCAACGCGAGGATGACGGCCGCGTCCAGGTCCTGCGCGAAGCTCGCGCTCCATGTCGAGCCGGCGCGCAGTTGCCGATGCACGCTGTCGATCACCGCCGGCATTTGTGCCGGACGGGGCGCCGGTATGGCCACCTGCTGAAAGCGGGAGCGCAGTGCCGGCGCGACGAGATCAGCGTCGTTGCACGTCGCCATCCAGGCAATGTGCGACGCATCCACTGGCAGACCGATGGCGGCATCGGTGAAGCGTGCGGCCGTCGTTGGTTCCAGCAATGCGTGCAAGCACCCCAGCGTGGCTTCACCGGTGCGGGGCAGCTTGTCGATCTCGTCGAGCATCACGATGGGCGCGATACAGGCACCGTCCAGCGCGTCGAACACCAGCCCCGGCTTTGCCGAGCTGTAGCTGGGGTCGAGACCGGACATCGAAAAGTCTGCCGACAACATCGGCACATCGATGCTGACGAAACGAATGCCCAGCGCGCGCGCCAGCGCTGCAACGTAGGCGGTCTTTCCGACCCCCGGCGGACCCGACAGCAGCAGGTTTGGAACCTTCAAGGCGCCATCAGGGGTGCGACGCGCCAGCGCCACATGACGTCGAACCAGGCCGGTGGCCTCCTGGCAGTGTGGAAAGTCCCGGTCCAGACCATCCAGGCTGCCAGCATCAGGTACCTGCGCAATGCAGCGACTTGATCCAAGCTGCGCGATGCGATTCAGGCTCGAGCGGACCATGATGCCGGCATCGCCCTTCAGACGCTGTGCCCACGCCTTCCGCGCGCTCATCTCGGCGTCGTCGAAGAACGGTCGCATCGGTCGCTGCCAGCCCGCTGTCGACGGTGGCGGCAGCTCGAACACGGCAGCGCTCGCAGCTTGCGTGTCGCGGTGCTGCTGGACGAACGCCCGCACACAGGCCAGTTGGCGCGCCAGGTCAGGGTTGGCGCGGCGAGGATTTTGATGCAGAGGGAAGGGCATGTCGATTGAGGGTTGTGTTTCAGGGGCACTGCGTGGCCTGTGACGCACCTGGGCTCATGGTGTTGGGCAGGGGTAGGTCGGCAGCGATGTCAGCTGCTGGACGGCCTTCTTCATGCGGCGCAGCTTGCGGTAGTACCGTTCGCGCAGCTTCCAGATGCTGTCGCTGTGGCCTTTGCACCCCGGGTGCACATCGAGCTGGCAGGCGACGTATCCCTCCCTCGCCACAGTGGCTTCGGGTTGCTTACGGTCCAGGTATGGCAACAGCAGACCCAGCGCGGCGTAGGCATCCCGGTCCCCCACGGCCAGCGTGTAGATCTGGAGGTTGTGCTGCTTCAAGCGCTTGACCTCGTAGATCCGCGGCGGCACTTTCAGCACCTTGGCCACACGCTGCAGCGAGCCCAGGTGGTTCTGCGTAAAGCTCAGCAGCAGGCGGTAGCTGGGGTTCTTGCGGCCGGGCTGGGTTGTCTTGCTGAAGCCGACGAACGCCTCGCCATCGGCGAACCCTGCGACATAACTCAGCTCCACTTGCCGCAGCAGGTGATCTTGGGTGGCAGCAGCAGTGACCGTCGAAGCTGCCGCGATGGCCGGGTGGTTGGGAGTCAAACAGAAAGTCATTTCAATCTCCTTGGGTGGTGGTAGCGCTATTGCGTAGCGTGTACGCATCAATTAGCAAAGTCCTCCACCAAGCAAGTTCTTATGAGGGCGTGGCAATTCATGTGTAGCGTTTACGCGACACAAGTTGCGTTGATAATCGGCTGTAGCTTGGCTGTTCCCCTGCACGGAGAAGACGAATGATTCGACTGCGCTTGACCGAATTGCTGGCGGACAAGTCGTTTCGGGACGGCCGGCGTGTGGAGTGGCGCGAGGTGGCCGAGGCCACCGGCATACACCGCACCACGCTCTCGAAAATGGCTAATCAGCGGGGCTACAACGCCACCTGCGCCAACCTCGATTTGCTGTGCGTGTACTTCCGCTGTCCGCTCAGCGATCTGGCCGAGCACGTCCCGGATTCAGAGCTTGAGCAGCCCGTCAGTCAGCGCTTCAAGGGGCCGCGCCCGGCCGCAGCCCGCAAGCCAGCTGCAGCAGGATTGCCGGGCGATGTTGATGCTGGCGCAGCATTGCCACCAGCCACCGCGGGGGCGAGCGCTGACAAGCCCGTCGCGGCCAAGAAGCGGCGCCCACGGCGCAGCGATTGATCGCAACTGCCGGTGCTTGCTGCTACATCCGCGCCGCGCCAAGGTGCCGGCGCCGCGCAGCGAACCGCGTTCGCTATGCGGGCTGCCGCCCCTGCTCGCCGAACCGGCCGCCCATGCTCTGCTGCCACACATGCTCATAGAGCCGCTTGGCCATCGCGTCCTTGTCGGCGCGTGAGTAGGGCGGTTCGGGCAGCACGAAGACGCTGTCGAGGATGTGTGTCTCCACCTCGGCGCGTGTCTGTTCCTTCTCCGTCCACTGGTCCAGCGGTGCGATGATGCGCTGCAGTTCGGCCAGCAAGTCCCGGCTGGCCTGCTTGATGCGTTCGCGCTCGGTGCCGCTCAGGGTCTGCTTCTCCAACAGATCGAAGATGGCCAGTTCGTCCTCGCTCAGGCCTTCGCGGGCCGCGCGGCGCTGCTCGTCGTCCAGGCTCTGCGCCAGAGCCACCAGTTCCTCGAACACCCGCTCGATCGTCGCCCGGTCCTTGTCCAGGTTGTACAAGGCCACGATCTCGCGGTACTTGATGTCGAAGTTCATGCGTTGCGGGTTGCGGGCCAACAGCAGCGCCAGCTTGCGCTCCACCAGCTTGCGGATGTCCTCGATCGCCGTCGCCTTGCGCTTGACCCTTTTGGCAAACTCGGTTTGCAGCCTGCCGATGTCGATGCGCGACAAGTCCACGGTGAGGCCCTCGGCCTGGTCGGCGCCTGGTGCTTCGGCCACGATGGCGTCGTTGACGATGCGGTGCAACGCCTTCAACAACTCGGTCACGTCGGCGGTGTCGCAGGTCTCGCCCAGTTTCTTGTAGATGGCCTCGATGTTGTCGTGGCGCTCGGCGTACAGATGGACGGTCGGCTCGGTGACCAGCGCCTTGAAGCGCTGGAAGATCGCCCTGGCCAGGATCTCGAAGCGCTGTCGCGCATGATCGGCGCCCGCGAGCACTGCACCCGGTTCGGGAGCGCCAGCGGGCCCACCAGCGGGCCCGCCATCGGTGGCCACAGCGTCGGCAGGTGGATCGGTGCGGCCAGCCGCGTTTATGGCCTCCACCGCGTCGGCCAGCGCCGCAATGCGTGCAAAGCCGGTGGCGCCCGTCAGGCGATCGGGCTCGAAGCCCAAGCCGCGCAAGAACGACTCTGCGGCCTTGATCGCTACGTCCAGCGCGATCACCCGGTCTTGCAGTGGCGCCACGATCTCGGCCGCGCCTGCGGCGTCGTCGCCCAGTGCATACATCGCCAGCGCGGCCCGCAGGCTGCCCAGCATGCCGTTGTAGTCCACCACCAGGCCGAAGTCCTTGCCCGGAAAGCGCCGGTTGGCCCGCGCGATGGCCTGCATCAGGGTGTGCGCCTTCATCGGCTTGTCGATGTACAGCGTTGCCAGGCTCTCCACGTCGAAGCCCGTCAACCACATCGCGCACACCACCGCCACGCGAAACCGGTGTTGCGGGTTCTTGAACGCCGATTCCACGTCCACCCGCTTGCCGTCGGGCGTCTCGAAGCCGGTTTTCATCAGCGCGCGGTGCGGGATGATGTCGAAACCCCAGCGCTTGAACTCGGCCACCTCGCCCTGTGCTTCGCTGACGATCAGGCCCAGGATCGTCTCATCCAGCCACAAGGCCTGCGCCAGCAGCCGGTCACGTTGGGCGTGCAGCCGCTGGCGCACCTCAGCGTCATCGGTTGCTTCGATCTCACCCAACTTGTCGTGGGCCGCCTGCCGCACCGCAGCGGCCTTGGCCAGCCAAAGCGGCTGCGCCAGTTGCAACATGCGCGCGCAGGTCACTTTGTCGATGCACACCAGCAGCGCCTTGCCGGCCTGCCAGCGCGCCGCGCAGTGCTCGACAAAATCAGCGGCGATTTTGGCCAGCCGATGGTCGGCCGTGATCACCTCGTAGTCCTTGCCCAGCAGCTTCTGCAGCTTGGCCTGCTGGTCGCCATCCAGGTCGGCGCGTTCGATGGCCTCTGCGATTCGCTCGTTCAGGTCTTGCCGCGCCACGCCACGCCAAGCTTGTCGCCGCGGTTCTCGTACACCAACTTGACGGTGGCACCGTCCTGCTCAGAGCGCTTGAAGTCGTAGCGCGAGACATAGCCGCCAAAGATGCGCCGGGTGATCTGGTCATGCTTGAACAGCGGCGTGCCGGTGAAGCCGATGAAAGCTGCGTTGGGTAGCGCGATGCGCATGTTGCGCGCCATGCGGCCAGCCTGCGTGCGGTGCGCCTCGTCGGAGACCACGATGATGTCGTCGCGCTCGCTGTAGGGCCGTGCCGGGTCCACGTCCTGGTTGAACTTGTGGATCAGGCTGAAGACATAGCGGTGGTTCTGGCCCAGCAGCGCGCGCAGCGCGTCGCCCGATGCCGCGCGTGGCGTGGCATCGTCGGCCACACCGCAGCCGACAAAGGTCTTGTAGATCTGGGTGTCCAGATCATGGCGGTCGGTCATCAGCAGGAAGGTGAAATTGCCGGGCACCTTGCGCCGCACCTTCTCGGCAAAAAACAGCATCGAGTACGACTTGCCGCTGCCCTGCGTGTGCCATAGCACGCCCAGCCGCCCCAGGTCAGGGTGGGCGCGCTCGATCAGCGTCACCTCTCGCGCCAGGGCGCCCGGGGGTGGCGGCTCGGCCACCCGCAAGGCGGCCATCGCCGAATGATTGGCCGCCTCGCCGGGCAACTGCGCGCCCACGGCCGGTTCGTCCAGCGGCAAGCTCACCAGGCGATGGCGCAGCCGTTCGCCGGGCGGAAATTGCGCCTTCAGCGCCTCCTGGCGCAGCACGCCTTCCACTGCCAGGTTGACGCCCAGCACCTGGTGGTTGCGCGCCACCACCTTGCGCGCCGCGCCGGCCTTGCTCTCGTCGAACAGGATGAAGTTTTCCAGCAGGTCCAGCAGCCGGCCGCGGGCCAGCATGCCGTTGAGCAGCACCTCGGCCGCTACGCTGCCCTGGTCAGTCTCGGCCAGCCGCTTCGATTCAGCGTAGTGGTCCCATTCGCTGGTGATCGAGCCGTAGCGCGCCGCGTGGCCATTGCTCACCACGATGAAGGCGTTGTGGTGGAAGGCGTGGGCGACGACGTTCTCGTCCAGGTAGTCCTTCAAGTTGCCCTCAAAGGCGGCCCGGATGTTGACGTAGACCGCCTTCAGCTCGATGAAGACCAGCGGCAGCCCGTTGACAAAACACACCAGGTCGGCGCGCCGGTTGTAGTTGGGCGTGCGCAAGCCCGTCAGCTTGAGCTCGCGCACGACCAGAAAGCGGTTGTTCAAGGGATCATCGAAATCGATCACCCGAGCCTGGGTCTGGCGGGTCTGGCCGGCGGCATCACGCCAGCTCACCGGCACGCCGTCGCGCAGCAGGGCGTGGAAGCTGCGGTTGTGCTGTACCAGCGACCGGGCGGGGTCGTGCGTGGTCAGGGCCAGCACGGCCGCCTCGATGGCCACCGCCGGCAGCCCCGGGTTCAGCCGCGCCAGCGCAGCGCGCAGGTCGCGCACCAGCACCACGTCGCGCGGGTTGTTGCGGCCCAGCGTGCCGTCGGGGCCGAAGGTTTCGGTGTTCCAGGCGTAGATACTTTCCCAGCCGAGCTGCTGCTCCAGGTGGGCGGCGAAGGTGGCCTGCACCAGGCGGTCTTCGCTGTTGATGTCGGTGTAGGCCATGGCGGGGCGATCGCGATGGGGCCGCTACGCGCCACGGCCGCGCGGCAGGCCCCACCGGCGCGCTGCGCAGCCGGGGGCCGGCGCAGCGGGTGCGGTCAAACCGCGGCGCGCAAGCGCTCGTGCGGCACCGCGCTGGCCGACACCGGCCGAAGCTGGCTGGCTTCCAAAGTTTGCACGCCGATGGTGCGGCCGTCGAGCGTCATGAACTCGACCACGTAGGCAACGCCGGCCCCGTGCACGTGCACCACCACGCCCACGTCGCCAGGCTCCAGCCCCAGCGCTGGCAGCGGGCTGGCCAAGACCACTTGGTCATGTTCCTGGTACATCGCAACTCCTGGTTGGGCTAGGCTGGGTAGGCCGTGATCAGCCGGACACCCTCAGCCCCATTGTCGGCCTGCCACACGGTGCAGACCAGCGGTTGAGGCTCACGCCCGCTGGGTGTGCGCAGGGGGCCACGAACACTGTAGCGGTTGCCATAGGGCGAGACAACCACGTCCAGCAGCTGGCCGGCGGCGGCGTGGTCGAGCAAGGCGTCGTGCAATTCGCGCCACCGCTGCGGCGCAAAGCCGAAGGGCACGAAGAACGCGGCCTTGCCCCGGCTCTTGACCGGGTGCAGCAGGTAGCCGTCGATCTTGCTGCGATCGATGCGGCGGTCTGCGGGCAGCGTGGGCGGGGTGGGCATCTGGGGGCGGGTGGTTTAGACGGCGAGCTGGCCGCTCATCAGGCGGGGCAACAGCAGGTCTCGGGCCTTGGTGAGCTGCTGGTTTTGCCGCTGCAAGGTGTCGATCTGGTCGTACACCTCGGTGGCAAACGATTCGAACCGCGCCATCAAGTCCGGTGCGGGCAGCAGCACGGGCACTTGATGCACCACCTTGCGGTCCAGCATCGGCATCGTGGCGCCCTGTCCATAGCGATCGAGCTTCATCGCCCGCAGCAGGTGGACCGCGAACCGGGGCGACGCACGCCGAAGCTCCTTGACCCACAGCGAGGTGTTCAGCGGCCAGAAGTCGCCGGGCACGAAATGCACGACCCCCAGCGATCCAGCGCGGCCCGTGACGATGCCCGGGCCTTTCACCTTCACCTGGTTGTGGAACCCATTGATGCCGGTGGCGCCGTAAATGGGCACCGGCCCGTCTTCGCGGTCCTGAATCGGCAGATCGAATCCACGCTGCAGGACCAGCACCTGCTCCAAGGGCAGCCGCTGCCAACCTTCCGGCACACCGTCGAGATTGGTGGCTTGTCGGTAGCCAGGGAAGCGAAGCCGGACGAACCATTCGTCAAAGAGCAACCGGGCGGATTCTTCCAGCAGCTTGATGCGTCGGCGGTTGTTGTCGATTAGGTCCTCAAAGTACGCCAACGCCTCGGCAATGCGAAGCTGAACGTCAGCCGGCGGCAGGTTGAAGGCAAAGGCCCCGATCTCCTTCCCGCTGATGTGCGGCACCGTGACGCCGCGCACTGCGTTCTTGATGTACGACTCGAATTCGGGCGAGGCGATCAAGAACCGAAGGAAGGACAAGTCAAGCCCGTTGATGGCCCGCAGCCTCGCTACCCGCTGGACGAGCAGGGCGTCTGGCGCATCGGCAGGGATACACGCGAACTTCAGGCCAGCGGGAATCCAGGGTCGATCCATTGCCAGCACAACGTCACACGGCCTGAGCTTGAACCTGTCAAGGTCGCTGAATTGGCCTCTGGGCCAGCGCTTCGAAATTTCCCAAAGTATCTGCCCTTGCCCAACGTTCTCACCCTTCACCAAGTGCACGTCATCCGGCTCGTCAGTGAACTCCGCGCTGGGGAATGGGTAGCCACTCAGAATCTCACAATGGCTTGCGAGCACGGCGGGTGTCCATCCATGGCGAGTCACGCTGCAAGCCTGCCGAGAAACTGGTCGATCCGACTGGCCAGAAGCGCTGACGTGCGATTGAGATCGGCAAGCTCAGCCTGGATCTCACCAATGGTGTCGGCAAAGTCGAAATCCTCATCCTCCTCCACTGCCGCCACGCCGACATACCGCCCCGGCGTCAAGCTCCAGTCTGCGGCTTCGATCTCGGCCAACGTCGCCGCCTTGCAGAGCCCCTGCACATCCTGATAGAGCGCCTGCGGAAAGCGCTCGATCAGCCAGGCGGCGTGGCGTTGGAAATGTCGCACCTGCTTGAGGTGGTCCACCGCCACCGCGCGTGCCGATTCCAGTGCCTTGCGGGCGCGGCCGATCTCGCGGGTGGGCCACAGGTCGTCGTCGCGGGCGGCGATCTGCTTTTCAGCCAGATCCAAAAGGCGCAGCGTGGCCCGCACCGTGTGGTCGAGCTTGGTCGCCAACTGGCGCGCCTGCTCGGCAAAGCCCAGCAGCGCGCCGGTGTGGAAGGCCGTGCTGCCGGCCATGCCGGCGGCGGTGCGCACGTGGCGCGCCGACAGGTCTTGCGTCAGCCCGCGCAGCGCGGCGATCGCCGCCACCGGGTCGGCCTCGGCAGCCTGGTACTCGCCCACCGCTGCCGCATGCACACCACCCTCGGGCAAGGCCGCCACAAAGGGCTGCATCAGGCCGCGCAAGGCTGCCCAAGCCCGGGCGAAGTCGTCCAGCGGCTCGCTGCGCGTGTCCGCCGATGCTTCGTCGAGCCAGCAGGCCTGGGCGGCGCGCACCGCGTTGGCCAGGTGCTGCGCCACCAGGGCCTCGAAGCGCGGGTGCTGGCCCCGGTACAGCCACACCACGGCGCTGAGGTCTGCCAGTTGCTCGGGGCTGAAATCGAAGATCTTGCGAGTGAGCTTGCGGAACACCTGCCGCGCGTCGAGCATCAGCACGGTGTCGCGCCGCTCGGCGGGCTTGCCGCGGTCGTAAAACCACAGCTCGCAGGGCACGGTGCGGGTGTAGAAAAAGTTGGGGCGGATGGCCACCATCACATCCACGTCGCCGGTCTGCACCAGCTTGCGCCGCACCTCGGCCTCGCCATGACCGGCGCTGCTGGCCTGCGACGACATCACGAAGCCGGCGCGGCCCACGTGTGACAGGTAACTGTGGAAGTAGCTGATCCACAGGTAGTTGGCGTTGCCCACCTTGTGCGCCTTGTTGACGCCCGGCAGGCCGAAGGGCAGGCGCCGGTCGTCCTTGACGCGGTCGGCGTCGACCATATCGACGTTGAACGGCGGGTTGGCCATCATGAAGTCGCAACGGCCCCACAGTGGTCGGCCGTCGGGCAGGCGGTGCTCGTCCTGATAGACGGTGTTGGCCTCGCGGATGTCGCCCTCCAGCCCGTGCACCGCCAGGTTCATCTTGGCCAGCCGGATGGTGGTGGCGGTTTTCTCCTGGCCGTAGAAGGTGACACGCTTCATCGTGTCCAGCCCTTCGTGCTCGATGAAGTGGCTGCTCTGCACGAACATGCCGCCCGAGCCGCAGGCCAGATCGGCCACCACGCCGTGGTTGGGCTCGATCACGTTGACGATCATCTGCACCAGTGAGGGTGGGGTGAAAAACTCGCCGTTGTCCTGCGCGCCCTGCATCGCGAACTTCATCAAGAAGTATTCGTAGATGCGGCCGAACACGTCGCCCGAGGCCCGGCGCAGCGCCTCGGTGTCGAAGGCGCGCAGCAGGTCTTCGAGCAGGCGGGCGTCGAAGCGGTCGTAGTCCTTGGGCAACTGGCCCTGCAGGGGCTCGAAGTCGGCCTCGATGGCGTTCATCGCAGCCACCAGGGCGGCACCCAGGTCGCTGCCCTTTGGCAGGGCCAGCAGGTAGTTGTAATGTGCCTCGCTCGGCAGCATCAACGCGCGGCGGCGCACGAAGTCGGCCGCCACCAAGGGGCGCCGGGGCATGCGGCCGGCGTCTTGCTCGGCCTGGATGGCGGCCAGGGCGGTGTCGTGGCGGTTGCTGGCATGGCGCAGGAAGATGACGCCCAGCACGGGCATGCAGTATTCGCTGCTGGTCAGCTTGGAGTTGGCGCGCAACTGGTCGGCGGCCTCCCACAGGCTGGCTTCAATCTTGTTCAGTTCGGTCAGGGCGCTGCTGCTCATCGGGTCACCAGGGGTCTGCGGTGATTCTCGGTCACGCCAGCAAGCTGTCGTTGGCCCCGTTGGGCTGTCTCTGCCAAGGCATCGCTGCCGCACGGCATGCCGGGTGCTCAATGGCCATCACGCCGTCACCTGGGGTGGCAACCTCCTTGAAACCTGCTTCGGGGTCGATCCGTACTTCGATCTCGATGCGTTGCTGCGGGTGGGTGCTTCGATGACGAATCCACGTCGGCGGCAAACCCCGTCTTGCACGATGAAATTCGACGGCGAGCCCTTCGAATTCGAAGCGGTTTCGAATTCGGTGGTGCAGCCCCGTCTCGGGTTGCTTCGACGTCGAGATGGTTTTGGGCGGTGTTTTCGGATACGTTGTATCCATTTCGCTGTCGAAGCGCCTTCGAGTTCGATGAGATATCGTCGCCGATGGATTTCGGCGCCGCCAGGCTACGGCAGCGGAGCGGATGCGCACTTAATAGGTTTCTCTGCACCGGCCGGGAATCGGTGCCCGGCCGGCCAGGTCGGTCACACGCCCAGATCGACATCCAAAGGCGCGGCGGCGCCATCGGTGGCACTGGCAGCATCCGTGGAAGCAGCGGGTTCAGCGGTCGGCATCAGCAGCGCCTGGAGTTCATCGCGGTCGCGCTGGGGCCAGCCGTTCAGGTCGGCGGCTACCAGCAGCGTACCGGTGACGCCCTGGCGCCGCAGGGCGACCAGCACCATGCGGCCCAGGCGGCTGGCCATTCGACCCTCCTGCTTTTGCCGGCGTTCTCGTTCGACGCGACGCAGGCTGGCTTCCTCGAAGGCCGCGGCGCGCTCGAGTTCGGCGCGCTCGTGCTTGAAGGCATCGCGGCGCCGCGCTTCGGCGGCCCGCAGCGCTTCCAGTGCCTTTCGGCTCTTTGACGCGGCGCGGCCCACGGCGCCGTTGGTGGTCGGTTCAGTCGGCTTGCTGGGGGTTTCCATGGTGTCTTCCTTTCAATGAGTGTCAAGACGATTGCCAATATAGCGAGCAAAGTCTTTGAAATTGTTGACGGCTGGCTTTTGGAGGCGGCGAAGTTGGGCGATTGCCGCCCGAAGCACGGACTTGGAGCCAGTTCTTGAAAATGAGCGAAGGTTTCCGAGAGATTCCAAGAGTTATTTGAAAATTGTGCGGGTAGGCTCATCGCAGAGTTTCAAAAGGACAGTGCGATGTTTCACCTTCATGTGCGGCGAGTCAGCCGTGGCGCGGCGCGCGGGGCGCTGGATCGGCTCGACTACATCCGGCGCGCGGGCCGCTATGCCAACCGTGGTGATGTGGTCCGGCTGCTGCAAAGCGTGAACCTGCCCAAGTGGGCCGCCAGCGACCCGGCGGTGTACTGGCGTGCGCTTGACCAGGAGCACATTCGCACCAATGCCCGGCTGCTGTTCACGGTTGAGGCGGCGATTCCGCGCGCCCTGTCGGTTGCTGACCAAAACGAACTGGTCCTTCGGTTCGTGCGCTACGTGGCGCGCATGTCCACCGGCCGGCCGGGGCGGGCCAACTTGCCTGGCGTCTACGCGATTCACGAGGGCATCCGCCTGGCTCCGCCCGAACCCGGGCGTCTGCCGAATCCTCACTTTCATCTGCAGTTGTCGGTCAGCATCAACGATCACATCGATCGCCCGCAGATCCAGTGGTTTCGGCGCGCCAATGCTGCGGACCGGGCAGGAAGCGGTGCACCACGGTCGGCCTACATCGGCTTGAAGTGTTGGCTGTACAAGGTCCGACGGACTTGGGCGCGATTTGCCAACGCCGCTCTGCGAAGGGCCGGGCTGCCTGCGACGCTCGACCATCGGTCGCACTGGGCGCGCGGGCTGGCTGCCGTGCCCACCGTGCACCTGGGGCCTAAGGCGGCCGCCTTGGCGCGTGCCGGCAAACCGGTGCCCAAGGCGCTGCGCAACGAGCGCATCCGGAAATTCAATGAAAGGCTGGAAGCTGTCCACCTTCAGCGCCAAGCCCTGCAGCGCAAGGAGGAGCAGGCCAAGCGATCCGAGGAGGCCCTCGAAGTGGTTCTCAAGGAGGCGCACAAGCGGTCACGGCGCAATCTGCACCGTTTGCTGTCAAGCCATCCGCTGGCGGGCGGGGTCGATGACCTGCTGGCGCACTCGACCGTGCTGCTGGCGACGGGCGATGGGCATCATCCATTGCGGGATATTTCCAGCGCTGGCGCGCAAGGGCTGCTGCAAAGCGTTCGAGACGGGCTGGGTTCGGGCTGGATTGGCATGCGGGTGCGAGAGCGGCTTTGGTTGGTCCGGGAAGCGTCCGACGAGGTGCTGGTGATCGGGCCGGGATTCGTAGCCACGAGCGCGGCGTCGGCAGTGGGCATGGTGGCCGCGGTGGCCAGCAAGCTTGGGCTGTCAAACCTGATTGGCTACGCGGGGCAGGGCGCTGATGTCGAGGTGAAGGGCCAGGTCGATCAAGTGCTGGCCCTGCAGGGCCAGGGGTGCGATTGGCGAGGCAGGCAGGTCGCCAACGCAGCGATGGCCGTGAGTCGCTGAGTGCAGGTGGTAGCAGGCACTTGGGGGCGACGGCGCGACGGCCGCACTCGCTGCACAACGCCGGTCGTGCCGGAGCAGGGCCGGACGCTGCCGTCATTCCAACAACCGCTGCAAGAAGTTGGCGACCTTTTTCTTGACTTCGCCATGGCGCCGGCGAGGGATGACGGCGCTGACTTTGATGGTCAGGCCTCCGGAGTGATCGACCTGCACACTGCCGACGGCACGACCCTGCACGGTGATGGTGGCCGGCTCTGCTTGAGGTACATCGGCTGTGGCCGGCGCGAGGCCGGCTTCCAGGCAGCGCATCAGCGCCTTGGGCGTGACGCGGCCCTGGCGTTCGACGGAATTTGCGGCAATTTCAATGACGCTGTCGCCACCACGTTCGATGAGGGCGTTGAGGCGGCTCGCGTCGTGCAAGGCCAGGGCGTGCGGGTCCGTCATGGCCCGAAGAAGGGGCTCCGGCAGTCGGGCCAGAGTCATCGCGCGTGACACATCGCCGGCATCACGCCGCAGGAAGTCGGCCATCCGCCGCATGGAGGGGAACAGGCCCGCTTCGAGCATCTGGCAGTACAAGCGCCCTTGCTCCAGCGCCGAGGGTGGGTTGTGCAAGTCGTTTTCAGTGACCATGTCGCGGACGACTGACACCTCGTCGAGATCCTCGATGATGGCAGTGACGGGAAGGCGCATGACCAGGCAGGCGCGGTGGCGCCGGTGGCCGTAAACCACTTCGTACGGTAAACCACTGTTGGAGCCTCCAACACCCGTGGTGGGGTTGGGCCGCACCTTGATCGGCACCAGGTTGCCACCGCAGGCGACGATGTCGGCGCAGAGTGACTGGAAGCTGCTGTCCCCAAACGATTTGGCATCGCGGCTGTTCCAGGGGCTGGGTCCGACCATCGTGGCATCCAGCTTGACGATCCCGGTGGGCGCGGCAGATGCGCGGGCAAGGGTCTGGTGCATCGCAACATCCGCTCGCACCTTCCGCTGCCGAACCAGGGGCGGACTGACTCTGGCGATTCGCCGAGGATGCTTGGTGGGAACCTCCGCGGCGGAGGTGCGCGAACGTTTGCTCCGTCGCGTGGACGAAGTCATCGCCGCGGGTTGGGCGCTCAGCAGCGGGGGAGTGGATCGACGGTTCTTGAGAGGCATACGAGTCACCGGTTCGACCCATCGCTGGGTCACGAACATGGTGACGGTGCCTCCTCCCGTCAGGGATGTACGACTGTGGGCCCTGATATTTCGCTGTTCAGGTAGCGCCGCGCGGCTTTGTTTTGCGCGTGATTCAAAATGGTGCAGTGTCGAGAAGTCAGTGTCTGATGTACCTGCCTGCGTCCGCAAGTTTTGCGAGCTGCGGGTCGAGAGTCTCGACGCAAGTGACGCAAATTTGCAACGATCGTGATGCACTCAACCTCCGAGCGTTGCACGCCGATTTGGTCGACATCGTCGACGCGCGCCGCCACGTTGGGCGAGGCGGCGGTCGATCGGATGCGTCATGACTGCACCGCCTCGCCTACGTGCGAACGCCTGGCCGACACTTATGACCTCAGATGGTCTAAAGACCGCTTTACCATCAGTGACATCCACGGTAGGGGTGCATGCCACAGCTAAGCACTTTCGGCTATGCGGGGGGGCCGGGTGGATCTGCAGTGGTCTACAGACAACGGCGTCAGCCAAATTCACGCACACAACCGCTTCAAGACCATGAAGCAGCCGTTCGTGACCACCTGGACCCGGCCATTATGAAAAGACCTCGGTTATGACAAGACCGTGGAAGCCGAGTGCCCGAAACACCTCGTAGGCAGGTGCTCCTTGCCGCTCGGACACTTCTCATAATCTCGGCTCGACGCGGAGCTCGATGCGTCGCGCCTCAAGCAGGGTCCCTGGCCGACTATCTGATCGAGCCCGTGCCCGGCCACGTCAACCCAGCGCGCGAAGGCGCCAGTCGCACCGCCACCAGGCGCTCGTACGAGGTTGAGGTGCTGCCCACAGGCACGCGCGACAAGTCGCGAGCCGAGGGTGTCTACTTGCAAGGCGCCACGGCCAAGGTGTTGGCCGCACCCATGAACGACGGCGATCAGCAAGTCATCATCATGCGGATTTACTCACCAGATACCGGCACGGCCCCCACTGCCGGCGTACCGCTACCCACGCCAGTGCTGCGCACGGCGGACGGCCAGACGCTGCGCGGCGCGCAGGCCTGCCAGGCCATCAAGGCTGCCCAGCAGTTGCGAATTTCGCCTGACGCAGTGGGTATGCCGGCTTGGCGCTACCGCGAGCTGCTGACCCTGCCCGGCAAGCCAGACACACACCCGGCCACTAACCCACCCACCTGGTATGCGCAGTTCGACCGCGTGCAATTTGAATCCATCTTCACCGGCGACACCAGCAAAAACGACTACAGCCGCAAGAGTCAGGGCTTCTTTCCAACGGTGGACAACCAGTACGTGCGGACCTTCTTCAATCGAAAGTTCGGGCCCATCTTTGTGCTGCGTGGCAAGAAGCCACGCACGCCCAAGACCATGAGCGGGGATGCTGCCATGGAAATGAACAACGTGGACATGCGCTACTGGTCGATCTGCTCGCAAAAAGGAGCGGCCAGCACCATGGTCACGCAATGCCTGAACGACGAGCAGATCGTCACCGACAAGGATGGCAACTACCTCATCGCCGTCAGCCGTGCCGCCGATAGGCCGCGGACGGCCTATCCCGAATGCGGTATCAACTGGCTGCGCCAGCCCGACGACGGTGATGGCCTGTACGACGCCGATCAAGGGAACCTGTTGATGCGCAACATGCTGGTCACGCCGGCCTTCAAGCAAGCCGTGCAGTCGGTGACGAAGACCGGCGACGAAAGCGAAGTTATGGGGCCGTATCTGCCCCGTGGCTTCTACTTGGTCCAGGCTACGTTCGAAAGTCTGTTCCCGTGCAAGTCAGCCGCCGAACAGGGCAAGATCGCCACCAACACGGACGAAATGGATGCGGCGCAAGTGGCTGCGCGCGCAGCCAAATAGATGACCAGCGCTGTCAGCATGCGCACCCTTTCGTGCAGTTCATGAACAACGCTTACCGCACCGCTAGACCACCAATGGGACACCATTGGGAGCGGTCATTGGCGCGGTGCCCGCATTGGCGCGGCAGTGACCGGTATACGGGCGGCAGCATGAGTTCGATGGTCGAGGTCGACCGACCGGAGATGCTTCCGACCGGCCGCCCGCCAGCTCACCGCCTATGTCCGCAACAAGTCGCACGGGTGAGTTCGACGGCGAGTGGACCGGTCTTCGCCGGTCTACGCCGCCGCCTACCGCCTTCTATCGCCGTTCACGGCATGAGCGACCGGTCCCAGCAGAACAGCTGTCGGCGGTGCCGAGCAGCACCCAACTTCAGGTTTCGGAATCCGCCGCCCTGTGGCCGCCGAAGTCGACCGACCGCACTCAGTCTGTAGCGGGTGCCCAGAAATTGACCGACGGCAGTGCAGCGGTTGCGGTCGGTGGCGGCCGGCAAGTGAACTCACGCTGACCGCCACCAAGCAGTCGCTGGACCAAACAACCGGCGTTAGCGCGAATGGCGGCTGTACGAGGTCTTGCGGTCGGACGGCTCTGGCGATGTGTTCAGGGGCGCGCCACCGACCGCTTCCCTTCCGCCTGGACTTACGGTTTCGACCCATCAGCGACACTCATCAGCCCGGACTGCTCGCCTCAAAGCAGACAGTCGCGCTTTGATGGGAACTTCGGCTGAAGGTCTTGGAATCGATTGCAGGCCCACCGGTCAAAGTAGTAGCAATGCATCAACCGCGATGGCACTCGGCAGTAACGCAGCGAGGATCAAGCCGTCAACCTCGACCGCTGCGTCGCCGAAATCACAGCTGACAGCGGCACGCCGGCTGAGTTCACTGCGCAGGCGATCCCGTCAGGCTGCCGTCGGCGCCGGCGCCGGCGCCGGCGAATAGCAGGTACTTTCACTCTTCCAACGATCGGCCAATGCCCAAGAAGGCTGGCAGCAACGTCCCGCCGGAAGCCTTGGCAAATTGTGAGCGACGGCTCGACGAGCCGCTGCATAGTCTCAGCCATTCCCCATCCTTATCCTGCTCTTCCATCCTTCATGCTCGACATCGCCGCCACCTGCCTCGTCGTCACAGCGCTGCTGGCTTACTTGAACCATCGCTTCGTGCGCCTGCCAACGACCATCGGCGTGATGGTCATCGCGCTCGTACTGTCGTTGGCAATCGTCGCGCTCGATGTCGTGGGCGTGTCGCATGCGTTGCGCAGTTACGAAGAGTCGCTGCTGAGATCCATCGACTTCTCTGACGTGCTGATGCAGGGCATGCTGTCGCTGCTTCTTTTCGCTGGCGCGCTACACGTTGATCTGAGCGAGTTGAAGGCACTGCGCTGGCCGGTCGCGTCTCTGGCTCTGGTCGGCACCCTGGTCTCGACCTTGATCGTCGGCTTCGGCCTGTCGTGGGCCTTGCCGTGGGTCGGCCTGGATCTGCCGCTGATGTATTGCCTGTTGTTCGGCGCGTTGATCTCGCCCACCGACCCGATCGCCGTGATGGGCATCCTGAAGTCGGCCGGAGCGCCCAAGAACCTGGAACTGGTGATTGCGGGGGAGTCCCTCTTCAACGACGGTGTCGGCGTGGTGATCTTCGCGCTGCTGCTGGGCATGCTCACCAGCGGCATGGCCCCCACCACGGGCTCGGCGCTGGCGCTTCTGGCCCGCGAAGCAGGCGGCGGCATCGCCTTCGGGCTCGTGCTCGGCTACCTGACCTACCGGCTGCTGAAAAGCGTCGACGAGTACCAGGTCGAGGTCCTGTTGACCTTGGCCGCCGTGACGGGCGGCTACGCGCTGGCCAGCCACCTGCACATCTCCGGCCCGCTGGCGATGGTGGTCACGGGCCTGATCATCGGCAACCAGGGTCGAGCGCTGGCCATGAGCGACACCACTCGCCGCTACGTGGACATGTTCTGGGAGTTGCTGGACGAGATCCTCAACGCCGTGCTGTTCGTCTTGATTGGCATGGAGGTGCTGCTGATCAGCTTCTCGGTGCCCGTGCTGGTGGCCGGAGCCGTGGCCATCGTCGTCACCTTGCTGGCACGCCTGCTCAGCGTTGGCCTGCCGGTGGCCAGGCTCGGGGCGCACTTTGGCTTGCCGCTGGGCGCCTGGCGGGTGCTGACCTGGGGCGGCTTGCGCGGCGGGATTTCAGTAGCACTGGCACTGTCGTTGCCAGTCGGCCCGCACCGGGATACGGTGCTCGCGCTGACTTACTGTGTCGTCGTGTTCTCGATCCTGGTTCAGGGCTTGAGCATCGGGCGGGTGTTACGCCCGTCGTGATCCAGTGGGCCTCATCGCGCCACGGCGCCGTCAGACCGTCGGCTGCGATCGTCCATCTCGCCGAGCATGGCCGCCATGGAATTGACGCCCTCATGGACCTCCGTTCGCAGGGCTTCCTGGCTCTGGGCGATACGTTGCGCCAAGGTCTCGAACTCGAGGTGCATCGCGCTGCGCAATTCGGTGAAGCGCGAGGCCTCGGCTTGATCGGCCAGCGCTCGCTGGGCCTGCAACTCTTTCGTGTGCCGGCGGGTCTCGAGCAGAACAGTGCCCTGCCACATGGCCATGTGGACCACGAAGCCCAGGGAGACAACGCCCATCAGGCAGAGCATCGTCAGACCCAGTGGCGCCTCGAAGCTGAAAAAGCCTGCACTCAGGGCTGTGGAGGCAATGAATACAGGCCAGTTGAGGATCGCAAAGGCGCCGATCAAGACGATGAACATCAGGCCGAACAAAGTGCGTGTACGCATGGCTTTCCTCGTTGTGGGTAAGTGAATCGGTCAGTGCCGGCGTGCTGGGTCGGGAACGGGGACGGCAAGCAGAGGCGTGTTCGTTTCTACGATTGCAGGGCTTCAGTGCCCGCTGTAGGGCGCCGTACCGGCCGATGCAGCGTGAGTTGCGGAAACGGAATCTCGAGGCCGGCGCGATCGAAGGCGTTCTTCAGGCGGCGCAGATACTCACGGCGCACGTTCCACTGCTCCAGAGGCGCCGCCTTGAATCGGGCGCGAATCACGACCGCCGATTCGGCCCAACGTTCGACACCGGCCATCTCCAGATCGCCCAGGATCAGCGCCGCCTGATCCGGATCACGCCGCATCTCGGCTGCAACCGCCTGAATTGCCGCCATCGCCGCATCGACATCGACGCTGTAGGCCACGTCCACGTCCAACACAGCCTGGGTATGTCCTCGGCCCATGTTCACCACGCTGGTCATGCTGCCGTTGGGCACAAAATGGACGTGGCTGCTGTAGTCGCGCCGCTGCACGTAGCGCAGCGTCACTTGCTCGACGCGCCCGGCGTGGTCGCCAAGCTTCACCACGTCGCCCTGTCGAATCTGGTCTTCTGCGAGCAGGAAGAAGCCCGTGAAGAAGTCCTTCACCAGGCTCTGCGCGCCGAGGCCCACCGCCAGGCCGACCACGCCAGCCGCGCCCAGGATTGGCGCCACGCTGACGCCGATTTCGCTCAGCACCAGCGTGCCGGCCACCAGTGACACGACCACAGCGGCCAGGTATCTGAACACCCGCCCCAGGGTCTCGGCACGCTGGACGGACTCGCGGTCGCCCAGGCGGCTGGCGATGCGGATTCGCAGGCCGCGGATGGCGCGTTGCGCCGCCACGATGGCAAGCCAGGCGACCACCACGATGCCCACGATGCGCAGCCCCGAAACGATGACGCCGCCCAATCCCTGAAGATGGGTCGCGCTGAACATCGCCTGCAACCCGCTCATACCGCGCTGTCCCACGGCGCCGACAGCCGCACCGCACCATTGATGATGCCGACCATCGAGTAGGTCTGCGGGAAGTTGCCCCACAGCTCACCGGTCTTCGCATCCAGATCTTCGCTGAGCAGGCCGACATGGTTGCGGCGCGCCAGCAAGGCCTCGAAGGCCGCTCTGGCCTCGTCCCTGCGCCCGATGCGCGCCAGCGCATCGACACGCCAGAAGGAACAGACGTTGAACGCCACCTCGGGCCGGCCGAAGTCGTCCTCGGCCTCGTAGCGGCGCATGAAGGGGCCATCGCACAGCGAAGTCTCCATCGCCTGCACGGTGCTGATGAAACGCGGATCCTGGCGAGGCAGAAAGCCGACCTCGCCCATCAGGAGCACGCTGGCGTCCAGGTCGCGGCCGCCCAGGCTCTCGACGAAGGCGTTCCGCTCGGCATTCCAGGCACGCTCGGTGATGGCCGCGTGGATGACGGCCGCGCGCTGCTGCCACAGCGCGGCGCGCTCGGGCAGGCCCAGCACGACGGCAATGCGCGACAGCCGGTCGCATGCGGCCCAGCACATCAGTGCCGACGAGGT
>JBKJKU010000047.1:0-13560 GCA_046597355.1 Aquabacterium sp.
AGCCAAGCCGAAGTGCTGTACGACGTGTCGCAACGCATCGCCACAATCACGCTGAACCGGCCCGACCGGCTCAACGCCTTCACCGCCGCGCTCGGCCAGCAACTGCGCGCGGCCATGCGCGCCGCCAGCGACGATGCCGGCGTGCGGGTGATCGTGCTGACCGGCGCCGGCCGCGGCTTTTGTGCCGGGGCCGACATGGGCAACCTGAGCCAGCTCAGCGCGGACGGCGCAGCGCCGATTGAAGCCCATCCTCAAGCCCGCCCAGCCGCTGCCGCCGAGGCGCCGTTCGACCCGCAGTCCAGCCCGGACTACCAGACCCCGCACTCCTACTTCCCCGCCGTGCCCAAGCCGGTGATCGCGGCGATCAACGGCGCCTGTGCCGGCCTGGGCCTGGTCTATGCGCTGTACTGTGACCAGCGCTTTGCCGCCGACAGCGCCAAGTTCAGCACCGCATTTGCCCGGCGCGGATTGATTGCCGAGCACGGCATCAGCTGGACGCTGCCGCGCCTGGTCGGGCTGTCCGCTTCGCTCGACCTGCTGATGTCGGCCCGCAAGTTTGGCGCCGACGAGGCGCTGCGGCTGGGCATGGTGGACCGGGTATTGCCGGCGCCGGACCTGATGCCGGCCGTGCGGGCCTATGCCCTGGACCTGGCCGACAACGTGTCGCCGCGCGCGATGGCGGTGATCAAGCGCCAGGTCTGGGGCGTGTCGCAGCAATCGATGCGCGAGGCGATAGAGCTGGGCAACCGAGAGATGCAAACCAGCTTTGCCACCGAAGATTTCAAAGAGGGGGTGGCCCACTTTGTCGAGAAGCGACCGGCGGCTTTTACCGGCCGGTGATCGGGCCAAGACTCCATGCCTGATTTCCTCACGCCTGAGCTGCAGGCCCAGCGCCAGCAGGTGGCCGATCTGGCCACCACCACGCTGGTGCCGCTGCGCGATGACCTGTCGCTGACGCCCGAGTCCCGCGCCGCCCAGGTGCGGGCGGCCAGCCAAGCCGCCGGCCTGTATGCGCTGACCCAGTCCGACACCACGCCCGAGCTGACCCTGCTGGTGCTGCGCGAGACGCTGGCGCAGCACGGCGTGGGCCACCTGCCCGGCTTGTTTGGCGCCAGCGCCGGCGTGCTGCAAGGCGTGGCCGGCGCCCTGCGCACCAGCCATTTGCTGCCGCTGTTGGCAGGCGACAAGCGCACCGCCTTTGCCTTCACCGAGCCGGCCGACGCACCGCGTCCCACCTGGGCCAGCGTGGACGGCGAGCAGCTGGTGGTGACCGGTCGCAAGTCGTTTGTCACGGGCGGTGCCGATGCCCAGTTTCTGACCGTGCTGGTCGAGATCGACGGCCAGGGCCCGGCGATGGTGGTGATCGACACCGACACCCCCGGCGTCACGCTGACCCGACGTTTCACCTCGCTGGACGGCAGCCACCATGCGGCGTTTGCGTTTGACGCGGCCCGGGTGCCACGCCACCACGCCATCGGCGCGCCGGGCGAGGGCCGCAGCCGGGCGCTGGCCAAGATCAGCGCGCTGCGGCGCGCGATTGCCGCCGATTGCGTGGGCACGATGGCCTGGGTGATTGGTCTGGTGGCGCAGGACCTGCAACGAGAGCGGCGCGGCGGTGCCCGCGCCGCCAGCGAGCGGGTACGCCTGCGCTACGGCGAGCTGCGCATCCAGGCCTATGCGGTGCGCGCCACGGTCTACCGAACCGCCAGGCTGGTGGACGCCGGGTTGGACGCGGTCAACGAGAGCATCGCCGCCAAGGTGCTGGCCACCGAGGCAGCCCATCAGGCGGTGGACACAGCCATCCAACTGGTGGGCGGCGAGGCGTTGGTGGACGGCCACCCACTGGCCGCCGCGCTTCGCCGGCTGCGCGCGCTGCGGCTGGCCGAAGGCGAGACCGACACGCTGCGCGTCAATGTGGCGCGCGGTCATCTGGACCTGGGCAAGGGCCGGCTGTAAGTGGGTGAGATCTTTTCTACTGCGCAGGCGCCATGCGTCGCTGGCCGGATGCTCGGAATCCTCACGTACAGGAAGTACGTTCCGGTTCCTGCGCTCCGTCCGCCAGGGCCGGGAGGCCCTGGCCCTCGCCAGGCACAAAACGTCCTCAGGACGTTTTGTGTCCGGGCTCGGCCTAGCCTGACGACTGCTCGCTACGAAAATTTCTCACCCCCTCTGAGCCCCTGCCAGCCCCGGACGCCACAAACCCGCCATTCCGCTTCCGGCTGCGCCGGCCCCACCCATCCCACGGCGCTGTCCGCGCCCTCCCCAGGAGCTTGAGCATGTCCCCCATTCCCAAAGGCGGCACTGTCGCCGTCACCGGCGCCGCCGGTTTTGTCGGCGGCTGGGTCGTGCGGCGTTTGCTGGACAAAGGCTACCGGGTTCGGGCCTGCGTGCGCGACCCGGCTGACACCCCCAAGACCGGCTTTTTGCGCCAGCTGCCGGGCTTTGCCTCGGGCCGCTTGACGTTGCATGCCGCCGACCTGGACCAGCCCGGCTGCTTCGACGCCGTCTTTCGCGGCAGCAATGGCGTGGCGCATCTGTCGCACCTCAGCGACTACCAAGACCAAGCCCGCATCCAGCAGGTCTGCGAGCACGTGATCGCCAGCCTGAACCGCTCAGGCTCGGTCACCCGGTTGGTGCTGACGTCGAGCATCGCGGCGGTGATCTCCGAGATGGACCTGCAAGAGCTGGTGCGCCGCCCGGTGCTCTATGAGGACCGCTACCCCGACCTGCACAACCCCAAGCGCACGCCCGAACGCGGCCAGGGCTACTCGATGGGCAAGCTGCTGGCCGAGCAGCTGTTTGCCGATGCCGCCAAAACCCACGGCGGCTGGGACGCGATCACCTGCTGCCCGGGCGACAACGTCGGCCCGATCCAGTCGTCGCACCAGCAGACCGGCGGCCCCTGGCAGCGCCTGATTGCCGGCATGCTGCAGGGCGACTGCCCGCAGACCCCCGTCTACCGGCCCTGGATGACGGTGGATGTGCGGGACGACGCCGATTGCCACATCGCGCTGCTGGAGAGCGGGTCGGTCAAGAACGGCGAGCGCTTCATCGCCTGGTCCACCGAGACCCGGCCGGTCGAGCAGATCTGCGCCGACATAGCCCGGCTGCTGCCCGAGTTGCAGCACGACACGCCCGCAGTGACCGACAGCCAACCGGAGCGGGTACGCCAGCGCGAGGCCGAAATGCGCCGCATCTGGGCCGGCTGCGACTTGCGCAATGAGCGCATGCGGGCGTTGACGGGCTTGCAATTTCGGCCGCTGGACATGTCGCTGCGCGACTGCGTCGAGTCGTTGATCTCCATCGGCGGGGTGCAGCCGCGCCGCCGCGCCACAAACGCTTGAGGCCCGCCGCCATGACCCCCACAAACCCGCTGCCGCTGGCCGGCATCCAGGTGATCGAGATCGGCGGCGGTGCTGCCGGCGCGTACTGTGGCCGGTTGCTGGTTGACGCCGGCGCCCAGGTCATCAACACCGCATTGAGCGAGGCCCATCGGCAAGCCGGCATCGTGCGGGCCGACCTGCCCGCCGAGCACGCCTACGCCGCCTACCTGGCCGCCGGCAAACAGCTGCTGCCGGCCAGCACCGAGACCCAAGCGCTGGCGGCGCTGTGCCGAGGGGCCGACCTGGTGCTGGTGGGCGAGGCTTCGGGCTTCGATGCGCTGCTGGCCGTGCCCAAAATCGCCAGCGTCGCGCTGAGCTGGTTTGGCCCGCTGGGCGCGCGCCGCCACTGGCAAGGCAGCGACCTGATCGTGCAGGCGCTGACCGCCATGCCGCAGATGGCCGGCGCTGCCGACGGCCCGCCGCTGGCCGGCGGCGACCGCCAGGCCACCACACTGGGCGGTGTCACCGCCTACATCGCCGCCTGCGCCGCCTTGCTGGCCAAACCGGCTGGGGGCGGCACCGCCGCCCCGCCCCGGCTGGACGTGAGCATTCTCGAAGCCAATCTGGTGCTGGCCGAAATGCACATGCACTTCTTCGAGCGTGACGGCCTGCCAATGCAGCGCTGGGGGCTGAACCGCTTTGCACCCAACAGCCCGGTGGGCATCTACCCCTGCCAGGGCGGCTATGTGGGCATCACCGTGTCCACGCCCGACCAGTGGCGCGCGCTGTGCCAGGCGCTGAACCTGCAAGCCCAGGCAGCAGACCCCCAACTGGCCACCCGCGAGCTGCGCTTTGCCCGGCTGGACGAGGTGGAACAGGTGCTGTGCGCCGCCCTGGCCAGCCGCAGCGCGGACGACTGGGCCGCCGTCGGCCGCCAGTACCGGGTGCCGATCGTGCCCGTGCCTGACGCGCCCGGCATCCTGTCGCACCCGGTGTTTGCGGTACGCCAGTCGCTGGCCGAGTTGGTGGTCGGCGGTGTGCCCCTGCAAGTGCCCCGCACGCCGTTTGGCCTGAGCGCCACACCGATCCCCACCACGCTGGTGGCGGCTGAGCTGTCGGCCGGCCGGGGCGATCAGGTGCACGCGCCGGCTGTCGGCCTGCGGGATGCCGTGCGGCCCGCCTCGCAAGCCACCGCACAAGCCACCGCGCAAGCCGCCGCACAAGCCGCCGCACCGTCAATCCAACCCCCACTCAACCCGCAAACCGCGCCCATCACCCGCCCCGCCGCACCACCGCTGCAAGGCCTGGTGCTGGTCGACTTCTCGATGGGCTGGGCCGGGCCGCTGGCCAGCCGGTTGATGGCCGATCTGGGCGCCGAGGTAATCAAGATCGAGGCCGGGCGCTACCCCGATTGGTGGCGCGGCATGAACTGGACACCCGAGTTCATCGCCACCCGCCAGTACGAGCACTCCACCATCTTCTGTGGCCTGAACCGCGGCAAGCGCGGCGTCAGCCTGGACCTCACCACGCCGACCGGCCGCGAGCTGGCGCTGGCGCTGGTGGCCGGCGCCGATGCGGTGGTCGAGAACCAGGCCGCTGGCGTGATGGACAAGTTCGGCCTGGGCTATGCCCAACTCGCCCAGGCGCGGCCCGACCTGGTGATGGTGTCGATGTCGGCGTTTGGCACCGGCAATGCCTGGTCCGACACCCGCGCCTACGGCTCGACCCTGGAGCAGGGCTCGGGCCTGCCCAGCTTCACCGGCCTGCCCGGCACCGCACCCACCATGACGCATCTGGCCCACGGCGACCCGGTTGGCGGCCTTTACGGCTGCGCCGCGCTGTTGACCGCGCTGGTGCACCGGCGCCGCACCGGCGTGGGCCAGTACGTCAACCTGAGCATGGTCGAGGCGATGCTGCAGTTCACCACCCCGGCGCTGCTGACGCACCAGATCAGCCCCGAGCTGGCGTTGCGGCAGGGCAACCAACGCCCCGCGCTGTCGCCGCACGGCATCTACCCCTCCGCCGGGGGTGATCAGTGGGTGGCGGTGGCGGTGCAGGACGGGCCGGCCTTTGCTGCATTGGCCGCGCTGTTGGGCCGCGCCGATTGGGCGGCAGATGCCGCGCTGATGACCCTGGCCGGCCGGCAGCAGCATGCAGCCCAGATCGAGGCCGCCATCAGCGCCTGGACAGTGCAGCACAGCGCCGAGCATGCCGCCCAGGTCTTGCAGGCCGCCGGCATCCTGGCCGCACCGCTGCTGCATGCCGAGCACCTGCCGCAAGACGCGCACCTGGTCGATGCCGATTTTTTCATCGATCTCAACCGCGCCGTCTCAGGCCCGCAACGCCAGGGCGGACTGGCGATACGGCAAGACGGTCAACGCCTGGGCGCCCGCAGCCCGGCGCCATTGCTGGGCGAGCACAGCCAGGCGGTGCTGCAGGCCCATGCGTCGGTCGGCCCGGCGCAGTTTGCGGCACTGGTGCAGGCGGGCGTGGTCAGCTTTTCGCCCAAGCCGGCGCGCAATTTGGTCCGCTGATCCTGCCATCGGCCGCGTTGCCAGCAGCGGGGTTGTATCCGCTGCCATGTCGTCGCCCGGGCCAGAGCGAACAGGGTTGCGGCTGCACCTGGCGGGGCAGGCCATGAGCAACAACGCCGAAGCGCGGTGCTCGCCAGGTTGGTGCAGCGCGTCAGGCAGTCCGGGCGGGCCTGTGACGGGCAACTTGCCCCGCCACGAACGCCTCGAGTGTTGTCAACCGGACGCCGTGGTTACGCTCGAGCGCGTCGGCCGCGTAGAAACGCTCATCAAACGCATCGTCGGGCAGGCTCATCAAACGCATCACACGGGCCATGCCAGGATGAATCGGCGCCGCGACGATCGACACGAAGCGCGCGACCGCCGCGGGCAGGTGCGAGGCGCGCGCTTTGATACCCGCGGCCTTGGCATACAGCGCGGTGACATCGAGATTGCTGTAGTTGCCGGGACCGCCCAAGTCGAGCCGGCGGAACGGCGGTGGGACGTCAAGCAGCGCGCGCACGGCAAGGGTGGCCACGTCGCTGGCGGCGATGAAGTTGCGCAGTTTGGTGCCGCGGCCTATGAGTTGCGCCTTGCCCTTGGCCAACAGGCCCGCGCCGTTGAAGTTGTGGGCATGGTGCTCCATGAAGGCCGTGGGTCGCAGGATGACGTGATCGAGCCCACTGGCGGCAAGCACTTGCTCAATGGCCCACTTCGTGCGGAAAAAGTCGATCGGGTGGTCGGGCGCAGCCCCGAAGGCCGAGGTGTAGACGAAGCGTTCCACACCCGCAGAGCGCGCCGCCGCGATCAGTGCGCGGTGTCCGGCATCGTCCACCCGCTCCGACCGCTGGCGTCCTCGGCCCAGCAGCCCGTGGGCAGCCGCCATCACCTGACTGGCACCTGAACAAGCGCGTTGCAATGTCGTCGGGTCGGTCAGGTCGCCCTGGACGACTTCGACGCCCAGGGCAACCAGTGCGGGCGCCTTGACAAGGTCGCGCACCAGGGCGCGGACGGGCACGCCCCGGGCGCGCAACTGCAGCACGACCTGTTGCCCAAGCACGCCAGTGGCGCCAACCACCAAAGTCTTTGTCATCGAGCCTGCCCCTGTTGTGAGGCGGCATTGTGTTGTGCGGGCAGCGCCTTTTCAAGTGGAGCGACACCTGCATCAGGACGGCAGCCCGCGGCACAAAGAAAAACAGCCTAGGCACCGAAGCGCCTAAGCTGTTGATCCGTTTCTTGTTTTTCTGGTGCGGCTGGCAGGAATCGAACCCACGACCCCTTGGTTCGTAGCCAAGTACTCTATCCAGCTGAGCTACAGCCGCCAAGCCTCGCAGTATACACCGGGTTTTTAGGCTGGCCGGGCCGGGTCAAAATTACGCGCTGGCAGCGCCCGCCGGTCAGTCGATGGCTGCGGCTGCGCGGTGGCAGGTGTTGGCGCGCTCGTCGTCGCCCTGCTCAACGGCCAGCCTGGCCAGCGCCCGCCAGGCCTGGCGCCTTGCTCGGGCGGCCAGTGTCGGGTCGGCGGCGGCCTGCTCCAGAGGTCGCTGTGCCTTGCCCCAAAGTTGACGCTCGACCAGTACCGCACCCACCGCGGCCTGGATCGCGGCCTCGGTGGGGAAGGCACGCTGGGCCGCTTCAATGCGCGGCAGCCAGTCGGCGCCAACGCCCGCAGCCACGTCTGCCATTGCCAGCGCCACTTCAGCACGGCCATCAGCGCCCAGCGCCTCCAGCCGGTCCCACAGGGGCCGCAGCCAGGTGCGCCCCTCGTCGGCTGCACCCAGCGCCGCGGCGCGGCGCACGGCACGGGCCACGACAAAGGGGTCGCGCTGGTCGGCGCTGTCGAACTGTTGCCAGGTGCGCCTGAGTTGGTCGGCGTCGTGCGGGGCGTCCAGGGCCTCGATCGCCAGCGAGCGCAGCAGCGCCTGCGCGGCAACCCGTGAGAAGGCCTGGTGGTTGGCCAGCAGGTGCGCGGTGTGCAATGCGTCCAGGGGCCGGCGCGCCAGGCGCGCGGCCTGCAGCTTGAGCCGCAAGGCCTGGGTACGGCGGGCCACGCCGGGCTGCAGTTCGCTGAGCAGTTCTTCGGCGCGCGGGCCGTCGCGGTCGTCCAGCGCCCACTCGGCGGCCAGCAGGCGAGCGCCGTCATCCACTGCCGCGCTGCTTCCGCGTCGGCCGGCACCCAGGGCCTGTTGCAGCAGGTCGTCACGCCGCGGCCTGTCCTGCAAGCGGTGCAGGCTGCCTGCGGCCAGCAATTGCGCCAGCATCTGGAACTCGTGGTCATTGGCCAGTGCAGGCACGTCGCGCCGCAGGCCGATGGCCCGCTGTGCGGCCTTGTGCGCGCGGGTGTAACGGGCGCCGAAATACTCGGCCTGGGCCTCGCGCAGGGCGGCATGGGCGGCGCGCTCCAGCCGCAGCGAGCGCCATTCACGGGCCCGGGCGGGCAAGCCGATCAGCGCACCCACTGCCTGTACCGCAGTGGCCACGGCAAATCCCGTGGCCAACGCGACGAGCAAAAAGAAGTTGAGCGACAGGTCCAGGCGCCAGCCCGCCCAGTAAAACGAGGCCAGGCCGTCGTTGTCACCCAGCGTGAGAGCGGCCACCACCGCCACCACGAACAGCAGCACCAACCAGATGACGGCGCGCATGGTCAGTGCAGGCCAGGCAGGGCCGCGCCGCTGGCCTGGGGGTGCAGGCCGTCAACCTGGCCGACGGGCCAATGCGTTGGCGCCATGGTCAGCGGCCAGCCTGTGTGGCGGCCAGCGCCGCCAGCGTTTCGTCAGGCCGTGGCAGGCTCATCTGGCGGGCCTGGGTGGCCACCTGCCGCACCAGATCGGCAGTGATCACCACCTTGCGCGATGCACGGTCGAAATAGCGGTCCAGGCTTGTCTGTGCGTCGCGCAAATCGGCCTGCACGGTGTCGAACTGGCGCGACAACAGCGCCAACCGCGCATTGAGCAGGCGCAGCTTGAGGTTTTCACGCAGGAACCAGGTTTGCTCAGGCGCCATCAGCATGGCCTCGGGGTGGTCAATCTGGGTGACGCGAATCAGGCCTTTGACCTCGCTCCAGACCCGGACGGCGACCACCGTCCACTGGTCCTGCAGCCAGGGCCACCAACTTGGGTCTTTGGCGGCGTGCGCCGCGCTGCCTGACGCGGTAGCGGCCGGCGCCGCCGCCGCGCTGCGCCGCTCGGGCTGCGACAACAGCGGCAGATCGTCGACGGTGCGCACGGCTTCGTCGAGCTTGATGGTCAGGCTGGCAATGTCGGTGATGGCCACCGCGCGCACCCGGTCGAGGTCGCGTGCCAAGGCCCGGCGCACCCGTTCGACACGCGGCTGGTTCATGCGGGCCAGCCGCTCCTCGGCCTGGCGCAGCGCAGACGCCAGCGGCTCGGCACTCCCGGTGATGGCGCTTTGCTGCACCGCCACCCGCACGGCTGCATCGACGTCGGCCAACACGTTTTCGTCCCGCGAGCGCGACAGCTGGCCGATCAGGTCTTCGAGCTGGCTGCGCTGCAGCGCGGTCTCGGCGACGCGGGCTTCGAGCATGCCGACCTTGGACTCGGCAGCGCGCGCGGCGTCCTGCGCCTGTTTGGCGAGTGCGCGGGCTTCAATGGCCTGCCCCTGGCTGTCTTGCTGGCGCCGCACCAGTTCTTGTTCGAGCGACTTGACGCGCTGTTGACCCAGCAGTGCCAGCGTGATCGCAGCCACGCTCACCGCCCCGACGACGGCCAGCGCGATCCAGGCGATATGTCCCGACAGCGCCGCAGTGCCGGCTGGCGGCGCGGCCGGTGTACTGCTGGGCGCACTGGGCGCCAGGTCGGGGGCCGCGCGGGTATCGGCAGCGGCAGCGGCGGTTTGGGCGGGTTCGTTCACGTTCGGCAAGATTGTATCGACGGGGCAGGCAGTGAAATGCAGTGCACGGCCGCTTGGGGCCAGCGTTGTCAGTGCGCGGACAGGCCACTGCGCAGCGCTGCCGCAACCGACCCAGGCGCCGGCGCAACCTGCTGAACCCGGCCAAAGCCCAGGCGTTCTGCGGTTTGCGCAATGCGCGGGTGGCTGGCCAGCGCCACGGCTGGGCGCCAATCGGCACCCGGCGCCAGCGTGGGCAGGTGGCCGACTGCCTCGCTGCTGCTGAACAGCCAGCAGTAGTCGTCGGGCAGCGCCAGCGCCTGCTGCAGCAGGCGCTGCGCTGCGGCATCGAGCACCGGCGCGGTGCGCCGGTAAGCCTCGACAAAGTGCACCAGTGCGCCGTGCTGGCGCAAGGTGTCGGCCAGCCAGTCACGCCCGCCCTCGCCGCGCACGACCAGCACGTCCAGGCCGGTCCAGTTGAGCCGGGGCCGCAGCACCGCCCACAGGGCTTCGGAATCAAACGTGGCGGCGCTGTCCGGCGGCGTCAGCACCAGCCCCGCGGGCACGCCCGCCGTCAACAAGGCCTGCCGGGTGCCGGGGCCGGTGCCGGCAGCAATCAACCTGGGCGGCCAGGCCAGACCCACCGGACACACGGCAAAAAACTGCTGAACGGCGCTGGGGCTGACAAACATCACCACCGCCTGCTGGCCAAGGTGACGCCAGGCCGCGTGTACCGGGCCCAAATCCGCCGGCGCAGCGATGCCGAGCAGCGGCAAGGCCTGTGCACGCAGGCCGAGCGCCTGCAGCGCGGCCACCCATTCATCGGCCTGCGGCTGCGGCCGGGTGACCAGCACGGTGGGCAGCCGGTCAGCGCCCGCATCCCCATCACCGGCGCGGGTCGTGATGCCGCCCGCCGGGTCAGTCAACCGCCGGGGGACATCACCCGACATGGTTGTAGCCAACCCGTCGTGGATGCGGTGCGCGATCGGCGGGCACGGGTTGCGGTGGTGGTCAAGCGGGCCGACGGGCCAGTCAGACTGGCGCTGCCGCCAGGTAGCTGTCGGCACCCAGCGCCCGCAATTGCGCTGCAGCGCGCTCGCCCAATGCAGTGGCCGCCAGCGTGGACGCCGCGTCGCCCGAGGCATCGATCTGCGCCCGCAGCTGGGTGCGCAGCAGCGGCCGGTCGGGCTGCTCGGCATGGCCGAGCGCGGCGCTGATCACCAACGCCGTGCCGTGCCAGACGGCATGCGCCGCCAGCGGCATGCTGCAGCTGCCGCCCAAGGCCCGCGACACAGCCCGCTCCGCGTGCACGGCCAGCCAGGTGGGCGCGTGGGTGAGCTGGGCCAATTGGCCACGCAGCACGGTGGCGTCAGTCCGCACCTCGATGCCCAAGGCGCCCTGGCCGGCTGCCGGGATCATCGCGGCTTCGTCGAAGGTGGCCCGGATGCGCCCGGCCAGGCCCAGCCGCTTCAACCCCGCCGCTGCCAACACGATGGCATCGAAACCGCCGTCATCGAGCTTGCGCAGCCGGGTGTCGAGGTTGCCGCGCAGCGGTTCGATGCGCAGGTCGGGCCGCAGGTTCATCAGTTGCACCACCCGGCGCAGGCTGGACGTGCCGACCACCGCACCGGGCGGCAGCGCGGCCACCGAGTCGTAATGCGGGCACACCAGCGCATCACGCGGGTCCTCGCGCTGCAGCACGGTGGCCAGCACAAAGCCGTCAGGCAGCGCCATCGGCACGTCCTTGAGGGAGTGCACCGCCAGGTGCGCACGGCCTTCTTCCAGCGCCACCTCCAGCTCTTTGACAAAGAGCCCCTTGCCGCCCACCTTGCTGAGCGACCGGTCCAGGATCTGGTCACCGCGGGTGGTCATGCCCAGCAGGCCGACCGCCAGGCCGAAGCGCTGGACCAGCAGATCACGCACATGCTCGGCCTGCCAAAGCGCCAGGCGGCTTTCGCGGGTGGCAATCAGGGTGGTCGGCGCAGTGGCGTCAACGCCGGCGATTGGGGTGTCGTGCGTCATCGTGGCCCGATTATCGCTAGACCCTGCCCACCCACCCGGCGCCTGCAGCGCGCAGCAAAACGGCTGCTACGATGGCCGGCCGGTCGGTCGATTGGTAATTTGGTTACGAAGATGGAGACCCTGATGCGACAAATCCCCCGCCCTGCCAGCACTTCAGCCAGCACTTCAGCCAGCACTTCAGCCAGCACTTCAGCCCCCACCCCGACCAGCCCGGCCCGCCGCGCCGCTGCCAAGCCGGCGATCCGGACCCAGGCAGTAGATGCCAGTGACGCTGCCGCCAAGAACAAGCCGCTGATGGAAGACATCCGGCTGCTGGGCCGGATCCTGGGCGACGTGATCCGCGAGCAAGAAGGCAAGGAGGCCTTCGAGCTGATCGAGCGGGTGCGCCAGCTCTCCGTGGCCTACCGGCTTAAAAAAGACGCCTCGGCTGGCCGGGTGCTGGACCGGCTGCTGAAAAACCTGTCGGCCGACCAGACCGTCAGCGTGATACGGGCCTTCAGCTACTTTTCGCACCTGGCCAACATCGCCGAAGACCGCCACCACGTGCGCCGCCGCCAGCACCACCAGCGCCAAGGCCACCAGCAAGAAGGTTCATTGGCGCTGACCTTCGAGCGCCTGCACCAGGCCGACATCCGCTCGGCCGATGTGGCGCAGATGCTGACGCAGGCCTACATCTCGCCGGTGCTCACCGCCCACCCCACCGAGGTGCAGCGCAAAAGCATTCTGGACGCCGAGCGTGCCATCGCCCAGTTGCTCACGGTCCGCGATGACATCAAGCTCAAGGCGGCCTGCATCAGCACCAACAAGGACGCTCTGACACCGCGCGAACTCGCCAGCAACGAAGAACAAATGCGTGCGCGCGTGCTGCAGCTCTGGCAAACCCGGCTCTTGCGCTTCACCAAACTCACGGTCGCCGACGAGGTCGAAAACGCATTGAGCTATTACGAATCGACATTTTTGCGGGAAATTCCCAAAATCTATGCCGATCTGGAGCGCGAACTGGGCCAGCATCCGGTGCACAGCTTTCTGCGCATGGGCCAGTGGATTGGGGGCGACCGCGACGGCAACCCCAATGTGAACGCGCAAACGCTGACCCACGCGCTGCGCCGCCAGGCCGACATGGCGCTGCGTCACTACCTGACCGAAGTGCACTACCTGGGCGGTGAACTGTCCGTGTCGGCGATGCTGGTGGACTGTCAGCCCGAGATGCAGGCGCTGGCAAACCACTCCCCCGACATCAACGAGCACCGCATGGACGAACCCTATCGGCGTGCCCTGATCGGTGTCTACGCCCGACTGGCTGCCGCGCTTAAAGATTTGACCGGCGGCGACGCGGCGCGTCATGCGGTCGCCCCCCAGAACGCTTACCCCAACGCAGCGGAATTCCTGGCTGACCTGCGCACCATTGAAGCCTCCCTGCTGGCGCATCACGGTGCTGCGCTGGTGACGCAACGTCTGCATCCCTTGATTCGGGCGGTCGAGGTATTTGGCTTTCACCTGGCCACCGTCGATTTGCGCCAAAGTTCCGACCAGCACGAAGCGGTGGTGGCCGAGTTGCTAAACGTGGCACGCATCGCACCCGCCTATCAACAGCTCGATGAAATGGCCAAGCGCAGCCTGTTGCTGGAGTTGCTCAACGATGCCCGTCCCCTGCGTGTGATGGGCGCGATCTATTCGGACCACGCCCAAAGCGAACTCGCCATTTTCGAGACCGCCAAAGTGCTGCGCGAACGCTTTGGCGCACAGGCCATCCGCCACTACATCATCAGCCACACCGAAAACGTCAGCGACTTGCTCGAAGTGCTGTTGCTGCAAAAAGAGGTCGGTTTGATGCGCGGCACGCTCGATGCCCAAGCCAT
>JBKJKU010000343.1:0-7970 GCA_046597355.1 Aquabacterium sp.
GGCTGGTCGATGCAGAACCACATGACCTCACACCTGGTAGCCGATGCGCTGATGATGGCCGTCTGGCGCCGCGGGAAACCGCTGGCGCTGCTGCATCACTCGGACCAGGGAAGCCAATACACGAGTGGGCACTTCCAAGACCTGCTCAAGGCGCAAGGCATTCAGTGCAGCATGAGCCGCGCCGGCGAGGTCTGGGACAACTCGGCGATGGAGAGCTTCTTCAGCTCAATGAAGACCGAACGGATCGCGCGCAAGGTCTACCGTACGCGTGATGATGTCAAGGCAGATGTGTTCGACTACATCGAGCGGTTCTACAACCCGACGCGCCGACACTCGACGCTGGGGTATGTAAGTCCGATCGACTTCGAGAAGGCTCAACGAGCCTAGGTCGGTGTCAATGGAACCGGCAGCAGGGCACCGCGACCAGCGGGTGCGCAAGCTCGAACTACCGCAGATCGTTGCGCCTATCGGTCTCGGTCGCCCATGAATGTCGGCTTGCCCGCGAGCCAATTGACAGCCTCAATGACTGCAACGGGTCGATAGGCCGCCGCTCACGGGAGGAGTCGTTGGCAGGCGCCCCCGATCAGCGGTTGGATTGCTTATTCAGGCCGCGGCTAACGACGGGTAGATTTCGAGGTATCGCGGACATCCGTCCAACGCGACGGCCAAGGTCAGGTATCGGCAGCCCGCTGCCATTCGACTGCGAATCGCGACCGGCCGCAGCCTCAAGCGGGTGCCCGGGTCGTTTCGACGAAGATCAGTAGATGGGCGGTCACTGCCGACGGATTACGCCAAACCAGCAGCCGGTGAGCGTGCATTGCCGGCTGCTGTTTGCGCGTCTCCGAACTCGACTGCGCGGCGGTGCATCGTTGCGGCTTCCAGTGTTCAGGAAGTTGAGTTTTCGAACGACGATCATGATCACCTTCAAAGCGGGTCTTCAGGTGCATCGCGTTGTCAGATGACGCGTCGGGTGTGTTCGCGGCTCAAACTGGCCACTACCGCTTGCACAGGCCCTTCGGCGTCCAATCGTTGACCAAGGTCGTCGCAGGATGTGATGAGTCGTGCAGGATGAGCACGATACCCCGGCGCCGCACGGTGCCTGTCGCCATTAGAAGCATGGGAGGACCGCCGGGCACGATGATCCCGTTGCCGCCGCCACGCCCCGTTTGGACACCGTCTGGGGTCTCCAAACATGTTTCTCCGGTCAACGTGTAGAAGGCTTCGGGGCCCGAATGTACATGCACCGGTGCCGTCATCCCAGGGTCGAAAATGCTTTCCAGGTACACGGCTGTGTACTCTGAGTCCGACTTCACCGGCATTGGGCCGATTTCCGAGACGCGCTCGCCACCAACAGGGCGCCACCCCGCCTCGGCGATGGTGAACAGCCAGATCTTTCCAAACGACTCCACGACGATTCCGCGCGGTCCTTTGACTGCCTCCGCGGCGGCACGCGTCGGGTAGGTGTCCATGTGCCAAAAGACGGGACGCTGCGGCAACCGCCCCAGTTTCTCGTTACCCGTGGAGCAGGTGGGTCCTGGTTCGTCGGTCCGTTGGCTGGGCGGAGGACAGAGGCGAGAACTCGCCTGAGCTAATGCGGGAGAGACTGCTGAGACCAACCACGCGGCTTCACCCAGCGTGCCCACAACACGGCGCCATGACACTCGCGACATCCATTGATCGATTGCCAACCGACTTCCCTTGGCGGCTAGATTCATGTTGCCCTTATGCGTGTCCACGATAGTGCCTCCGAGTTATCTAACGAGACTGTGCTTTAACCCCCTGGCCGGACTCGGCGAGAGGTATTGAATGACGGATGCGCGGTCGAGTTTGCAAGGTGTCGTGGGTGTCGCTGAATGGCCCCGATTGAACCCTGAAGGCGCGAGCGCCGTCAATGACTGTCAGCTTCGGATCGAGTCGCGCCGGCCACGACGACTGTGGACTGGCACTTCCATTTTCGCGGAACGGCAAGTGATGGCCAAGGCGTGTTTTGTCGCCGGCTCATCCCAGCCAGGCGCAGCGACCCGGGAACGCAGTCCGCCGCAGAGGTGACCATCGCCACAACCATGCCGATGCGCGGGTCAGTGCACCGTTGCAGCGTGTGGTCTGAAAACCGCAGCCGCATGACAAGTTTGAATGCCGCGGTCTTGATTGCGTTGAGCCCGTCGCCTGGCGCAAGGGGATGAAGATGACAATTGCGGAGAAGTTCTGCTCAATCCTCAGTGCCGCCCCCTGTGAGCGACCGCCTTCGCGGGGCCTCCTTCGGGTGCCTCTGCATGTATACGACCGGCAGCTTTGGGGCGTCGAGTTCAAGAGTGTCTATGTCGCTGAAGGATCGCAAGCCGTCAGCCGAGACGACTTCTGTGCACGCCATACAGCAGCAACCTATTCAAGCCCGCCGCAAACGGCCTCGGCGCAAACAGGTCTTCGGTGCAAACACCCACCTGCCCCGCCCAGACGGTCGCCCTCAGTCTGGCGCCGGTCCAGGCCCGTGTCGGCTCAAATTGCCATGCGCTGGCGCACACCGTCGGCCGCCATGTCGGCGCCGCGACCGCGGGCAATGATCTCGCCACGCTCCATCACCAGGTACTGGTCGGCCAGTTCGGCGGCAAAGTCGTAGTACTGCTCGACCAGCACCACCGCCATGCGCTGGCCGTTCAGCCCCAAGTCAGCCAACCTGCGGATGACGCGTCCGATGTCCTTGATGATGCTGGGTTGGATGCCTTCGGTCGGCTCGTCCAGGATCAGCAACTTGGGGCTGGCCGCCAGCGCCCGGGCAATCGCCAGCTGCTGCTGCTGGCCGCCCGACAGGTCACCCCCGCGCCGGTGCAGCATCTGCTTGAGCACCGGAAACAGCTCGAAGAGCTCAGGCGGGATCGGCGTGCCACCCGGCTTGACGGCCAGGCCCATGCGCAGGTTGTCCTCGACCGTCAGGCGCGAAAAGATCTCGCGGCCCTGCGGCACATAGCCCACACCCAGCCGCACCCGCTCATAGGGCGTGGCGCGGGCGATGTCGGCACCGCCCAGCGTAATGCTGCCGGTCTTGATCGGTACCACGCCCATCAGGCTTTTGAGCAGGGTGGTCTTGCCCACCCCGTTGCGGCCCAGCACCACCGTGACCTCGCCAACCTGGGCCTCAAACGACAGGTTGCGCAGGATGTGCGAGCCGCCGTAATACTGGTTGAGGCCACTGACGTTGAGCAGGGCGGGGGAGTTCTCAGCGGCCAAGGTAGACCTCGACAACCTTCTCATTGGCCTGCACCTCGGACAACAGGCCCTCGGCCAGCACACTGCCCTCGTGCAGCACCGTCACTTTTTTGCGGCCTTGGGTGAGTTGGTCGACAAACTTCATGTCGTGCTCCACCACCACCAGCGAGTGCTTGCCCTCCAGCGACAAGAACAGCTCCGCCGTGCGCTCGGTTTCCTCATCGGTCATGCCGGCCACCGGCTCGTCGAGCAGCAAGAGCTTGGGGTCTTGCATCAGCAGCATGCCGATCTCCAGCCATTGCTTTTGGCCGTGGCTGAGCAGGCCGGCAATGCGCTGGGCCTCGCCACGCAGGTGGATGGTGGTCAATATCTCGCCGATGTGGTCGAGCTGGGTGCCCGTCAGGCGCGAAAACAGCGAGGCCCGCACCCGCCGGTCGTCGGCCAGCGCCAGCTCCAGGTTCTCGAAGACGCTCAGCTCCTCGTAGACCGTGGGCTTCTGGAACTTGCGGCCGATGCCGATCTGCGCGATCTCGGGCTCGGTCAGGCGCAGCAGGTCGATGGTCGAGCCAAAAAATGCCCGTCCGCTGTCGGGCCGGGTCTTGCCGGTGATGCAGTCCATCATCGTGGTCTTGCCGGCACCATTGGGGCCGATGATGCAGCGCAACTCGCCCACGTTGACCGCCAGGCTGAGCTTGTTCAGCGCCCGAAAGCCATCGAAGCTGACAGTGATGTCGTCCAGGTACAGCGCCACGCCGTGGGTGAAGTCGGGCACGCCCAGCTTGGCGATGCGGCCAAAGGCGGCTTGCCGGCCACCGCTCTCGGTGCCGGTGTTGGCCTGCTGGCGGGCGGCGTAGGCTTCGCGGCGGCGCGCGCCTTCTGCCATCAGGTCGGGGGTCATGCGTTTGTCCGGTTGGCGGCATCGGTGCCGCTGCGGGTGAACCGTTTGAACAGCCCGACGATGCCTTGCGGCAAAAACAGCGTCACAGCGATGAACAGCGCGCCCAGGAAGTACAACCAGAACTCGGGGAAGGCCACGGTGAACCAGCTCTTGGCGCCGTTGACAAAAAACGCGCCGATGATGGGCCCGATGAGTGTGGCGCGGCCGCCCACCGCGGCCCAGATCGCGATCTCGATGCCGGCCGATGGGCTCATCTCGCTGGGGTTGATGATGCCCACCTGCGGGACATAAAGCGCGCCGGCCACACCGCACATCACCGCGCTCAGCGTCCAGATCGACAGCTTGTAGGCCAGCGGGTTGTAGCCGGTGAACATCACCCGCGTCTCGGCGTCGCGGATGGCCTGCAAGACCCGGCCATACTTGCTGTTGACGATCAGCCGCGCCAGCAAATAAAAGCCCACCAGCGTGGCGCCGGTGATGATGAACAGTGTGATGCGGGTGGTGGGCGTGGCAATCGGCACATCCAGGATGCGCTTGAAGTCGGTAAAGCCGTTGTTGCCGCCAAACCCGGTCTCGTTGCGGAAGAACAGCAGCATGGCCGCGTAAGTCAGGGCCTGGGTGATGATCGAAAAATACACCCCCTTGATGCGCGACCGGAAGGCAAACCAGCCAAACACCAGCGCCAGCAGCCCGGGCACCAGCACCACCAGCGCCATCTGGGCGGCAAAAGAATCGGACAGCGCCCAGGTCCAGGGCAACTCCTTCCAGTTCAAGAACACCATGAAGTCGGGCAGGTCGCTCTTGTAGTTGCCGTCGCGGCCGATCTGGCGCATCAAGTACATGCCCATGCCGTAGCCGCCGAGCGCAAAAAACAGGCCGTGCCCCAGCGACAGGATGCCGGTGTAGCCCCAGATCAGGTCCATCGCCAGCGCGCAGATGGCGTAGCACAAGATCTTGCCGGTCAGGCCGACGGCGTAGTCGCTCAGGTGAAACACGCTGTCAGCGGGCACGACCCTGTTGAGCAGCGGGATCAAAACGGTCAGCACCGCCAAGGCGCTGATCACCGCCGTCCAGCCGCGCACACCCAGCAACAGCCCGCGACGCTGTAGCAGCGGAGGACCGTCAAGCAGACGCCGCGGAGCCGGCTCCGCCGGGCCGCTGGCGGCGCCAGTCGGCGGGCAGGCCGACTGGCCCTCGCAGGCGGAAGACAGTCCGTCGGGTCTGTCTTCCGTCCGGGCTTGGCCCCCCTGGGGGGGAGCGACGAAGTCGCTTCGGGGGGGGGGCATCATGCTTCAGCGCTCCGGCCCTTGACGGCAAAAATTCCTTGCGGTCGCTTCTGTATGAAGACCACGATGAACACCAGCACCATGATCTTGGCCAGCACCGCACCGGCCCAGCCCTCCAGCAGTTTGTTCATCAGGCCCAGGCCCAGCGCGGCGTAGACCGTGCCGGCCAATTGGCCCACGCCGCCCAGCACCACCACCATGAACGAATCGACGATGTAGCCCTGCCCCAGGTCCGGCCCGACATTGCCGACCTGGCTTAGCGCGCAGCCTGCCAGCCCGGCGATGCCCGCACCCAAGGCAAACGCCAGCATGTCGATGCGCGAAGTGTTGACACCCACGCAAGACGCCATGCGCCGGTTCTGCGTCACGGCGCGCACAAACAGGCCCAGCCGGGTCTTGCCGATCAGGGCGGCCATGGCCAGCAACACTGCTGCGGCAAACACCAGGATCGCCAGCCGGTTGTAGGGCAACACCAGGTTGGGCAGCACCTGCACGCCGCCCGACATCCAGGCCGGGTTCTCGACCCCGACGTTCTGCGCGCCAAACAGTGACCGCACCGCCTGCATCAGCACCAGGCTGATGCCCCAGGTGGCCAGCAATGTCTCCAGCGGCCGGCCGTAGAGCCAGCGGATCACCGTGCGCTCCAGCACCGCACCGACCCCGGCACTGGCCAAAAAAGCCGCCGGTATCGCCACCACGATGTACCAGTCAAACGCGCCGGGCAGGTGGTCGCGGAACAGGTTTTGCACCACATAGGTGGCATAGGCACCGATCATCATCAACTCGCCGTGGGCCATGTTGATCACGCCCATCAGGCCGTAGGTGATGGCCAGGCCCAGAGCCACCAAGAGCAGGATCGACCCCAGGCTCAAGCCGGTGAACAACAGACCCAGTCGTTCGCCCCAGACCAGCTGGCCCTGCACGCTGTCGAGCGCGGCCTGGATTGCAGCCTTGACCGTGGCATCCGTCTCGGTGCGCAGTTTTTCCAGCAGCAAGGACCGGGTGGCCGGTGAGCTGCTGCCCGAGAGCGCCTTGGCGGCAGTCAGGCGTTTGGCGGGGTCGTCCGATGAGATCAGCACCGCTGCGCGCAGCAGTTGCAGTCGGGCTTTCAAGTCCGGGTCGGTCTCGGCGTTGGTCGCCTTGTCGATCAGGCCCAGCTTGCCCTCGTCGACCTGGTCTTTCAGTTCGGTGATCGCCGCAGCCCGCACTGCGCGGTCGGGCGACACCAGTCTGAGCACCGCAATCGCTGATTCCAGCTCGCGGCGCATCCGGTTGTTGGTGACGGTGTCCTCGGCGTCGGCCGGCAGCACAGCCGGCTTGCCGCTGGCCGCCTCGACCGTCTTGCCGTCGGCCACGATGTAGGCCTTGCCCGCCGCAGTCTTGACGGTCTCGTCGAGCAGGGCTTTGACAAAGGGCTCCAACGCAGTGTCGGCCTCGGCCACCACCGCGTTCAGCGTCTTGATACGGTCGTCCAGTTCGCCGGCTGCAATCCGGCCGGCCTGCTCGGGGGTCAGTGCAAAGGCAAATGGGGTTGCAAACCACGATAGCATCGAGGCCAGCAGCAAGGCAATGGCGAATCTCATGGAACGGCAGCGCAGCTCATGGCAGTCGTACGGGTTCTTGTTCCCGGCAGGGGACAGGCCGCAAAGCGGCCAGGGGAGCGGGCTGCCGATCGAAGGGCGAAACCGGATCCGGGTTTCCCGGTCCGGTTTCGACAGCCCCTAGGGGGCGGCCGCCAGGCGGCCGGGGCTCACTTCTTCTCGGGCTCGTCCTTCTTGCCCTTGTTCTCGGGGATGTACGGGCTCCAGGGCTCGGCCTTGACCGGGCCCTTGGTCTTCCAGACCACGCCAAACTGACCATCGGCCTTGATCTCGCCGATGAATACCGGCTTGTGCAGGTGGTGGTTCTTGGCATCCATCGTGGACACAAAACCGCCAGGTGCCTGGAAGGTCTGGCCGGCCATCGCCGCGATCACCTTGTCGGTGTCGGTGCTCTTGGCTTTCTCGACGGCTGCTTTCCACATGTGGATGCCGATGTAGGTGGCCTCCATCGGGTCGTTGGTCAGCGGCTTGTCCTTGTGGCCGGCGATGCCCTTGGCCTTGGCATAGTCGCTCCACTGCTTGACAAACGCGGTGTTGGCCGGGCTCTTGATGCTCATGAAGTAGTTCCAGGCAGCCAGGTGGCCGACCAGCGGCTTGGTGTCCACGCCACGCAGTTCTTCTTCACCCACCGAGAACGCCACCACTGGCACGTCGGTCGCCTTCAGGCCCTGGTTGCCCAGTTCTTTGTAGAACGGCACGTTGGAGTCGCCATTGATGGTCGAGACCACCGCCGTCTTCTTGCCCTCGCCGGCAAACTTCTTGATCTTGGCGATGATGCCCTGGTAGTCGGCGTGGCCGAAGGGGGTGTACTCCTCCATGATGTCGGCGTCGGCCACACCCTTGGATTTCAGGAACGAGCGCAGGATCTTGTTGGTGGTGCGCGGGTAGACGTAGTCGGTACCCAGCAGCACAAAGCGCTTGGCCGAGCCGCCGCCCTTGCTCATCAGGTATTCCACTGCGGGGATGGCTTGCTGGTTGGGC
>JBKJKU010000146.1:0-8383 GCA_046597355.1 Aquabacterium sp.
TTGCTGGGCCGCAAGGTGCTGGGCGACAACGGCGCCAAGCTCAAGAAATTTGGCAAGCGCATTGCCGAGTTTGTCGAGGACGAGGGCACGGACGAGGCGATGCAGGAGTTCATCAACCCGCTGGCCGACCTGGGTGACAAGGTCACCAAGCTGACCACCGAGCTGGGCATGAAGGGTTTTGGCAATGCCGACGAGGTGGGTGCAGCGGCGGTGGACTACCTGCGCGTGGTGGGCCATTTGTGTTTTGCCTATTTCTTTGCCCGCATGGCGCGGGTGGCACTGGATGCACAGAAAAACAGTGACAAGGCGGCCGATCCGTTTTACACCGCCAAGCTCGCCACCGCCCGTTTCTACTTTGCCAAGTTGCTGCCCGAGACCGCCACGCTGATCCGCACCGCACGCGCAGGCTCGGCGCCGCTGATGGCGATGGACGAAGCCCTGTTCTGATCAACCCGAGGAGAACCCCATGAAAAAGACATTCATCGCGCTGGCGCTGGCCGCTGTCGCAGGTACGGTGCTGGCCCAATCCACCCCGGTGGGTTTGTGGAAGACGATTGACGACGAGACCAAGGCCGAGACCTCCCAGGTGCGCATCACCGAGACCGGCGGCGTGCTCAGTGGCAAGATCGAAAAGATCACCGACCCGAGCAAGCAGGACAGCAAGTGCGACAAATGCACTGACGAGCGCAAGGACAAGCCGACGCTGGGCATGACCATCGTGCGCAATGTCAAGCCCGATGCTGACAAGCAGCTGTGGGAGGGCGGCGAGATCCTGGACCCGAAAAATGGCAAGGTCTACAAGTTGCGCCTCAAACCCGTGGACGGTGGCAAGGCTATGGAGGTGCGCGGCTACATTGGCCCGTTCTTCCGCAACCAACAGTGGATTCGCGTCGAATAACGCTGCCAGCCTGAACCTGCTGCGCCGCAATTGGCCTCGCCACCCGCCGTGGCCTGGCGCAAGCCCGTCCGAATGAATCCCCTGGAGAGTGAGCAATGAACCGTTTCAACGTTCGCAAGGTGGCCGTGCTCGGCGCCGGCGTGATGGGCGCGCAGATTGCTGCCCACCTGGTCAATGTCGGCGTGCCGGTGTTGCTGTTTGACCTGCCGGCCAAGGACGGCGTCAAGAACGGCGTCGTGCTGAAGGCGCTGGACGGGCTGAAGAAGCTCAAGCCGTCGCCGATCGGCGTGGCGTCTGACCTGGCCCTGATCCAGCCCGCCAACTACGACGAGCACCTGGACTTGCTGGCCGGCTGCGACCTGGTGATCGAGGCCATTGCCGAGCGGCTGGACTGGAAGCTCGACCTCTACACCAAGATTGCGCCGCACCTCAGCGCCCAGGCGATCGTGGCCAGCAACACCTCTGGCTTGTCGATCACCCAGCTGGCAGCGGTGCTGCCGGCGTCGATCCAGCCCAGGTTTTGCGGCATCCATTTCTTCAACCCGCCGCGCTACATGCAACTTGTGGAGCTGATCCCAGCGCCCAGCACCGATGCGGCAGTGCTGGACGAGCTGGAAACCTTTGTCACCCGTTGCCTGGGCAAGGGCGTGGTGCGGGCCAAGGACACGCCCAACTTCGTGGCCAACCGCATCGGCATTGCCGGCATGCTGGGCACGATCAAGGAGGCTGAGAACTACGGCCTGAGCTACGACGTGGTGGACGACCTGACCGGCAAGAAGCTGGGCCGCGCCAGCAGCGGCACCTTCCGTACCGCCGACGTGGTGGGCATCGACACACTGGCCCATGTGGTCAAGACGCTGCAGGACAACCTGGGGCCCGACAAATCCAACGACCCGTTTTACGCCAGCTACGCCACGCCGGCGGCAGTGGCCCGTCTGATCGCTGACGGCGCGCTGGGGCAAAAGGCCCAGGCGGGGTTTTTCAAGAAGGTGGGCAAGGACATCCTGCGCTTTGACTTAGGCGCCAACGACGGCCAAGGTGGCTACGTGCCGTCGGGCGCCAAGGCCGACGCGCTGATCGACCGCATCCTCAAAAAGCCCGCGCCCGAGAGGCTCAAGCTGCTGCGCGAGTCCAGCAACCCGCAGGCCCAGTTTTTGTGGGCGATCCTGCGCAATGGCTTTCATTACGCAGCGGTGCACCTGGCCGAGGTGGCCGAGTCGGCCCGCGAGGTGGACCTGGCGATGCGCTGGGGCTTTGGCATGAAGCAGGGCGTGTTTGAGCTCTGGCAAGCCGCCGGCTGGCAGCAGGTGGCCGGCTGGGTCAAGGCCGATATCGATGCCGGCAAGGCGCTGAGCAGTGCGCCGCTTCCGGATTGGGTGTTCGATGGCCGTACAGGCGTGCACAGCCCGGAAGGCTCGTGGAGCGCCGCCCAGGGCCAGCTGCTGGCGCGCTCGACGCTGCCGGTCTATGCCCGCCAGCACTTTCCCGAATCACTGGCCGGCGAGGGCGGTCAGCCCTTTATCGCGGCCGGCACCGAGGTCTTCAAAAACGATGAGATCCGGCTCTGGACGCTGGACGGCGCGGTGCTGATCGCCAGCATCACCAGCAAGATGCACTTGATCGGCCCCGGCGTGATCGAGGGCTTGCTCAAGGCGGTGGAGCTGGCCGAGGCAGGTTACGACGGCCTGGTGATCTGGTCGGGCGACGAGCCGTTCTCAGCCGGCGCCAACCTCGAAGCCATGCTGCCCACCTTCATGAAACTGGGCGCGAAGGGCATTGCGCCTGAGATCAAAAAGCTGCAAGACGCCTTGCTGCGCTTGCGCTACGCCGCCGTGCCCACCGTGGCCGCGATGCGCGGTCTGGCGCTGGGCGGTGGCTGCGAGATCGCGGTGCACTGCGCCAAGCGCGTCGCGCACATGGAAACCTATGTCGGCTTGGTCGAAGTGGGCGTGGGCCTGGTGCCCGGCGGCGGTGGCCTGACTTTCATCGCCCGCCGTGCGGCTGAAGCGGCGGCTGCCGCCAACAGCACCGACCTGCTGGCCTTTGTCAAAGACGGCTTCCAGGCCGCAGCAACCGCCACCGTTGGCACCAGCGCGCTGGAGAGCCGCAAGCTGGGCTATCTGCTCAAAGACGACGTGATCGTGGCGCACAAGGACGAGCTGCTGTTCATCGCCATCGCGCAGGTCAAGGCGATGGCCGCCAGCAACTGGCGTGCGCCACTCAAGGGCTTGTTCCCGGTGGCGGGCCGCTCAGGGCTAGCCACCATCAAGGCGCAACTGGTGGGCATGCGCGACGGCGGCTTCATCAGCGCACACGACTTTCACATCGCCAGCCTGATCGCCGACGTGGTGTGCGGTGGCGAGGTCGAGGCTGGCTCGATGGTCAGTGAGGAGTACCTGATGGCACTGGAGCGCAAGCACTTCTGCAGCCTGCTGGAACACCCGAAATCGCAGGAACGGATCATGGGTTTGCTGCAAACGGGCAAGCCCGTTCGCAATTGACCACCCCCGAAGCGCCTTTGGCGTCCTTGCAGGCCGCGCTGGGCCAGAAGCCCAGCCCTTCGGCAGGCACAAACGGCATGCCGTTTGTGTCCGGCCTCAGCCCCCTCAAGGTCGTCGCTTGGCTTGAACCGCACATTTGCAAAAGTTTTCGCAAAAGGAACCTGCGATGAAACAGATCCAAGACGCCTACATCGTCGCGGCCAGCCGCACCCCGATCGGCAAGAGCCACCGAGGCTTTTTCCGCAACACCCGGCCGGACGACCTGCTGGTCTACGCCATCCAGGCCGCCCTGCGCCAGGTGCCGGGGCTGGACCCCAAGGCCATCGAGGATGCCATCGTCGGATGCGCCATGCCCGAGGGTGAGCAGGGCATGAACATCGCCCGGGTCGGCGCGCTGCTGGCCGGACTGCCCAACTCGGTGGGCGGCATCACCGTCAACCGCTTTTGCGCGTCGGGCTTGAGCGCGGTGCAGATGGCGGCCGACCGCATCCGCGTCGGCGAGGCCGATGTGATGATCGCCGCCGGTGCCGAGAGCATGAGCATGGTGCCGATGTCGGGCAACAAGCCGTCGTTCAACCCGGCCGTGTTTGCCAAGGACGAAAATGTCGGCATCGCCTACGGCATGGGGCTGACGGCCGAAAAAGTGGCGCAGCAGTGGAAGGTCAGCCGCGAGGCGCAAGACGAGTTTGCCTTGCAGAGTCACCTCAAGGCACTCGCCGCCCAGCAAGCCGGCGCGTTTGCCGACGAGATCACCCCGGTGCAGGTGCTGGAGCGCACGCCGCACCTGGGCATGGGTGACGCCTTGGGCGAGATCGACATCCGCGCCCGCACCGTCAGCCTGGACGAAGGCCCGCGCGCCGAGACCACGCTGGCCGCGCTGGCCAAGCTGCGGGCCGTGTTTGCCGCCAAGGGCAGCGTGACGGCCGGCAACAGCTCACAGACCAGCGACGGCGCCGGCTGTTTGATCCTGGCCAGCGAAAAAGCCGTCAAGCAGTTTGGCCTGACGCCGCTGGCCCGCTTCGTCAGCTTTGCCTCGCGCGGCGTGCCGCCTGAGTTGATGGGCATCGGCCCGATCGAGGCGATACCGGCGGCACTCAAGAACGCCGGCCTCAGCCTGGCCGACATGGGCTGGATCGAGCTGAACGAGGCCTTTGCCGCCCAAGCGCTGGCGGTGATCAACACCGTGGGTCTGAACCCGGCCGTGGTCAACCCGATGGGCGGCGCGATTGCGCTGGGTCATCCGCTGGGCGCCACTGGCGCCATCCGCGCCGCCACCGTGGTGCATGCGCTGCGCCGCCACAAGCTGAAATACGGCATGGTCACGATGTGCGTGGGCACGGGTCAGGGCGCGGCTGGCATCTTCGAGCGGGTCTGAGTCTGACTGGACACCGCCCCGCATCAACGACAACAGGAGTCCTGCATGAGCATCCGCACTGCCACCTTCAACAAGGTGCTGACGATCGAGATCGCCCGGCCCGAGAAAAAAAACGCGCTGACCCAGGCGATGTACAGCGCCATGGCCGACGCGCTGATCGCCGCCAACACCGACGCTGGCGTGCGTGCGGTGCTGATCACCGGCCAGCCGGGGGTGTTCACCTCGGGCAACGACATCGAGGACTTCATGCAGCGTCCGCCGGCCAGTGGTGAGGGCGCTGAGGGCGCAGCGATGCCGCCGGTGATCCGCTTCATGCATGCGCTGGTCGATTTCGAAAAACCGGTGGTCGCGGCGGTCACCGGGGCGGCCGTCGGCATCGGCACCACGATGCTGCTGCATTGCGATCTGGTCTACGTCAGCGACGAGTCGCGGCTGGCGATGCCCTTTGTCAGCCTGGGCCTGGTGCCCGAGTACGCCAGCAGCCTGCTGTTGCCGGCGCTGCTGGGCCATGTCCGCGCGGCCGAGAAGCTGATGCTGGGCGAGCCGTTTTCGGGCAGCGACGCGGTGGACTGCGGCATTGCCAATGCGGTGCTGCCCGCGGCTGAGGTGGTCAACCATGCCCGGCGCATGGCCGAGCGCTTCAACAACCTGCCGCCACAGGCGGTGCGCGAGACCAAGCGCTTGATGCGCGAGCCGCAAAAAGCCCGCATCCGCGAGGTGATGGCGGCCGAGAGCGCGCTGTTTGGCGCCCGGCTGCGCAGCCCGGAGGCGATGGAGGCGTTTCAGGCTTTCTTCCAGAAGCGCAAGCCGGATTTCAGCCAGTTTTGAGGGGCGGGCCGGTTGCCTCCCCAACCCGGACCACCGCCTTGAGCCGATCGGTCTGCTGACACCCGCATGGCCGACCTCGCCCTGAAGCTGGCGCTTTCACCGCTGCTGCTGGCCCAGGCAGTGCACACCCGCTGGCGCCTGCCCAAGCTGCCCGAGGCCGCCGGCCCGCGGCGCGGCCGGGTCACGGCGGACGGCGCAACGGCCTACGGCCAACTCGGCCTGCTGATCGTCGGCGATTCCTCTGCCGCAGGCGTTGGCGTGGACCTGCAGGACGACGCGCTGGCGGGCCGGCTCAGCCAGGCGCTGGCGCGGCGGCTGGGCCTGGCGGTGCACTGGCAGCTTTGTGCCAGCTCGGGTGTCACCACCGCCCAGGCCGCCGGCTTGCTGGTTGACGCGCTGCCGGCCGATGTGGCGGTGGTGGTGACCGGCGTCAATGACGTGGTCGATCAGGTGCGGCCAGCCACTGCGCTGGCCGCACGCGCCGATCTGGTCGCCGCATTGCGCCAGCGCACCGGCGTGCGCCATGTGGTGCTGACCCCCGTGCCGCCAATGCATAAATTCTCGGGCCTGCCGCAGCCTTTGCGCTGGCTCGCCGGGCGCGACGCGGCCGCGCACGAGCGCGCGCTGGCCCGGTGGGTGGCGTTGCAGTCCGGCATCAGCCATTTGCCGTTCGACTTGCCGTTGCACGACCCGACGATGCTGGCGCGTGATGGCTTTCATCCCGGCGCGCCGCTCTACCGGCTGTGGGGCGAAGCCCTGGCCGAGCACATCGCCAGCGCCGTCTGGCCCCAGCTCTGCGCTGCGGCTGCAGCCCCAGTTTGATTTGAAGCGTTCAACCCAGGAGACCCTCATGGACACACGATCCCTCAAAGGCAAGACCCTGCTCATCACCGGTGCCTCACGCGGTATCGGCCTGGCGATTGCGGTGCGCGCCGCGCAAGACGGTGCCAACCTGGTGCTGTTGGCCAAGACCACCGAGCCCAACCCCAAGCTGCCGGGCACGCTGTCGGCGTCGGTGCTGGCGGTGGAGGCAGCCGGTGGCCAGGCGCTGGCGGTGGCCACCGACATCCGCGACGAGGCTGCCGTCGCGAAGGCGGTGGCGGCAGCGGTGGCGCGTTTTGGTGGCATCGACATCCTGGTCAACAACGCCAGCGCGATCAACCTGACGCCCACGGCGGCCACACCGATGAAGCGCTTCGATTTGATGATGGGCGTCAACGCCCGCGGCACCTTTTGCTGCACCCAGGCCTGCCTGCCCGAGTTGATCAAGTCGGGTGCTGCCGGCCGCAATCCGCAGGTGCTCAACATGAGCCCGCCGCTGAGCATGAAAGAGCACTGGTTTGCGCCGCACGTGGCCTACACCCTGGCCAAATACGGCATGAGCATGTGCACGCTGGGCCACGCCCGCGAGTTCCGCCGCTTCGGCATTGCCGTCAACAGCCTGTGGCCGCGCACCGCGATCAACACCGCCGCGCTGCAGATGATCCCGGGGGTGGACACGAATAAGTGCCGCACGCCGCAGATCTTGTCCGACGCCGCGCACCTGATCCTGACCAGCGATGCCAAGCTGCACAGCGGCAACTTCTACATCGACGACGAACTGCTGGCCCAGCATGGCGTGACCGACTTTGACCGCTACGCGGTGGTGCCGGGCACGAAGGACTTGATCCCCGACTTCTTTGTGGATTGAACAGCAAGGGCCAGCGGCCCGCACGGACCCGCCTGCGCCTGTCAGCCTGTCCGCTGGTACCGCGGGGCTGTCAGTCCTTGGGCACCGGCCTGGGCTTGCCCTGGCCGTCGATTGCCACGTAGGTCAGGTTGGCCTCGGTCACTTTGACGCACTGCAGGTTGGCCGGGTTGCGCTCGGCAAACACCTCCACATGCACGGTGATCGAGGTGGTGCCGATCCGTACCACCCGGGCGTAGAAGCTGACCAGGTCGCCCACCGAAACCGGCTGCTTGAAGATGAACTCGTTGACCGCCACGGTCGCGATACGGCCCTTGGCGATGCGCGACGGCAACACCGCCCCAGCCAGGTCCATCTGCGCCATCAGCCAGCCGCCGAAGATGTCGCCGTTGCCATTGACGTCCGCCGGTAGCGGCATCACCCGCAGCACCAGCTCGCTGCCGTCAGGCAAACTCAAGGGGCCGGTCAGGGTTTGCCGGTTGCTGGGGCTTGCGGAGTCGCTCATCGGCATCACCTGGGTGGCTTGTCAGCACCTGATTCTTTCACGCGGTCGGTGCCCGGCCACCACTTTCTGTCTGTAGCTCCCGCCGATGCGCTCTTCCGCCGCCGCCCAGTCCCTGCCCACGCCGACAGCGCCGGGTGCTGCCCGCACCGACTGGCAAACCTTGCGCAAGGTGCTGCCCTACCTTTGGCAGTACCGCTGGCGGGTCGGGCTGGCGCTGACCTTCTTGCTGCTCGCCAAAGTGGCCAACGTGGGCGTGCCGGTGCTGCTCAAACACCTGGTCGACGCCCTGGCTCTCAAACCCGGCGACGTCCGCGCCGTGCTGGTGGTGCCGGCAGGCATCCTGCTGGCCTATGCCGGCCTGCGGCTGTGCACCAGCCTGTTCACCGAGCTGCGTGAGCTGGTATTTGCCAAGGTCTCGTTTGGGGCATCCAAGCAGATCGCGCTGGAGGTCTTTGGCCACCTGCATGCGCTGAGCCTGCGCTTTCACCTCGAGCGCCAGACCGGCGGCATGTCGCGCGACATCGAGCGCGGCACCCGGGCGCTGCAGTCGCTGGTGTCGTACTCGCTCTACACCATCGTGCCCACGCTG